>CAJUKR010000005.1 GCA_910587025.1 uncultured Christensenellaceae bacterium
ACCGAAAAAATTGTACACTTATAAAAGCCTATCACGGCTCACGAATTTTGCGTACAAAAACAAAACCTACGCTCTTTCCGTAAGCTAAGGCGCGGGCGACTATACCGCCCAAAACCTTCTGCCGTCTGTGGACGAACTCTTTACGCCCACCGCAGAACTCCTACCCCGAAGGGTACAATACCACTCATTACATTATCGCGGTACAGTATGTATTATATCATAGATTACATATCGTTGCAATACACTCACTGCCCATAAACGTGACGTGAACAGACTTTTTATAGGAAATTTTGTCGAATAATAAAAATGAAAACTTTTTTATATGCGCAAAAACTTTTCATTTTAATATTGACATTAACAGATAATTCGATTATAATTACTAAGAGGTAATTTTATGAAGTTGATTGAAAGAAACGAATATGTTGCTTGGTTAAAAAGTTACAAAGATAAACCACTGATAAAAGTTGTAACGGGGCTTAGGCGTGTCGGCAAATCTACTATTTTCGATTTGTATATTCAAGAACTTAAAAAAGAAGGCGTATGCGACGAACAAATATTGAAAATCAATTTTGAGGATCTTGATAACGAACCTCTCCGCGACAAGCGTGAGTTATACTCGCACATTATAGCATCTGCAAAAGATGGTAAAACTCTCTATGTCTTTCTTGATGAAATTCAGCGAGTTGACGGGTTCGAGGAAGTTGTCGACAGCTTATTTATAAAAGAAAATATAGACGTCTATATTACGGGATCTAACGCAAAGTTTTTATCTTCCGAGATAGCCACATTGCTGACAGGGCGCTATGTGGAAATCAATGTGCTTCCTCTCTCTTTTAAGGAATATTATGACCATTTCAAAGACAACGGAAAAAGCAAGCGAGACCTTTTTACCGATTACATTACCTATGGCGCTCTTCCCGGAATCTTTATGTTTGATACGGGTACGGCACAACAGCGAGAGTATATCGAAAGCGTTTATAAAACCATTCTCGAAAAAGATGTGTTAAAACGCAATTCGGCGGCAAGCAAACAACTTGTAGAAAATATTTTGAGCTATCTCGTCTACAATATCGGATGCTTGACCACGACTAAACGCATTACCGATACGCTCAATTCCAACGGAACAAAAGTATCCTACAATACTGTTGACAGCTATTTTGAAACTCTGCAAGATTGCTTCTTCGTCTATAAAGCGGACAGATACGATGTTGTTGGGAAAGAATACTTAAAGCTCATTAACAAGTATTACATCACGGATTTCGGCTTTAAGTATTACATCTTAAACAATAAAACAATTGAGCTGCCCCAGATTTTAGAGAACCTTATTTTCTTAGAGTTGAAGCGCAGACGGTTCAAAGTTGCAACAGGCAAAGTCGCCGAAAAAGAAGTTGACTTCATAATCAAAGATAATTCCGATAGAGTGCAATATATACAAGTTGCAGTTACGGTTATGGATGAAGATAAATTAACGCAAGAGCTTCGTCCGTTCTATGAAATACAGGACAACTACCCTAAATACATTATTACACTTGACGACTATTTTGTAAAAGACCACGACGGCGTTATAACAATTAACGCTCTTGATTTCCTCTTAGGACAGCAGATATAATATATTAAAAATTTTAAAGGATATTAAATATGGCAAATCCACTTTCGGAAGATATTTTATCATCAATATTCAAAACAAGTGCCAAACACCCTGATAGACTTATAAAACGTGAAGATACAAATCATGAATTTAAAGAATCGTATAATCATGCTAATATGGCTATGTATTTTAAGACAATTGCTGCATTTGCCAATAACGAGGGTGGTTATTTAATTTTTGGAGTAAAAGATACTCCTCACAAATTGCTCGGACTAAAAGATAAAGCCTTAGAACAATTTGAAAATCTTAATGTCGAAATTTTTACAAAAAACCTAAATGAATACTTTTCGCAAACGATAAGATGGGTCTCGACTTTGTTTGAGTTTAGAGATTTAACATTTGGCATCATTTACGTTTATCCGCTTGTAGTAAAACCAGCAATATGCAAAAAAAGCTACGATTGTACAGAGAAAAAATATTCTTTGAAAGATGCGGATATTTATTTTCGTTATGCGGGTAGATCGGAAAGAATAAAATCAGCTGACTTGGAAAGGATAATTGATGAGAGACGCCGGAACGAGGAAAAACTTTGGCTTAGTTTTATAGAAAAGGCTTCTAAAATCGGAATACAAAATGCAAGTCTAATAGATATGTCTAATGGTGTTATTTCTGAAAAAGGTGGGACTATTTTTATTGATAAAAAGCTTTTAAATCAAATGAAATTCATCAAAGAAGGTGAATTCAACGAAAAGCAAGGCGCACCTACATTAAGACTGATAGGAGATGTGCAACAAATTGAAACGGGGAAACTGTTAATATCTCCACCTAAAAGAATAGTCAAAGCAATTGAACAAACAGATATAATTGAATCTTTTTTAAAACAAGAAACTGTAGATGAACCATTAAATTATATATCTCATATTTGTTCTTGCTTTTCTGGCTATTTACCTGTTTATTATTACATTAGTCTTTCTAATTCTACAATCAATGAAGCTATTCTTTTAGTAGAATCAAATTTATCGCGATATCAAGGCAAACAAACACTTTTGAAACGGTTAAACGGTAAATTTTGCTCACAAAGGGTAATGAAAAAAGTTGAAACCGAATTAAGCAAACAAAAAGAACACTATATTACACTATGGGAAGAAGAGAATATAAATCCAAGCGATTCTGAAGTAAAAGCCTGTGTAGCAGCTATCACCTACTTAAATGTGGATATAATAGAAGCTCATACAACTTACATTCTTTCAAAACTACATGGTTTATACATGAAATATTATGCAAATGCAAAAAGTGATTTAGCTCAAGAATTCAGAAATGCTATTGTTTATTTAGATGAAACATTATACCGATTAAAAATAAATCAATAACTTGGAGATAACCTATGAAAGCCGTTATATACGCCCGATTCAGTTCGGAAAAACAAAATGAAGCAAGTATCGAAGGTCAGCTCCGCGAGTGTATGCAATACGCCGAGTTCAACAAAATTCAGGTTGTTGGCAACTACATAGACAGAGCGCAGTCAGCTAAGACAGACCACCGTCCCGAATTTCAGCACATGATTAAAGACAGCTATAAGCACAGCTTCGATTGCATTATCGTGTGGAAGTTAGACCGCTTTGCTCGTAACCGTTACGACAGCGCATATTACAAAAATGTACTTAAAAAGAATGGCGTAAGAGTTATCTCCGCAAAGGAAACTATTTCGCAGGGAGCAGAAGGAATTTTGCTTGAATCCCTCCTTGAAGGCTATGCGGAATTCTATTCGGCAGAGCTTTCCGAAAAAGTTAAACGCGGTATGACGGAAAACGCACTCAAAGCAAAGGCGAACGGCGTTCGCGCTCCGTTTGGTTACTATGTGGACGAACAAGACCATTATCAAATAGAAGACGCAACCGCCCCCATCGTTAAAGAGATTTACTCCCTTTATCTCGGCGGCAAAAGGGTAAATGACATCGCTAAACTGCTCACTTCGCGTGGTGTTAAAAATCGCGGATACTCTATGAATTATAACGCCGTATTCCGTATTCTCACTAATCGCAAATACATAGGCGAGTACAAGTTCGGAGACGTTATTATTCCTAATGCAATCCCCGCGCTTATTAGTGTAGAAGATTTTGACGCCGTGCAAACGAAAATGAAAGTCAATAAAAAAGCTCCCGCTATGCACAGAAGCGAAGACGACTATCTATTGACTACGCATCTATTCTGTGGCAAATGCGGCGCAATGATGACGGGCGAAATCGGCACAAGTCATACCGATAGGAAATATCGTTACTACCGTTGCAACCGTTCCAAACAACATAAGTGTGACAAGAAAACTGTTAAGAAAGATTGGTTGGAAGAACTTGTTATTGACGAAATACTTTCTCTCATATCTGACGACGAGATTGTAAAGGAACTTGCCGAAAGACTGTACGAAATGCAAGAAAATGACAGTACGGCTATCAATTCCATACAAGCGCAACTTGCCGAAGTGGAAAAGAAATTAAAGAATTTGGCAGAGGCAATCGCACAAGGAATCTTCTCGTCCACAACAAAGAAAATGCTTGACGAACTTGAAGAACAAAAGAGCAACCTTGAATTGGAACTTTACCAAGCGCAAATAAAAAATCCCGTGCTGACACAGGAACAAATTGAATTCGGATTATGTAATTTACGAAAGATAGACATATCCACACAAGAAGGCAAGCAAAGGCTTATAGATACCTTCGTAAACAGCATTTATCTCTATGACGACCATTTTGTAATCACTTTTAACTACAAAGGACAATCAAAAACGGTAACTTTTGAACAACTAAATAGTTCGCCTTTAACATCAACGGGGTCACCAAAAAATAAGTCCGCATTTTTGTGGGCTTATTTTTAATTAAGTAAGAATTTTTGTAGAATTAAATAAGTGTCAATACGGTAACGTTACTTGATATTTCATATTTTTTATGGTACACTGGTCTCTGTTGACGGACTACCGTATATTGTAAAAATAATATTGATTTCAAGGAGTTGCATTATGGAAAAATCGATCACCGTAAGAGGAGTGGGCAAGGTGAGTGTTAAACCGGATACGGCAATACTTACTTTAGCGCTTTCTGCGCTCGACAAAAAATACGACGCGGCTATGGCGCTTGCCGAGAAACAGTTGGACGCTGTGTGTGAAAGCTTCGTCAAAGCAGGATTCGGAAAAGACGAGGTAAAGACCGTCGATTTTCACGTAGTGGCGGAAAAAAAGAATGTCCCCGATATGAAAGGCAACTATTCCACGGTGTTTGTTGGATACAGGTGCTCGCACACATTAAAACTCACATTCGACCTCAACGCCGAAAAATTGGGCAAAGCGATCGCCGCGGCGACCGCGTGTACGGCAAGTCCCGAACTGAGCGTTGCGTTTACCGTCAAAGATAAATCGTCTGTGTCGGCGGAAGTTCTCGAAGCGGCGGCAAAATCCGCTCGCGAAAAAGCGTCGGTGCTTACGGCTGCGAGCGGTGTCAGACTGGGCGAGCTTGTCAAAATCGACTATAATTTTGCCGAGCTTGACGTGCAGTCGCCCACGCGTTTCCTTGCGTACAATGCCGATTCCGGCGTTACTATGCGGAGCATGAATATCGAGCCTGATGATATAAACGTATCCGACTCGGTTGCGTTCACATGGACGATCGCTTAGGCAGTGCGTATAAAATAGGCTCTCAATTTGAGATTAACACGATATGGAGCGTGAATCGATGTCGACGCGGGAAACTAATATAGCTTTTCAAGAGGCGTATAAGCAACTTGATAGAATTTGTAAAGATATGTATCGTGGCGCGGAAGGAGTTTCGGCTATATAAAAGATATGGAAGAAACACCTTTGAATTTACGGAAAAATGTTTATGGGTGGGACGTTTTTTACAGATAGCTTAAACGCAAACGTTGGATGAGAAATCAATTGGCGCATGATGTTGATATCGATACGTATTTTTGTACTTTTAACGACATTGATTGGGTCGAACGATTTCATGAAAAAATATTAAAATGCGAAGATCCTATTGCTTTGGCATATAAAGGACATAAAGCGAAAATCAAAACAAAAGAAATTACGGGAAGCAATGCCGAACGTAATTCGACGGCACAAAAACGTCGTCCGTCTTTATGGAGCAGGTTTGTATCGAAAATCAAAAACTTATTCGGATAACTTTATAAAGAAACGGTCACGCCGATCGACGTGACCGTTTCTTGATTTACACCATTTCGTATTTACCGGAATTGTTTTTAAGCAGAGTGACGTATTCGCATTTCGACGAAAGCAGATATGCGTGCAAACCGTCGAATACTTTTTTGCCGATGTTCTCTTCCGAAAAGATATAGAAATCGCTGTCCGAGTCGCGGGGGAAGTCTACCGAAAGCATGTTTTCTTTTTCCGCTACGGAAAGCGATGCGCGAGGGCATGAGAACGATTCCGCCGTTTCGGAATATGTCACGGTTACGTTGTCGCCGAACGAGAATGTTATATTTCCGTTTCCTATGCGTACGAACATTTTATCGAGCGCTTCGCCCGCGGCTTTAAGCATACGTTTTTTCGATATATGCGCGAGAATATAATCGCTTGATACATTGCTGCCGACGACTACCGCCGCCACGAGTACGACTACGTTCGCGATCACGAGCAGTGTGTCTGGTTTTTCGTTTACGATATTTATGACGAGCAAAACGACGGCGACAACCGCGAGAATGCCCGCGGCGGCGAGCTTGATAATCGTTTTGTCCTTTTTCGGTCGCATGCTTTCGGCGGCTGCAAGCCATATCTCGTTGTTGAGCCGCGCCTGTTCTTCACGGTTCGGCGTTATTTCGATATTCATAATATCTCCTTAGATCTCGGTATATGCTATGCGTAAAAGCGTTATGCCGTGTCACCAGTCCAGTTTGGACAGTTTATTCGAGTTGTTGACTTTTATGTCGTCGTACTTTGCAAAATATTTTTCTTTGAAAGACTCGGGCAGATCGGCTATGCCTTCGGCTGCTATAAGTTCCGCAAGTTCGTCGGGCGTAAAGTCGGACAGAGAGATCTCACCGTCATAGCTATCGAAAAGTCTCATAATATCTCTTTCGGTCATACGGACAGTATACCACAACAAAAAGCGCGGCGCAATCAATTGACTTTGGTTTTGCGATTATTATATAATAAAGCGTATGATTACGATAGTCGATTACGGGGCGGGGAATTTGAGCAGCGTTGTGAATGCCGTTCGGTTTCTCGGGGAAACTCCGCATGTTACGGCGGACGCCGACGAGATCGCCGCGGCGGACAGAATAATTCTGCCCGGTGTCGGAGCGTTCGGCGAGTGCATGAAGCGACTTCGCTCCGACGGTGTAGCGGATGCCCTCACGGTTTCGGCGAGTAAAGGGACGCCGCTTTTCGGCATATGTCTTGGACTTCAACTGTTGTTCGATTATTCGACCGAGTTCGGGCATAACGACGGACTGGGTTTGATCGGCGGCGGCGTGGAAAAACTGACGACTGCGGGGCTGAAACTTCCGCATATAGCGTGGACGAGTATCGACGTCCGACCCGAAAGCAGATTGCTTGACGGCGTGGCGAGCGGCGAATATTTTTATTTCGTGCACAGTTATCGCGCAAAAGCCGCCGATCCGCGTGACGAAGCGGCGACCGCCGAATACGGCGAACCGTTTACCGCCGCGGTAGAACGCGATAATATTTTCGCGACGCAGTTCCATCCCGAAAAAAGCGGGGCGGCGGGACTGAAAATTTTAAGTAATTTTTTGAAGATCTAACGGAGTTGTATGACGTCTAAGCGCATAATACCCTGTCTGGACATAAAGGACGGACGGGTGGTAAAAGGAGTGAATTTCGTCAATCTCGTCGACGCGGGCGACGCGGTGGAAAACGCCGTGACATACGAACGCGCGGGCGCCGACGAAATAACGTTCCTCGATATAACCGCGACCTACCGCGGAAACGAAACGGTCGCCGACATGGTCAGCCGTGTCGCCGAGCGGCTGTTTATTCCTTTTACCGTGGGCGGCGGTGTGCGCAGTGTGGAAGATATGCGCAGAGTACTCCGCGCGGGCGCGGACAAGGTGGGTGTGAACAGCGCCGCAGTACGTCGTCCCGAGCTTATAAGCGAAGGCGCGGAATTGTTCGGAAGTCAGTGCATAGTATTGGCGATCGACGCCAAATTCGAAGATAATCATTGGGTTGTTTACACTGCGGGCGGAAGAAAGAACGAAGGTATAGACGCGGTCGAATGGGCGGCAAGAGGCGCGGAACTCGGCGCGGGTGAGATCCTTCTTACGAGTATGGACGCCGACGGGACGAAAAAAGGATTCGATCTCGGGCTTACCGCGGCGGTATCGTCGTCGGTCGGCGTGCCGGTGATCGCGTCCGGCGGAGCGGGAGAGCCCGAGCATTTCAAGCAGGCGTTCGACGCGGGCGCAGACGCGGCTCTCGCGGCGTCGCTCTTTCACTTCAGACAGTTGGAAATAGAAGATCTGAAAAAATACCTTGCCGCCGAAGGCGTGCCGGTAAGGTTGTAATTTCAGGAGGATAATATTATTTATGGAAAAAATAACACCCGAAACGATCAGACATACGGCTGTGCTCAGCCGTATAACTCTGTCGCCCGAAGAGGAGCAGGGCATGGAAAAACATTTTGCGTCCCTTCTTAAGCAGATGGAAACGCTCGATTCTTTCGACGCTTCGGAAGTGCCTGCGACCGCGCACATACTTTCGGCGGTAAACGTGCTCAGAGAGGATGTTGCGGGCGAACCGTTCGACAGAGAAAAACTCCTGTCCTGCGCGCCCGAACGCGATATGAATTCGTATATCGTGCCGCGTGTGGTCGAATAACGGAGGGCGTATGATAAAAAAATCACTACTCGAAATAAAGCGTGATCTTGCCGAAAAAAAAGTGAGTTCGGTAGAGGTGACGAAAGCCGTACTCGCGCAGATCGAAAAGAAGTCCGATCTCGGCGCGTATGTTACGGTGTGCGCAGACGAAGCCGTTGCCGCCGCCGAAGAAGCAGACAGACAGATAGCCGCAGGCGTCGACAAGCCGCTTCTCGGCGTGCCGGTTGCGGTAAAAGACAATATTTGCACCGAGGGAATACGCACGACGTGCGCGTCCCGCTTTCTCGAGAATTACATTCCGCCATACGACGCGTTTGTCGTTAAAAAGCTCAAAGATGCAGGCGCGGTGATCGTCGGAAAAGCCAATATGGACGAGTTTGCCATGGGGTCGTCGAGCGAGTATTCGGCGTTCAAAACGGTCAAAAACGCCGTGGACGATACGAGAGTGCCGGGCGGAAGTTCGGGCGGCTCGGCGTGCGCGGTCGCGTCTTATCAGGCGTATATGGCGCTCGGCTCGGATACGGGCGGTTCGATACGTCAGCCCGCGTCGTTCAACGGTGTGGTCGGATTGAAACCGACTTATTCCGCCGTATCGCGTTACGGACTCATAGCGTTCGCGTCGTCGCTCGATCAGATCGGACCTATGACACGCACCGTAGACGATTGCAAGTACGTTTATGATATCATAAAAGGCTATGACAAAAACGATTCGACTTCTTATTCGGGTAACCTCGACCTCGGAGAAAAATTCACGAGTTTGAAAGGACGCAGGATAGGCGTGGCCAAAGAGTTTTTCCCGTCCGCGCTTTCTCCCGAGATCAAAGCGGCAGTGGAAAAAGCAATCGCATTCTATAAAGATAACGGTGCTGAGATAGTCGAGACGGAGATAAAGAGTTTCGATATGGCGCTCGCGTGCTATTATATTCTGTCTTCCGCCGAAGCGACGAGCAATCTGTCGCGTTACGACGGCATCAAATACGGTAGGCGTGCGGAAGGCTGTAAAAATCTGCAGGAAATTTATTATAAATCGCGTACCGAATTTTTCGGACCCGAAGTCAAACGCCGCATTATGCTCGGCAACTTCGTGCTTTCCTCGGGATATTACGACGCGTTCTATCTCAAGGCTAGCAAGGTGCGCACGCTGATCAAAAAGGATTTCGACGAAGCGCTGTCGAAGTGCGACGCGCTCATATGCCCGACCGCGCCGACGACGGCGTATAAACTCGGACAGAAGATCACCGATCCCGTCGAGGCTTATCTCGGAGATATATTTACCGTTCCCGTCAACATCGCGGGACTTCCCGGACTGTCGCTTCGTTGCGGTACGGATTCGGACGGACTTCCGATCGGGATGCAGCTTATCGGTAAAGCGTATTGCGAGGAAACGCTGTTCTCGCTCGCGCGGATATACGAGAGCGCAAAGGAGGCAAAATGAGCGATTATAACGTTACCATAGGGCTCGAAGTCCATTGCGAACTCAAGACCGAAAGCAAGCTGTTTTGTTCGTGCGTAAATAAGTTCGGCGGCGAGCCGAATTCGCATACGTGTCCGATCTGCGCCGGTCACCCCGGCGTGCTTCCGGTACTTAATAAAAAAGCGGTGGAGTATACCGTCAAAGCAGGTTGTGCGATAGGAAGCGAAATATCGAAATTTTCCAAGTGGGACAGGAAGAATTATTTTTATCCCGACCTTCCCAAGGCATGGCAGACGAGCCAGTTCGACCTTCCGCTTTGCGTGGGCGGCGAGGTGCGTTTCGATGTAAACGGCGAAGAAAAGGTCGTGCGGCTTAACCGCATACATCTCGAAGAGGATGCGGGCAAGCTCGTTCACAGCGGAAATTCGACGGCGGTCGATTACAACCGTTGCGGCGTGCCTCTCATCGAGTGCGTGACCGAACCCGATATTCATTCCGCAGACGAAGCGGTGGTGTTCCTCGAAGAGCTTGCGAGCATATTCCGTTATTGCGGTATATCCGACTGCAAGATGCAGGAAGGCTCAATTCGCGCCGACGTCAATCTTTCGCTGTCGAAGCCCGGTCAGCCGCTCGGAACTCGCACCGAAACCAAGAATCTCAATTCGTTCCGCTCGGTTCGCCGTGCGATCGAAGCGGAGATCGTCCGTCAGACCGAAGTCCTCGAAAGCGGCGGAAATGTCGTGCAGGAAACGCGGCATTTCGACGATGCGAGCGGTACGGGTTACGGAATGCGTAGCAAAGAGGATGCGCAGGATTACAGATATTTCCCCGAACCAGATCTTATGCCCGTGGTAATGACGGACGAAGATATTGAAAAGATAGCGTCGACGCTTCCCGAGCTCAAGCGCGCCCGCAGAAGCAGATATATTTCCGAGTTGGGTCTGAGCGATTACGACGCTTCCATACTGACGGCAGATCCTGCCGTCGCCGATCTGTTCGACGGCGCGGTGAGCCTCGGCGCCAATGCGAAGAAGGCGGCGAATTACGTGATGAGCGAGATCATGCGCAAAGGCAAGACGGAAGGCGAGGACGGAATTACCGTCGGCATTTCTTCGGCGCAGCTTGCGGATATTCTCATGCTTGTGGAAAAAGGCGAGATCAATCTCGTTGCGTCGAAAGACGTGCTCGATAAGATCTGGCAGAACGATATGACGGCGGGGGAAGCCGTAGATAAGCTCGGCTTAAGACAAAATAACGACGCGGGAGAGATCGAAAAGCTCGTGCGCGACATAATCGCGGCAAACCCCGGACCCGCCGACGATTTTAAGAAAGGCAACGAGAAAGTCATGTCTTTCTTTGTCGGACAACTCATGAAAGCGACTAAGGGAAAGACGAATCCCAAGATAGCGGGCGAACTTGTGCGCAAGATCCTGTCCGAATAATATGGATTATATCGAAACGGAAAAACAGCTTGCGGGCGCGAAAGAAAGGTTTGCGGCGGCATTCGACGGGATCGAGAATGCGCAGATAATAAAAACGCAATACAACCGTTTTGCGCTCGGGTTTAAGTATCCGCTGTTCATATTTCTTTGTCTGCTTGTGATCGCCGCGCTTATCGTCGTACAGATCGTTTTTTCGCAGTTCGATCCGCTTTACATCGTTTGCGAGTGCGTTATAATCGCCGCGCTTACGGTTTTTATGGCGCTTCTTGCCGTAAGCTGGAAGATAAATCTGCAAAACTCGGTCTGCGCCGAAATGATGGAATATTACGCCGGCGAAGAAAAATGTATATATTCGCAGATCGCGGGCGGAAACAGCAAAGTCGAATGGCAGGCGGCTCGTTTCTTTTTTACGAAAAAGGGCGAAGTCGAATTGTTCGAGGGCGGAGAAAAGCAGTATTCGCCATATGTTTACAAGAAGATCAGAGGGCATTCGCGTAACTTCGCGTTACTTTCGTCCGACGCGCTGATCGCGAATTTTTTCGACGGCGCGGAAGTATTGTCCGACGACGGCGAAACGGTTTCGCTCTCTAGCGGTTTTCGTTTTCGTATCGTCGACGGCGTTCTCGAGCGTTTCGAGATCGACGGAATGTACAGCGAATGTTATGAAAATAATTTTCCTCTGTTCGCTCCGCTCGCATCGTCCGGGAGTTATACGTTCGTATACGAGTTTCGCGATGTGAACGGTAACGGGTATACTCTTATTCTTCCCGAAATCGTACGCACCGCTTGCGATTATTATTTCGTAAAACTTCCGCGCGACCCGAACATACTCGTCGAGGATCTGAAGAAATAAAACGGACAGTATGGGCGGGCGTTCTGCGCAATCGTTATTATGGAAAACACAAAGCAAATCGATCCGAAATATAAAATATTCGATTCCAATATACTAAAACTCATCGCCATTGCGGCAATGACGTCGGATCATTTGGCATGGGCTATATGGCAGGGATTTTCCACAAATCCTTTGGCTTTGATCATGCATATTTTGGGACGTTTGACTTGTCCGATAATGTGCTACTTTATTGTCGAGGGTTATCACCATACAAGGAATTTGAAAAAATATATAGGCAGAATGTTTTTATTCGCCGTCATATCTCATTTTCCGTATGTCTTTTGTTCGTTTAATTATATAGACGCATGGTCGTTTCTTCCGTTCGCGCATGGCTCGCCGTTTAATCAAACGGGAGTGTTGTGGGCGTTTGCGTGGGGATTGGTACTTATACGCGTCTATGATTCGAAGCTGAAGTATCCGATAAAGGTTTTGTTGAATTTTCTTATTCTTGCAATTTCTTTCCCCGCGGATTGGAGTTGTATCGCCCCTATGATAATATATTCGTTTTGGGCGAACAGAGGGCATTTCATAAGGCAAATGCTTTGGATGATGTTCTGGGTTTTCGTGTACGGTATCGTTTATTTTTTCGCAATCGATATGATATACGGAGTTTTACAGCTCGGAGTTTGTCTTGCGATCCCGGTATTGTCGTTGTATAACGGTCAGCGCGGAAAGTTCGTAACGGTCAATAACATTCTGAAATGGACATTTTATATATACTATCCGCTACATTTGGCGATCATAGGTATATTGTTATATCTCGGGGTGTTTCCGATTTTCTGAGTTTGTATATATGTCGAACTTTATAATAATAAAAATCGCGGTGTAAGCCGCGATTTTATATTTTACGATGATTTGTTTTCTTTCGATTCTTTGTTTTGGATCCCGACATCTCGGAGATTATCCGAGAATTTTTTACGGTACGAGGATTATTTTTCGGACAAAAATCTTTCGAACATTTCCACGCCGCTTCCGAATAATACGCGCGTCGTCATAACGTTTCTTTCGTTATACGTTTCGCAACCGTGTACGTCCTTGCCGCTGTCGTATATTATGAACGGCACCGGATCGGAAACATGCGTACGGAGCGCAAGCGGAGTAGGGTGATCGGGGGTTATAAGCAGTTTGAAACGTTCTCCGCGTTTTGTCATTTCTTCGTAGATCGGTTTTACTACGAGTTTGTCGATCAGTTCGACGGAGCGGATCTTGCCCTCTTTGTCGCCCTGATGTCCGCATTCGTCCGGAGCTTCCATGTGGATATAAACATAGTCGTGCGTCTTGATTGCGTCGAGAGCGGCTGCGGCTTTTCCCGCGAAGTTCGTATTGACGGTCCCGCATGCGCCTTCTACGTCGATCGAATCCATACCGGCGACCTTTCCTATGCCTTTTACGAGGTCGACGGCGGAAATCACCGCGCCTTTGAGTCCGTAAAGTTTCTCGAATGCCGTGAACGCGGGCTTAGTCCCTTCGCCCCACAGCCAGCATGAGTTTGCGGGATTTTTACCCGCTTTTACGCGCGCTTTGTTGATCTCGCTTTCGGCGAGGATCTTCATGCTTTGTTTCTGAAACCCGAGCAGTTCTTTCGCAAACGCGCCTTTGGGAAGGTAATCCGCTATCGGTCTGCCCGAAATATCGTGCGGCGGAGTGAGTCCCGCGCCCGTCTTCGCGTTTCTGCGTACGAGGCAGTGGCGGTAGCTTACGCCGGGGTGAAGTTCCCATCCCTCGGGCAGTTTCACTTTTTCGCAAAGCTCTCCGATCAGTTTCGCTGCGGTTTCGGTGTCTATTTCGCCTGCGCTGTAGTCGTCCATCGTCAGACTTTCGTATTCGCCGTCGCCGCCGAGCGTGACGAGATTACAGCGATAAGTTACGTCGTTTCCCGTCAGTTCGATGCCCATGCTCGCGGCTTCGAGCGGTGAACGTCCCGTATAATATTTCTTCGGGTCGTAACCCATTACCGCCATATTCGCAACGTCGCTGCCCGGCTTCATTCCGTCGGGAACGGTCTTGCAGAGTCCGCACAGGCTGTGAGACGCTATACGGTCGATATTCGGTTTGTTTGCAAGCGACAGGGGAGTTCTGCCGTCGGCGTCGGGGTAATCCGCCCAACCGTCGCCGAGAATTACTATATATTTCATAATGCCTCGCGTGTTTATTTATTTCCTATATTGTATATGCTGATAGCGTCGGCAATGGTCTTTTCCATGGCTTCTTTGCCGTAAGCGTCTACGTCGGCTTTGTTCTTCGGTCCGTGAGTAAGACAGCCCGCGCCGCCTATACAGCCGCCTACGCAAGCCATACCTTCGATGAAGTTCCCGTCCAGTTTGCCTACCTGAGCTTTAAGCAGGGCGGCGTTGCATTGTTCTATGCCGTCGCAGGCGACCGGTTTGACTTCGAAATCGATATTCTGTTCTTTGAGCGCTTCGACTACCGCGTCGGACAGACCTCCCGACCGTGCGAATATTCTTCCGAAATACGACGCATTATCGAGTACGCCTTCCTTGAGCGTTGTTATGTCTATGTCTTTGCTGTCGAAGAGCGCCTGAAGCTCCTCGAATGTGATTACGCTGTCGATGTACGGACGGACATGTTCGAGCTGAAATTCCATTTTCTTCGCTGTGCAAGGTCCGATAAACACGATCTTGCTCGTCGGATCGGTACTCTTTATATACTTCGCGATCATTGCGGCGGGGGACAGATTGTGCGACACGTGTTCGGCGAGCTTGGGATATTTCTTTTGAACATGGCTGACGAAAGCGGGACAGCACGAACTGGTGAGGAAACCTTTTTCGGCAAGCTCTTTTGCTTCGCCGAATGCGACCATATCCGCGCCGAGCGCCGCTTCGATCGCATGATGAAATCCGAGTTCTTCTATGCCCGTGACTACCTGTCCGAGCTTTGCGTATGTAAACTGACTTGCAATCGACGGAGCGACAACGGCGTATACCTTATAAACATTGTTGCCGTCGCTCTTTTTGATCATATCGATGACGTCGAGAATAAACGACTTGTCCGTGATCGCGCCGAACGGGCACATGTATACGCATGCGCCGCACGATATGCATTTTTCGTTGGAAATGGACGCGCTTCCGTCCGGACCCGCGCTTATCGCCTTGACCTTGCATGCGTTTTCGCACGGACGTTTACGGTTGTTTATCGCGTTGTACGGGCACGCCGCGGCGCACTTGCCGCAGTTTATGCAGAGCGACTTGTCGATATGCGCTTTCTGATGCTCGTCGAACGTGAGCGCGTTTTTCGGACATACGTCTTCGCAGCGGTGTGCGATACAGCCGCGGCAGGTGTCTGTCACGTAATATCCGCTCGCGGGGCAGTCGTCGCATGCTATGTCGATGACTTCGATGACGTTCGGGTTATTTCTGTCGCCGCCCATGGCGATCTTGACGCGTTCTGCGAGAATGGCGCGCTCTTTGTATACGCAGCAACGCATGGTAGGCTCTTTTCCGGGCATGATCTCTTTAGGTATGTCGGTGATCGACTGCAAAAGATCGTCGTTCCAGGCATGGCGCGCGACGGAACGGAGAACTTTGTACTTTAAGTACTGAATCTTCGTATCGAATTTTCTCATTGTGTATATTCCTTAAAAATAACTTACTTTGATTTTCTTGCCCATTTTCAAGAGGCATTTGGACAGCTCGTCCACGAGCGTCATTTTGATATTGAAGTTGATGGGCAGGTTGGGGTTTTGATGCGCGGGATTCACTGCGCGTCCGACGAAGAAGTTGATATCCGTCGATTCCTCGAACAGCATACGGGCGATACGCGACGCGCCGTCTTTGTTGCTGCTCCATTCTTCGTACGACGAGTTATTCGCAAGATAGTTTTTCGCATATTCGAGTACGCGGTTGATCGTTATCACTCCTTCGGTCACGAGATCTACGCCTTCGATCTCCGCGGTAGGCGGGATCTCGGGGTCGAAGAAATCGAGGTTGGGTTTGAGCGTTTTGCCGAGATAATCGGCGGCTATGGTGGACGTTGTTCCGCCGCAAACGATGTGCTTGCCTTCTTTGGAGAAGAACAGCGACATCATTTTACGTCCGTCCTCTCTGACCGACGGAGGTCCGAACAGCAGATTAACGGGTACGCGCGAGCGTATGCGTACGGTGCAGACCGTGGCGTCGTCGCCCGGCTCTCCGTCGTAAAGACGGTTTACCTCGTCAAGCAATATCTTAGTCAGCGTTTTTGCGGTAAAACCTATATGGTAGAACGTCTGCATAAAATCAATTATGTCGTCGCGTTTCCAGCCGAAGTTATATTTCAGTCCGACCCCGGCATGCTCGACGCCGTCGCTCATCGCTATAAACAGATCGTTTTCCTTGAGCGTGATTTCCGAACGGCTGATCTTTTTCCCGCCGATTTCGCTGACCGTTACGGGGAGTTCGTAGTTCTCGCCGTTTCTGAGCAGTATACTTTTGGGATTGTCGTATTGTATGATTTCCGCACGCTCGTTGCCGGTGATTCGGATTATCGTAAACGTCGAGTACGCAACGCCTCTGTCTTTGCAGACGGGGAGGGTGGCGGCGATCGTTTCCACCGCTTCTTCGAGTTTCATTCCCGCCGCGATCATTGTAGAGATTATTTTGGATGTAAGCGTCGACAGTATGCTCGCTTTTACTCCGCTTCCCAGTCCGTCGGCAAGCACGATGACCGTGGTGTTTTCGTCCGTTTCGACTACTTCCACGTGGTCGCCGCAAAGGTTTTCGCCGACGTGATTTATGCTCATATATCCGATGTCCGCGCAGAGATTATTCTTCCTCATGAGATATCGATTCCTTGAGCTTTGTGAGCGCGATTTTCGTTTCAGCCGCCGTTTCGCCGAGAAGCGACGCGATTTCCTGTACGATACGCATCTGTTTTTCCACGACTTTGTCGGCGATCTCCACCGTTTGTTTTCCGATCTCTTCTTTCTTTACGCGCTCTTCTTCTTCGTCGGTCACGTCGCGAAGAATGGTTATGAGTATATGCGAAGTCTTGTCGTGCACGATCGTGATCTCGAGATATTTACCGTATTCGGCAAAATACTCGCGCAGTCCGCGCACTTGTTTGTGATTATCGAGCACGTCGATGAACGGCAGGGGATCCATGATGCGCACTACCTGTTCGCCGAGCACGTCGGATTGCGAGCTTATATGAAGCATCTTCATAGCCGCGCGGTTGATCTGCTGGACTTCGAAGTCTTCGTTTACTACGAGTATTCCGTTGGGCGTATTGCTGAGAATATTATTCGAGAACCGTTCGGCTTTATCCATAAGGTAGGGAAGACACATGCTGATGTCCGCTTTGCCCTGGAATACGGCGATAGCCTTTTCGCGGCAGGTGTTATACCCGCACGAACCGCAGTTCAGTTCGTCCGCGGGCGAATTTTTGCCCGTGCGGCGGAGAATGTCCCTGATCTGTTCTTCGGTCGGAACGGTTTTCGCAAGACCTATGTACGGACGTTCTTTGTGCAGGAATGCGGGTTCGGGCTGATTGATCGAGAAGTCGTCTTCTCCCGCGTATTTTCTGACCGCCTGCGTATGCCGTACGGGTGAGTTACGGAATTTTTCCATGACGGGTCCGCCCGTACAGCTTCCCGAGCAAGCCGACATTTCGATAAAGCATTTGGTGATATTGCCTTCCGCAATGTCCTGCAATGCTTCTTTGCAGTTTTCCACTCCGTCTACCGTGAGATACGTATATCCGCTTCCCGCGGGTTTATCCATGGTGTCGAGTACGCCTCCGACTACGGGGAAGAGCCTTGCGCGGCTTTCGTTGTTTTCGTCCGCGCCGTTTTCGACCACTATTCCCGCCGATCTGAACATCGCAGCCAGTTCGCGGAACGTAAGAACCGCGTCAATGGTGCCGTTATACGCCTCGTCTTTTTTTGACAGACAGGGACCTATAAATACCGTCTTCGCTTCGGGGCGGCGGCGTTTGATGTCCAAGCAATGCGCCTGCATGGGGGATACGACCGGCGCGAGATATTTCATCACGGACGGATAGTATTTTCCGATGAGGAGGTTTACGGAATGACAGCAGGACGAAATGATCACGTCCATTTTGTTTTCGCGTACGAGCCGCTCGTATTCGCGCTTTACCATTGTGGCGCCTATCGCCGTTTCCTCTACGTCCGCGAATCCGAGTTTTTTGAGCGCAACCGAAAGCGTGGAAATGCTCGCTCCTTCGAAGTATGCGATAAAAGACGGCGCGACCGACGCGATCACGGGCGTGCTTTTGTCCGCGAGCATAACGTCGACGATCTCCGTTTCGTCCACTGTTTCTTTTGCGTTCTGCGGGCAAATGACATAGCATTGACCGCAAAGAATGCATTCGTCGTACACTATATGCGCCTGATTGCCGGAAAATCTGATGGACTTTACCGGGCAGTGACGTATGCACTTATAACAGTTCTTGCAATTGCTTTTTTTGAGTTTGAGAAATTCCGCCATGCTTTTATCCTCCCGTGTTGTTTTCGTCGCACGCGCGACGTATGTATTACTTCACGCGGGGCAATACCGTGGTTTCGAAGAAAGTTTCCACGCCGTCGGGCGTTACCGAAAAGAATTCGCCGTCTACCGTTACGTTTACTCCCGTCTGGCATTTGCCCATGCAGAAAGTACCTTCGAGTTCGACGATATCTTTGAGATTGTGTTTTGCCACGAGATTCTGCAATCCTTCGACTACCTGTCTCGAGCCTTTGAGATGGCATGAACTGCCGATACATATCGTGATCTTCATCACCGTTTCTCCTTTTGTGAGTATGTCTTTGATGTTTTGTTTCCCTTTTTATTCATAATCGACCACGCCTACCCAGCTGAGCAGAAATTCGCGTTCGCTTAAGTTTCCTTTGACCGACTGCGCGGCGGCGACTACGGGCAGCCATTGCTGTATGTATTTCTT
Organism: uncultured Christensenellaceae bacterium; assembly: GCA_910587025.1. Lineage (GTDB taxonomy): Bacteria > Bacillota > Clostridia > Christensenellales > Pumilibacteraceae > Protoclostridium. The sequence continues at coordinate 19,072 of CAJUKR010000005.1, forward strand.
TACCGTACCGCTTTTTTCGCAGAACAGATCGAGATATTTGTCCGCGATGTCCGTCCTGCCGTGCAGACAGAACAACAGATAAGTGTGCGCTACGTCGGCGGAGGCGTTGCCTTGCGTGGCATGCGACCAGTCTATAATATAAGCCGTACCGTCGTCCGCTATGATTATATTGGACGGATTGAAGTCGCCGTGACACACTTTGTTGTGTTTGGGCATGCCTTCGAGCGCGGTACGAAGCTCGTATCTAGTGTTGGCGTCGACGTTCGCTTCCCTTATCTTGCGATCCATCTTATCCTTGAGCTTTCCGAGCAGGGGAGAGTGTTTGGAATGAACGAGCATCTGAAGCTCGACGAATTTATGTAAATAAAAATCGAGCTTGTCGGGATTTTCGTCCATCAGCGTCTGAAGCGTCTTTCCCGCGATATACTCCGATCGGATCGCCCATTTGCCGTCCACTATACCTATTTCGAGTAATTTAGGGATATTGAGTCCCGTTTCTTCGACGCGCGCCTGATTGAGCGATTCGTTCAGAATATCCGCTTTCGAATAGTCGTTGTCGAAGACTTTTACGACGGTGTCTCCGTCGCGGTAGATTGTTTTTGCCGTTCTGACAGCCAGAACTTTCTCGGCGTTTAATGTCATGGTCTCATCTCTCCCTGTAAAAAATTTTACGCACAGCCCGCGGGCGCGAAACCGAACGGGCTGTGTGTAAATATCGTTTGTTTTATCAGATCTTTTCGTGCTTTCCGTAATAAGCGTTGAGATACATCTGCTTGATCTCGCTCATGAGCGGGTAGCGGGGGTTTGCGCCCGTGCACTGGTCGTCGAACGCCTGCTCGACCATCGCGTCGAGACGGTCGAGGAAGTCTTTTTCGTCGGGAACATAGTCCTTGATCGTCGGCTTGATGCCTACGCGGGCTTTGAGTTCGTTGACCGCCTTGATAAGGTTTTCGACCTTGTCGGCGTCAGTCTTGCCTTTGAGTCCGAGCGCTTCCGCAACTTCGGCATAGCGCGCGAGGGTGTGCGGATGATCGTACTGCGAGAACGTTCCCATCTTGGTCGGGCATTCCGCGGAGTTGAAGCGGATGACTTCGTCGATGAGCAGAGCGTTCGCCACGCCGTGAGGGAGATGGTGGAACGCGCCGAGCTTATGCGCCATGGAGTGGCATACGCCGAGGAAGGCGTTTGCGAAAGCCATACCCGCCATGGTTGCGGCGTTGCCCATCTTTTCGCGTGCGACGGGGTCGTGAGCGCCGTCGTCGTAAGCGCGGGGAAGATACTCGAATATCATCTGAAGCGAGCGGATCGCAAGTCCGTCGGTATAGTCGGTAGCCATGACCGAAGCATACGCTTCGAGCGCGTGGGTGACTGCGTCGATACCGGACGCGCTGGTCAGACCCTTGGGCGCGTTCATCATCATATCCGCATCGATGATCGCCATGTTGGGCATAAGTTCGTAATCCGCGAGAGGATACTTGACGCCTGTCGTTTCGTCGGTGATGACGGCGAACGGCGTAACTTCGGAACCGGTACCGGCGGAAGTGGGGATAGCAATGAAGGATGCTTTTTCACCCATTCTGGGGAAGGTATAAACTCTCTTGCGGATATCTATGAAGCGCATAGCCATATCGAGGAAGTCGGCTTCGGGATGCTCGTAAAGTACCCACATGATCTTGCCCGCGTCCATAGCCGAGCCGCCGCCGACCGCGATGATGCAGTCGGGAGCGAACGCCGTCATGAGCTTTGCGCCTTCGCGTGCGCAGGCGAGCGTAGGGTCGGGTGCGACGTTGGAGAACGTCGTGTGCATGATGCCCATTTCGTCGAGTTTTTCTTCGATCGGCTTGGTATAGCCGTTGTTATACAGGAAGCTGTCCGTAACGATGAACGCCTTTTTCTTGCCCATTACGGTGCCGAGCTCGTCGAGAGCTACGGGCAGGCTGCCTTTCTTGAAATATACTTTCTGGGGTGCTCTGAACCAAAGCATGTTCTCTCTCCTTTCTGCTACCGTTTTGATATTTATAAGATGTTTTACGTTGACGTTTTCGGAAACGCTGTTACCGCCCCAGCTTCCGCAACCGAGCGTGAGCGAGGGGTTGAGTTTGAAGTTGTACAGGTCGCCGATACCGCCGTGAGAGGAGGGAGTATTTACGAGAATACGGCAGGTTTTCATTCTTTCGCCGAATTCCGCGAGTTTTTCGTTCTCCGTTATGGCGTTGAGGTAGATAGAGGAAGTGTGTCCGTAACCGCCGTCCGCGATGAGCTGTTCCGCTTTGTCGAACGCGTCTTTGATGTCGTTCGCTTTATACATCGCAAGGACGGGGGAGAGCTTCTCGTGAGCGAACTCTTCGGAGATGTCAACGCTCTCGACTTCGCCGATAAGGATCTTTGCGTTTTCGGGAACTTCCACGCCGGCAAGCGCCGCGATGGTGTGAGCTTTCTGTCCGACGATCTTCGCATTGAGCGCGCCGTTTATGATTATAGTCTTTCTTACCTTTTCGATCTCTTCGGGCTTGAGGAAGTAGCAACCGCGGTAAGCGAATTCTTTCTTTACTTCGTCGTAAATGTCTTTATGCACGATTACCGACTGCTCGGACGCGCATATCATACCGTTGTCGAACGTCTTGGAGTGAATGATCGAGCTGACGGCGAGTACGATGTCCGCGGTGTTGTCGATGATCGCGGGCGTATTGCCTGCGCCGACGCCGAGCGCGGGTTTGCCGGACGAGTAAGCCGCTTTTACCATTCCGGGACCGCCGGTCGCGAGAATGATGTCGGCTTCTTTCATTATGAGATTGGTGAGGTCGAGGGAGGGAACGTCGATCCATGCGATGATGTCCTCGGGCGCGCCTGCTTCGACAGCTGCTTCGAGTACGATCTTAGCCGCCTCGATGGTGCTCTTTTTCGCTCTGGGGTGAGGCGAGATGATGATACCGTTTCTCGTCTTCAGACAGATGAGCGACTTGAATATCGCGGTGGACGTGGGGTTGGTCGTGGGAATGACAGCGGCAACGACGCCGATGGGCTCGGCGACTTTTTTGATACCGTAAGCCTTGTCTTCCTCTACGACGCCGCAGGTCTTGACCGTCTTGTACTTATTGTAAATATGCTCCGCAGCGTAGTTGTTTTTGATGACTTTGTCTTCCACTACGCCCATGCCCGTTTCTTCGACAGCCATTTTTGCGAGAGGGATTCTCGCTTTGTTGGCGGCGACTGCCGCAGCTTTGAAAATCTTGTCGACCTGTTCCTGAGTATAGGTCGCAAATTTCTTCTGAGCGGCTTTGACTCTTGCAAGAGCTTCTTCGAGCTTCTCGACACTATCTACGATCGGATAGTTCTTTTCCATTTATAGGACCTCCAAAAAATATATTGCTATTTGTTTTCGAGCGCGTCGAGCACGGCTTTTACCGTGTCTTCGACTCCGCCGTTTTCGGCTATAGTTACGTCGGCGTATTTTTCGTAATACGGGGCGCGTTCGTAGGCAAGATCCGCGACAGTTTCGCCTTTGCGCATTACTACGCCGCGGGTTTTTATGTCGGTAAGTCGTTTTTCCAGTGCTTCGGGCGGGAGAGTGAGATATACCGTCTTTCCGCTTTTCGCCAGTTTTTTCATGCCTTTCTCGCACAGTACCGCGCTTCCGCCCGTGGCGATCACGGTATTATCGACGTCGAGCGATTCGAGCACGGCGTTTTCCGTTACCGAGAACGACGCGTTGCCTTTCTCTGCGATCAGTTCGGACAGTTTCATGCCCGTCGTCGACTGAATGATAAGGTCGGTATCGACGAACGAATATCCCAGAGCTTTCGCAAGCAGCACTCCGACGGTGGATTTTCCCACGCCGGGCATTCCGATGAGTATTACGTTCATGTCACACGCTCAGATGATTGGACAGTACCGCGAGGGAAGACGCGAGGTTTTCGTTTTCCACGAGCACTCCTTCGGGGACTTTTATGACGGACGGCGCAAAGTTCCATATCGCTTTTATGCCGTGTCCGACGAGTTCGTCCGCTGCCGTCTGAGCGTTTGCGCTCGGAACGGTGAGTATGCCGAGACGGACGTTTTTGCTCTTGCATACGCGTTCGAGATCGCTCATGGGCAGAACGATTTTTCCTCCGCACGCCGATCCGATCACTTTGGACGATGAGTCGAACGCTGCCACGATTTCCAGTCCGTAGTCCGAAAAACCGTGATAGGACAGGAGCGCGCGTCCGAGGTTGCCGACACCGAGGAGAACAGCCGCAGTATGCTTGTTGCACCCGAGGAAGTCCTCGAGTTCTTCGATAAGTTCGCTGGTGACGTAACCTTTCTTCGGTCGTCCGCTGCCGCTTACGGAGCCCAGATCTTTGCGCACCTGTACGTCGTTCAGTCCGAGCGCCTCGGCGATTATCGTTGCCGAAACCGCAGGAAGCGCGCCGCCGAGCGACTTCAGATAATGCAGGTACACGGGAAGGCGACGAAGCGTCTGTATCGATACGTTTTTTTCCGATGTTTTCAAATGCTCTTCGCCTCTCTTTTATCGTCCGGATCTTTTTCGTTCCGACGTATGAATTATAGCACATATTTTGTCGATATGCAAATAAATAAAGGGCAATCGATAAAAATTTATTTATTCGAATCATGACATTTTTTAGGGTGATAGGCACGGCTTTGCGGGAGAGGGTGAATCGATACGAAAATCCGCCCGCAAATGCGGACGGATCTTTCCGAAATATGTAATTTTCGACTGCGAAACAATACGCAGAACGTACGCTTTGTCCGTGCCGCGTTGTCGCGATAAACCGTTTCCCGAATTTATTTCTGTTCGGGCGAATTTTTTTTCGCTTTATACCTTATGAGGGCTTTTGCGAACTGATCGGGGCAGGACGTTCCGCTTCGGCAGATGATGCCCTGAAGCCGTTCGATCACGTCGTCGATCTTCTGACCGTCAACGAGCTTGGCTATGCCCTGCAGGTTGCCCGAGCAACCGCCGACGAATTTGACGTCGGAAATTCTGTCTTCGTCGTCCACTCTGAAAATAATTTGACGCGAGCAAGTTCCTACGGTGTTGTAAATTTCCATAATGTCTCCTTTATTTTATCAGTCTATAAGTTTTTCGTATATCATCGAGTAAACTTCCGCGGCGGAAGAATCCCATTTGCCGTAAACGGTTTTCGCGACGGCGCGGTTGGCTACGTTCAGTTTAAGCTCCATGGTCGTACGCGTGGGATCGAGGATCTTGAGCTGAACGGTATAAGACCCGTCTTCGTTTTTATAGTATCCTCTGAAGTATTCCTGCGCACGCTTGTACGTCATGCGGTTTTCTTTGATGAATTCGGCGATCTCGGTGCGCCTGGATGCGGGGATACGGGTAAAGAAACTGTCCAGGCATTCGCGTCCCGAAGTCGTGATCGTATAATAAATACTGCGGTCGTTCGCGGTCTTGAAAACAAAACCCGCGTCGACGAGTTCGCCCAGACATTCTATGCTTTCCATATAATTGATCCAACTGTTGCGGCTGGCGCACATTTCGAGCATAGTCTTTTCCGTAACGGGCATACCCATTTTGTCGAACACAAAAAGCAGTACGAGTTTATTCACGAGATTGGTTTCGTCTTCCATAATACCCCTCGATCCTCCGAATTCATTTATTATACCATAAGTCGCGACAAAATGGAATAGGTTTTTGAAAAATTTTTAAGAAATTTTTGCTTGTTTGTAAACTTTTATGCTTGAAAAAGTTGACAATGCGTATTTGAGGATAGTATAATACGGCTATGAATTTGCGCGAAGAACTTTTGAAGAGATTGTATGCGGGCGAGGTCAGCGGCGAAGAGCTTGCCGCGGAGTGCGGCGTTACCCGCGCCGCGGTGTGGAAATGCGTTCGCTCTCTGATCTCGGAAGGTCATAAAATAAGCGGCACTACCAACCGCGGTTATATGCTTGCTCCGTCCAACGTGGTAAGCTGTGCGGGCGTGGAGCATTTCCTGCGTACGCCGTGGTCCGTGGAAGTGTTGCCGGTGACTTCGTCCACCAACGACGTGGCAAAAAATCGTGCGGCAGGCGGCGCGACGGATCTTGTCGTGATCGCGGACAGTCAGACGGCGGGAAAGGGCAGACTCAGGCGGTCGTTCTTTTCCCCGGGTAAGGCCGGCGTATATCTCAGCGCGGTCATAAGACCTGATCTCGGCGTTTCGGATTGCGGACTGATAACCGCATGCGCCGCCGTGGCTACCGCCCGCGCGGTGGAAGAGCTTTCGGGCGCGGACGTAAAGATCAAGTGGGTGAACGATCTCTATATAGGAAGCAGAAAGATCTGCGGTATTCTCACCGAAGGCAGCGTGGGAATGGAGGGCGGGTCGCTCGATTACGCGGTCGTCGGCATAGGAGTCAATGCGCTTGCGGTAAAATTTCCGTCCGAGCTCGAGAACGTCGCCACGAGCGTTGAAGCCGAAACGGGCAAAGCCGTCGACAGGTGCGAGCTTGCGGCGCGTATCCTCGATAATCTTCACGGACTGGACAGCGACGTGCGTTCCCGTTCGTTCGTAAACGAATACCGTCGCCGTTCGTGCGTGACGGGAAGAACCGTGACCGTGAACGGCGAATATGACGCCGTAGCCGTAGGCATAGACGACGATTGCGCGCTTCTTCTCGACGTCGGCGGCAGAACGATAAAATTTTCCGCAGGGGAGGTCTCATTGAAACTGAAATGAAAATATCCACGAAAAGCCTTACTTTTACCGCGTTGCTCGCAGCGATAATATGCGTGCTCAGCCCGATAGCGATCAACATAGGACCGATTCCGCTGTCTTTCGGCACGCTTGCGATCTACATAGCTTCGAGCCTTATAGATATGAAGCACGGAGTTGCGGCTGTCGTCGTTTTCGTGGCGCTCGGCGCAGTCGGTGTTCCCGTGTTTACGAACTGGACGGGGGGATTCGGACGTATAGCGGGACCTACGGGCGGCTATATAATAGGATATATTTCGATGGCGTTCATAATCGGACTTATCGTCAACAGACTGAATAAACATATTTGGGCATATCCCGTCGCAATGACGGTCGGTACGGCGGTATTGTATCTGTTCGGTACCGCATGGTTTATGATCCAGTCGGGCGCGGATCTCGCTTCCGCTTTGCTCGCCTGCGTCGTGCCTTTCCTGATCGGCGATGCGCTGAAGATCGTAGCGTCGACGTTGCTGTGTTTCCGTCTGCGTCGTCTTGTATATAAATTGATACTGACCGATCGCCGCGAAAAAAAGAGCGTCGAAACGGATTCCGACGCTCACAGTCTTACGGACGACGTTTCGTCCTCGGGCGATATTCGCGATTGCTTGGAAAGCGACGAAGCGGACGGCGAAAAATAATCATTCCACCGTCACGCTTTTTGCGAGATTGCGCGGTTTGTCTATATCGCGCCCGAGACGAAGCGCGACTTCGTAAGCCAGACGCTGAAGAGGTATGACCGACACCGCCGCGGAAAGCATGGGGTGTACGGGCGGAAGCATGACGGCTTCGTCGCACGCCGCCGCGACTTCGGGGGAGCTCGTGACGCCTATAACGAATCCGCCGCGAGTCTTTACCGTTGCGATGGACAGCAGGGATTTGCCGATCAGTCTGTCGTCAGTGCAGACGGCGATCACGGGAGTGCCTTTTTCGATCAGGGAAATGCTTCCGTGCTTGAGTTCGCCTGCGGCTATGCCTATGGCGGGAATGTACGAAATTTCTTTGAGTTTGAGCGCGCCTTCGAGCGCCGCGCCGTAATCGGCGCCCCGTCCCATAAAGAATACACAGCCGGCGTTATCGAATTTTACTGCCGAATCTTTGAGTCCTTCGCTTGCGCGGAGGGCTTTTTCGGCCAACCCCGGCAGTTCTTTTACCGCCGCCGCGAATTCGTTTCCCGCAAGCAGTCCGAGCGCCGCCACCTGAGTGGTAAATCCTTTTGTCGTGGCTACGGATATTTCGGGACCCGCCCGCGTGCAGAGATAATCGTCGCATGTCCTCGTCAGAGTGGACGCGTGCACGTTCGTTATGGCGAGCGTGCCGTATCCGCGACGTTTTGCTTCTTCCGCCGCCGAAATCGTGTCGGCGGTTTCGCCCGATTGCGACAACAGTATACACTGACGACCGTAAGCGGGTACGCGTTCGGAATACAAAAATTCGCCCGCGAGCGCAACATCCACGCTTCTTCCCGTCACCCGTTCGAGCATGGGACGGCAGGACAGAGCGGCGTTATACGACGAGCCGCAACCTATAAGGCTTACGCCCGTTCCGCGAAGTCCGGCGCGCTTGCCGCGGCATTCCGACGAAATTGTCCGCGCGATCGCTTCCGGTTGCTCGTACATCTCCTTGATCATATAGTGAGGATATCCGGACAGCCCCGCCGCGCGTCTGGAACTTTTCAGCTTCGTTCGCTCGCATTGCACCTGTCTTCCGCGGAAGTACACCGTCGCTCCGTTTTTCGTGAGCCGCGCGGTCTGACCGTCGGCGAGTACCGTTATTTCGTTTATGCTCTGCGGCATGGCAGTGCCGTCCGACGAAAGACATGTGCCGTCGCCGTAGCCGATCAGAAGCGGACTGCGCATCTTTGCGGCATATATTTCGTCGGGATGGTCGGCGCAAAGCACGCCGAGCGCGAACGAGCCTTTGAGTCGGCTTACGGTACGACCGAGCGCGACGACGGGATCGCCGTCGTAATACAACGAAAGCAGATGCGCGACTATCTCGCTGTCCGTATCGCTTATCGGTTCTATGCCCGCCGCGCGAACGAGCGCGCGAAGTTCTTTGTCGTTTTCGATTATGCCGTTATGTACGACTGCGAATTTCCCGTCCGCCGACATATGCGGGTGACAGTTTTCTTCGGTGGGGCAGCCGTGCGTCGCCCATCTCGTATGTCCTATTCCGCAGTCGCCGACAAGTGTCGTTTCGTCGAGTTTTTTTTCGAGCGCAGAGATACGTCCGACCGATTTGACAGACGTGATTTTTTTGCCCGCGACGGCGATCCCCGCCGAATCGTAGCCGCGGTATTCGAGGGCTTTGAGCCCCGCAATAAGAATGGGCGCGGCGTCGCGCCCGCCCGTAAATCCGATAATTCCGCACATATATATTACTGTTTATGCAATCGGCTTTTATGCGGTTACCGTATAGAGTAAAAAAATTGCCGACTGTGATAATATCGCGGACTTTTGCGGCATAGAATGTTCTTATGAAATATTTCGGAACAGACGGTATAAGGGGAATATACGGCGACGGGATAACCGAGGATATCGCGTACCGTGCGGGACGGGCTCTCGCCGCTCTTTTCGGCGGAAGAGGGATCGTAGGCAGGGATACGCGCACGAGCGGACCGAGCCTCGAAAGCGCGCTTGTCGCCGGCATAGCGGACGGCGGTTCGGATGCCGAAACGATAGGCGTTCTGCCCACTCCCGCCGTGTCGGGACTGACGCGCTCGTCGGGCGCGGCGTTCGGCGTCATGCTTTCGGCGTCGCACAATCCGCCCGAATACAACGGGATAAAAATCTTCTCCGGCAACGGCGACAAACTGTCGGTATCGGCGGAGGAAGCTCTCGAATACTATATGGACAACGTACCGCGTTCGGGCGTTCGCGGCGTGATTTCCGAGAGCTCGAGCGGGACGGAAGCGTATATTACGCGTCTGATCACCGAAGCGGAGGAAATGGGCGAAAGACTGGGACGGACGGGCAGACTGGACGGACTCAAAGTGCTTGTCGATTGCGGCTCCGGCGCGGCGGTCATGGCGAAAGACGTGTTTGAAAGACTGGGCGCCGACGTGACCGAGTTATGCTCGGAATGCCGCGGCGAGTGTATAAACGTCAGTTGCGGCGCGCTTCATCCCGAACGCATGGCGGAAACGGCGGAGCGCGGCGGATACGATATCGGATTGTCTTTCGACGGCGACGCGGACAGAATAGCGGTGTGGCATCGCAGATTGCTCGGCGGCGACGAAGTCATGCTTAATCTGACCCGTTTTATTCCGGGCGGCTCGACCGTAGTCGGTACGGTTATGACCAATTCCGCGCTCGAGCGCGAACTCATAGTGCGCGGTATGCGTTTCGTTCGTACCGCAGTCGGCGACCGCAGCGTTGGCGAAGTCATGAACATATCCGGCGGCGTGCTCGGCGGCGAACCGAGCGGGCATTTCATAATCCGTCCGTCGCGTACGGGCGACGGTCTGCTTTCGGGTATCGCTACGTCGCTTGTTTTGCTTTCGGGAGAATTGCAGACGCTTACGCTCGACGATCAAAAACTCGTGGGAGTACGTGCCGACGCGTCCGCGCTCGGGTCGGCGGCGCTTAAAAACGCAATGGAAAAAGCGTCGCGGATCGCGGGGCGTATAGTGGTGAGAAAGAGCGGTACCGAACCCGTTATCCGCATTATGGCGGAGGGCGGCGACGTAGACGGCGCGGTCGATACGATTATACGCGCCTTTGAAAAGGGGAAATTCATATGACGGTTTGTCGCGAAACCGCGCTCGAGAAGGAGAGCGCATGAACGTATTTCAATCGATGCTGCTCGGTTTCGTTCAGGGATTGACCGAGTTCCTTCCCGTGTCGAGCAGCGGACACCTGATCCTCGTGCGCGAGCTTCTCGGGCTGGAAAGCAGTTGCATGATGTACGATATACTTTTGCATCTCGGAACGCTTGTTCCCGTGTTCGTGTTCTTCGGAAAAGAATTTCTCGGATTGTTCCGTCCGCCTTTCGGGAAAATGTTGCGGCTTATAATCGCGACTTTGCCCGCCGCCGTAGCCGGTTTTCTTTTGTCCGGGATGATCGACGACGTGTTCGGGAGCGGGAAATTCCTGTGCGTTACGTTCGCGCTCACCGCGGTGTTGCTTCTTTTGACCGAACGTCTGTCGTCGCGTAACGATCGTCCGAGTCCGCTCGGCACAAAACAGGCTGTCGGTATGGGACTTATGCAAGTCGTTGCTTTGCTTCCCGGACTGTCGCGCAGCGGCTCGACCGTATTCGGCGGGATAGCGATGCGCGGCAACCGCGAGGACGTCGCAAAGTTTTCGTTCCTGATGAGCGTGCCCGTCATTCTCGGCAGCGCGTGCGTCGGACTTATCGGCGTGGCGACCGGGTCGGGGACGCTCGAACTTACCGTCGGTTGGTGGGAAACGTTGTGCGGCATAGCTGCCGCGACTGTCGGCGGTATGTTTGCGGTCAAGATCATGATGAAGATAATCGTGAAGGCGAAGTATAAGCCTTTGGCTTTCTATCTTTTCGGAGCGTCGATTCTTTCGCTCGTGCTTGCATTGATATAAACCGAATTTGCGGAATAGAGAAACGCCGCACCTCCGTAAAGGAAGCGCGGCGTTTTATACTGTCGTTTTAATCTACGGCTTTCATCGATTCCGCCATGTCGATCTTGCCGAGTTTGGGAAGAAGTATCAGATCGACGAGTCCCGAGAACAGCAGCGTGATCCCCGCGGCGACGAGGAAGCTCCACCAATAGATTATGATGGGGAAGGTAAGGTACGGCGCGTTTACGCTGCCGAGGATAAAGAACAGCAGTCCGTATCCGAGCCCGAAACCGACGAGTATGCCGATGAGGACGAGTATGGCTATTTCGCGGAATACGTAACCCGCCACTTCGCTCATTTTGTACCCGAGGACTTTAAGCGTCGCGATCTCTTTTTTACGCTCGCCTATATTTATGTTCGTGAGGTTGTAAAGCACGATAACGACGAGCGCGCCCGCGCAGATTATGAGTACGAGAACTATGAGAGTCAACGTTTCGGACAGGTTGTCGAACATGACTTTTTCGGACGAAGTAAACGATACGCTGTTTACGCAATCGATCTTGTACAGCTTTTCGCTTATTTCCGATTGATCCGCTTCGTCGACTCCGCTTTTTACAAGCAGGGAATCGAAAGACGCGTCGCCGAATACGTCGGCATACTCGGTCTTGCCTACGAATAACCAACACTCGGAATACATCGTGACCACGTGCGTGATACCGAACGTGCCTTCCTCTCCCGACGCGTTTCTTACGGTGACTTCGTCTCCTTCGTATGTGCCGAGCGCATCGGCAAGTCCTTTCGAGATCATGACCGCGTTTTCGTTGAACGCACCGCCGAGGTCGATATAATCGTTTAGTTCTTTTCCTGCGGCGACTATGTTCGCGTTTTCGGATACGTCGCCAGAGATAGCGCTGCCTCGTTCTTTGAGTACTTCGATGTATCCCTTGTTTTCGAGGAATCCGCCGCTTTCGGTAAGCTCGCTTTCCTTATAATCTTGACTTACGCCGATCGTGAGATCGAAATTATATATTCGATTGAACTGAAGATCGGTGACCGCCGAAGTGGAATTCATCATACCGAAGCCCGCTACTATGAGCGCGCTGCAACCTGCCACGGCGAGTACGGTCATTATGAAATTGCGCTTGAAACGGAAGATGTTGCGCATTGTTGCTTTGTATTTGAAAGGCAGTATGCGCCACAGCGGACCGAACCGCTCGAGAAGTATGCGTTTGCCCGGCTTCGGGGAACGGGGCTGAAGTATGGACGCGGGAGTTTCTTTGAGCGACGCTCTGCATGCGAGGAGCGTTACCAGCAACGTTGCGGCAAGCGATATTACCAAGCACAACGCGATCGTGAGCCAGTCGGCGGTAAACTTCAGCGCGGGAAGCATATACATCGATCCGTACGCGTTGAATATGACGATCGGGAGTATGGTGAGTCCGAGCGGCACTGCCGCAATGAGCCCGAGCCCGCACGCGGCGAGAGCGTAAAATATATACTTTCCGGTTATTCTCGCGCCCGAATAACCGAGCGATCTGAGCGCGCCTATCTGCGCTCTGTCCTCGTCCACCATTCTGACTATCGTGGAGAATGCGACAAGCGCGGCGACTATGATAAAAAACACGGGGAATATTCCCGCTATATTCGCCACTTTGTCGGCGTTTATCGACATACTGTAATACGACAGATTGGTGTCACGTCCGAGAACGTACCACTCGTCGTCGATCTTTTCTATTTCGTCGGTAATGCTTTTCGCGTAATCTTCGTATGCCGGAGTGAACGCGGTATATTTTGCCGAGTTTTCTCCTTCCGCCCACATTTCCGTTTTGGGATAAGCTATACTTCCCAAAGTGCCGTAAGACAATCCTTCGGTATCGAACGAATCTTCGAATGTAAACAGGATTGCATCGACTTTTCCGTCGCCTTTTGTGCATGTTTCGTCGTTTACGGAAAAGTACAGCGGGGTAGTGATCGCGCCGACTACGGCGAATTTGTAATCGTAATTATCGTCGAATACGGGAAGGTCTATGTTGAATTTTTGAGGACGACCGAATATCTCTACTTCGACCTCGACTTTTAAGTCTCTGTCTTCTTCGCTTACCGTTATATAATCGCCGTCACTTACTTCTTCCATAGAACCGAAGGGGACTACGGCGACGGCTTCGCCGGGTTTGGTCGGCATGCGTCCGCTCGTAAGCGTAAGTTTGTTTATGACGGATTTGTTTTCGTCGAACCAGTCGTTTCCGAGCCCGTAAAATCTTACGGCGATCGGCTTGTCGTTCGCGTCGCAAAGCGCGTCTGTCGTATATAGCGCGACCGCTTCTTTTATGCCGTCGACGGCTTTGACTTTTTCGACATCTTCGTCACCGAAGCCTTCGCCGCGTATCGAACAATCACTCAAACGGCTTTCGTTGAAATAATCGGTAAACGACATTTTGATGTCGGGAGTGGCGGCGGTCAGTCCGATAAGAAAAGCCACGCCGAGCGCGATTATACCGGCAATCGCGATAAATCTTCCGAAACTGCTTCCGAACTCCTTGAATAAAATTTTTGCGTGTTTTTTCATTTCATCACCATACCAATTCTTCGACGGGAACGGGATTGTCGTTCTTTTCCTCGTAAACCACTTTTCCGCCCCTGATACCGAATACGCGATCCGCCATTTTGGTAAGTTCCTGATTGTGTGTGATGATTATGACCGTTTTGCCCGTTTCGCGGCAGATGTTGTGCAACAGTCCGAGCACGCTTTTGCCCGTATTGAAGTCGAGCGCGCCCGTAGGCTCGTCGCAAAGCAGGATCTTCGGATTTTTGGCGATCGCTCTCGCAATGGATACGCGTTGCTGTTCTCCGCCCGAAAGTTGAGCGGGGAAGTTATACATACGGTCGCCCAGACCGACCTGTTCGAGCGTTTTTTTCGCATCGAGAGGATTTTTGGTGATCTCGTTGGCAAGCTCGACGTTTTCGAGCGCGGTAAGATTTTGTACGAGATTATAGAACTGGAAGACGAATCCGACGTCGTATCTGCGGTACAGCGTAAGCTGTTTGGGCGACATTTCGGAAATGAGTTTGTCATCGAGCATGACAGTTCCGCTCGTGACCGTATCCATTCCGCCGAGAATATTCAGTACGGTTGTTTTGCCCGCGCCGCTCGGTCCGACGATAACACAGAATTCGCCTTGCTCGATCGACAGGTTTACTCCGTCCGCGGCATGAATTTCGTTCTCGCCCATTTTATATGTTTTGCGAACGTCCTTAAGTTCCACGAATGCCATAAACACCTCCTGTATTCATGCGGAATACGCACACTGCTTTATACTATCAAGTATAATAATTATATCTTAAATATATATTAACGACAACCCGCAATCGGTTATAATTATGTGAAGTTTTCGTCACATTGTTTGGCGGCAGTCGACGTGTACCCGAAATATGTCGAAATATTTGACAATCTTGCGGGAAAAATGTACAATGAAGATACAGCTATTCTGTTCCGAATCGGAGTGGGAGGAAAATATGCAGGAAATATTGAACTGGATACAAGGACATTTGCCGCTTGCGATTGCGATGGCGGTTGCGGTCGTTCTTTTGATCGTCATAATCGTCGCGCTTGTCGTTTCGTCGAAGCGTAAAAAGAAGGACGCGAACAACGTAAGAAAGGAAGATAGCGACTTTGTAAGGATGACGGAAGAAACTTCGGACGCGGAACGCGCCGAAGAAACCGAAAAGACAGAGCGTCTCGTCGAACGGACGGAAGCGGAAGAATCGATTGCGGAACCGTATATCGAGGCCGCCGTGCCGTCGGAAAATACTGCGCCCGAACAAACGGAAGAAAACGTCGGAGAACATAAAGAAGATCCCACGATCGAGGACGAAACACGACCCGATATAAAAACGGAAGAAGTTGTGCCCGCCGCGGAGGAAGGGGAAAATCCCGAACCCGAAGTTGTTTCGAATCCCGAATCCGAAAAACCGAAAGCCGAAAAGAAGCCGATCGTACAAATAGTCGGCACGGCGAAAACGGCAAAGAAGCGTACGCCGCCGACGAAAAAAACCGTGAAAGCGGAAAAGAAAACGGAAGATATCGAAGCCGACGAAGAAATACTCGACGGTATAGAAGTAAGTAAAAAAGTCGGTAAGTGGACGGTCGAAACCCGAGGAAAGGGAGAGTATGTCGCTAAACTTACCGCATCCAACGGGGAAGTCATGCTTTCGAGCGAAGCGTATTCGACCGAAAACGGCGCGCGCGGCGGAATTGCCACTATAATAAAAACCGTTGCGACGGGCAAGTTCGTCGTTTATCGCGATAAAAACGACAACTGTTATTTCAAACTCAAAACTGCCGCTAACAGACTGCTCTGCATGGGCGGAATATACAAAACGAAAGATCAGTGCGAACGCGCCGTGGAGTCGGTCAAGCGTATCGCTCCCGCCGCGGTAGTGTACGATATGCTCGTCGAAGGCGCGAAGTATGAAGAATACATACCCGCAAAAGTCAATTATGCCGTTGCGAAAGGCGGCAAAGGCAAGTGGAAACTCGAAATGACCGCGGACGGCAAATTCACGGCAAAGCTCTATGCATCAAACGGTCAGCTAATGCTCGCTACCGAGGAAGTGTCGACGAAAAAGACCGTATCGAACATAGTCGACGCCGTCGGAAAAAATGCCGCGGCGGGTAACTTCGTGATCGACCGCGACAAGTTCGGCAGATATTATTACAAGCTCCGCAACGCACAGAAAAGCGTTATCTGTATCGGGGAATCGTACGAGTCGCTCGATTCGTGCGTAAATGCGATCGAGTCGGTGCGCCGTTATGCCGCTACGGCTTCGGTGCCTGCGGAATTATTGTAAAAATCGGATAATGAAAGACAAACGAAACGAGCGTGCGCTTTTGATGCGTACGCTCGTTTGTCGATGTGTTGTTTGAAAACGAAATTATTTTTTATTCTTTCCGCGTTTTTTTATCATACCGAGAAAATACTCGTGTACGCGGGTATCGTCCGTAAGCTCGGGATGGAATGCCGTGACAAGTTGAGCTCCTTGACGCGCGGCGACCGTTTTTCCGTCCACGACAGCAAGAATTTCGGCTTTGCTTCCGACGCTTTCGATATACGGCGCGCGGATAAAAGTCATCGGGATTTTTCCTATGCCGTTCATTTCCGCTTCGCAGGCGAAAGAGCCGAGCTGCCTACCGTACGCGTTGCGTTTCGCGACGATATCCATAGTCCCGAGATATACGTTTGGATCGTTGGCTATCGAACGGGCGAGGAGAATGAGCCCCGCGCATGTTCCGTATACCGGCGTGCCTTGTTCTATCATCGAGCGTATGTCGCTTTCCATATCGAGTTCGCGAAGCAGTTTGCCTATGACCGTAGATTCGCCGCCCGGAATGATAAGTCCGTCGAAATTTTTTCCGTTCAAGTCGCGCTTTTGTCTGATCTCGACCGTTTCTGCGCCGAGCGCATTCAGAATCCGTATGTGTTCGATAAACGCGCCCTGTAAACACAAAACGCCTATGAGCATTATTTTCCTCTCTCCGCCATGAGCAGTTCGATTTCCTGCTCGTTTATGCCGACCATGGCTTCTCCGAGGTCTTCGCTGAGTTTCGCGATGAGTTTTGCGTCGGTGTAATTCGTGACTGCCTGGACAATGGCGTGAGCGCGCTTCGCGGGATTGCCGGATTTGAATATGCCGGATCCGACGAATACACCTTCTGCGCCGAGTTGCATCATGAGCGAAGCGTCGGCGGGGGTGGCAACGCCGCCCGCGGCGAAATTTACGACGGGGAGTTTACCGTTGTCGTGAACGTATTTTACGAGGTCGTAAGGTACCTGAAGTTTCTTCGCTTCGTCGAAAAGTTCGTCTTCGGCGCACGAGGTAAGACGGCGTATATCCGCCATCATTTTACGCATATGGCGCACGGCCTGCACTACGTCGCCGGTTCCGGGCTCGCCCTTCGTTCTGATCATGGACGCGCCTTCGTTTATGCGGCGAAGCGCTTCTCCGAGATCTTTCGCGCCGCAAACGAAAGGTACGTCGAATTTCGTTTTGTCGATGTGGTAGACGTCGTCGGCGGGGGAAAGCACTTCGGATTCGTCGATATAGTCGATCTCGATCGCCTGAAGTATCTGCGCCTCTGCGAAATGACCGATACGGCACTTGGCCATAACGGGAATTGAAACGGCTTCCTGAATGCCTTTGATCATCTTGGGATCGGACATACGCGAAACGCCGCCCGCCGCACGGATGTCTGCGGGAATGCGCTCGAGCGCCATGACGGCGCATGCGCCGGCCTTCTCTGCGATTTCGGCCTGTTCGGGCGTTGTGACGTCCATAATGACGCCGCCCTTGAGCATCTGGGCAAGATTTTTGTTGAGTTCCCAACGCTTAGTCATATTGTAAACCTCTTGTAAAAGTAATTTTCGATTTTGTCTTATTCTACATCAAAAGGTAATGTTTTGTCAATCGTCTGCGCTCGTACGCGAGCCATTTTACGAAAAATTCGCGAATTTTTTATCAAACGTTGCGATTTCGTAATTATTAGTTTATATTGGGGTATTATATTAAAGTAACCTAAACGTTGCAAAAGGATTGACTCGAATTGAATAAAAAAGTATTGATCATCGGCGGCGGAGTGTCCGGAATGACTACCGGGATATATCTGCTCAAGAGCGGTTACGACGTCGAAATTCTCGAAAAGAATCTTATGCCCGGCGGCGCATGCGTCGGTTGGGAGCGAAAAGGCTGTTATATCGACGGGTGCATTCATTGGCTTGCGGGGACTAATCCCGACAGTCCGTATTATAAAATGTGGCACGAGATCCATGCGCTCGAGGCCGATACCGACCTGTATTTTCAGGACGATTTTTCGGTATTCGATTTCCCCGACGGCAAGCGTCTGACGGTGTGGGCGGATATCAAAAAATTCCGTAAGGAACTTCTCGAACTCGCGCCCGAGGACAAAAAAGAAATCAACCGTTTTATACGTCTGATCAAACGTTTCCGCAGTATCGAAGGACCTGTAAGCAAACCCGTCGATATGATGGGACCGTTACAACTGCTCAAGATCGCGGCCACTATGGGCGGCGATCTGTTCTGGGTGAAAAAATACGGCGGCGTCGATTGCGCCGAATACGGCGAGCGCTTCGGCAGCGAATACCTGCGCTATTTCTTCCGTTCGTATATGGCGCCGGGATATAATCTCATGAGTATGCTGTATATGCTCGCTCACGTGATGAACAAAGACGGCGGCATTCCCATCGGCGGATCGCAGGCAATGAGCGACAGGATATATAAGTATTATCTCGAACTCGGCGGCGGAATGCGTTTCGGCTCGGAAGTCGGAAAGGTGCGTATAACAAACAACCGCGCCGTCGGAGTGGAACTTAAAAACGGAAAATTCGTTCCAGCCGACTGGGTGGTTTCGTCCGCCGCTGCGGAACATTGTCTGAAAGACTTGCTCGGCGGACAATGGCGAGTTCGTAAATTGGACGAAAGGTACGCCGATCGAAAGACGTATCCCATATATACGATGACTATCGCGGCATTGAAATGTACCGCCGACGTTTCGTCGTTTCCGCTCGGACTGCATGCGGTCGTAGAGCCTCTTAAGATGGACAAAGAATACGAAGGCATCGCTTTGCGCAATTATTCGTATGATAAAACGATGAAAGCGCCCGTCGGGTGCTGTGTGCTTCAGGCGCAGATCGTCGGCGACGATGATATGTATTATTGGTGGAAAGAACGTAAAGACAACGGCACATATCGCGCGGAAAAGGATCGGATTGCCCGTGAAATACTGACAAAGATCGTCGCGCGTTATCCCGAACTGGACGGCAAACTCGAAATAATAGATATGATCACGCCGTGCACTTACGAACGTTATCTCAATACCCGACACGGTTCGTTCCAGGGCTTTGTTCATACGAAGAACGGTAAAGCTCTTATGCAGAACGGCATCATAAAAGGACTGGACGGTTTTGTGCTTTCGGGGCAGTGTATATTCCAGTCGGGCGGTCTTCCTCCCGCCGTCATAACCGGTAAATTCGCCGCACAGCGCATATGCAAAGCCGATCGCACGATGTTTGTTTCGTCGGACGCCGCGCTCGTTCTGGCAAAAGCGCTCAAGCGCAAGCGCAACCGAAAAGCGATATTGTAAATAATACCGAAAAATACACAAACCCTCGCGAACACGAAGTTTCGCGAGGGTTTGTGTATTTGGTTTTATAACAGTTCCGATTCTTCGGACGTGGGATTGAAAACGTCTTCGACGCCGTAGGTAGGGTGCAACCCGAGCGAGTCGTAAGTTTTCGGCAATGACTTCGGATTGTATCCCGTAATGTCCTTGAATACGCGGTTGAAATTCCTTATAGTTCCGAATCCGCATTCTATTGCGATCTTCGTCATAGTGCCGTCGCCGCGCTTGATCATTTCGATGGCTTTTTCCACACGTACGAGATTTAGATATTGAGAGAAAGTCATATCCGCCATATTTTTGAAGAATTTGGAAAAATACGATTCGCTCAAGCCCGAAAAATCGGCGGCGTCGGAAAGGGTATAATCGGCATAACGCTTGTCTATATCTTTGAGCAGATCTTTGTATCGCGTCTCGAGATAGTTGTCTTCGCCGCGGTCGTTCGAGATCCTTTCGTTGGAAAATATATCTATCGCAAGCCGTTCGATACGGTTGTTTACGGACAGTGTGCGGAGCGGAGAATCGGAGGACAGTTCGGTGTCTATAGTGTCGAACAGCGCGGCAAGTTCGTAATCGTGCGAGAGTATCGGCTCATGAAGTTTGCGTCCGTCGGTGACCTGTTTTATCAGCTTATGATCGAAAAGAAAAAAGGACAGAACGCTTCCGGGCTCGGCGTTGATATAATGCGTTTCGCGCGAACCAACGAATACGCTCATTCCCTCGTCGCATACGTACGGAGTTCCGCCGACGTAGACGGTCGCGCCGCCGCGGTCGATGAAAATCAATTCGCAATCGTAATGCCAGTGCGGAAGATTCGTGAGATTTTTGTACTTTCCGACCCATACTCTTATGTCGCCGGAATACTGTCTTAGTTCGCGCTTTGCCAGCATATTTCCACTCCTTGTCGGCTGTTTCATATTTATTATAACACGCACAGCCGAAAATGTCCATAATTTGATAATATAATTCTTTATCGGGAAACGGTTTTACGGTAGAATATGAGCATGGAAAATACCGTTAAAATCGATTTAAGTAAATGTGTCGTGGGCATAGAACTCGGTTCGACCCGTATAAAAGCGGTTTTGACCGATTTCGCGGGCATCGTCCTCGCTTCGGGCGTAAGCGAGTGGGAAAACCGCTTTGTCGGCGGCATATGGACTTACGACATCGAGGACATAAAAGTCGGTTTGCAAACGTGCTATGCCGATCTCAAGCGCAATGTGAAAGACAGGTACGGTATCGTTCTCACTACTGTAGGCGGAATGGGCATAAGCGCGATGATGCACGGCTATATCGTCACCGACGGCGACGGAAATCTGCTTGTGCCGTTCCGTACCTGGCGCAACAATACGGCGGCGAAAGCGGCGGAAATTCTTACCTCGGCGTTCGGATTCAATATACCTGCGCGGTGGAGCGTCGCGCATATCTACGAGGCCGTCCGTACGCGTGAACCTCATATAAATGATATAAGATTTCAAACTACGCTCGGCGGATACGTTCATTTTCTGCTTACCGACGAAAAGGTGATAGGTATAGGCGAAGCGTCGGGTATGTTTCCGATCGACGCCGCGATTAAAACGTACGATAAAAGCAAGCTCGACGTTTTCGACGCGCTTACCGCCGAATACGATCTGCCGTGGAAACTTGCGGATATTATGCCCGAAGTGCTTATGGCGGGGCAACGCGCCGGTGTCCTTACGGAGCGAGGCGCACGCTTCCTCGATCCCGACGGCGACCTTTGCTCGGGTATTCCGTTCTGTCCTCCCGAGGGCGACGCGGGCACGGGCATGGTCGCGACGAATTCGGTAAGACCGCGCACGGGCAACGTGTCGGCGGGAACGTCGATATTTTCGATGGTGGTGCTCGAGCGTCCTCTGTCTTCGGTTTATCCCGAAATAGACATGGTTTCGACTCCGTGCGGTGATCCCGTCGCAATGGTGCACTGCAATAATTGTACTTCCGATCTGAACGCCTGGATGGATGTTTTCGACGAACTTACGCGCGCGTGCGGCGGCAAGACCGACAGAAACGGACTATTCCGCATATTGTTCGACAAATCGCTCGAAGCCGAGCCCGATTGCGGCGGCATGCTTGCGTATAACTACGTTTCGGGCGAAAACATCACCGATGTGACCGAAGGCCGACCCATGCTTATCCGCACTACCGAGAGTCGTTTCGATCTCGCAAATCTGATGCGCGCGCACTTGTATTCCATGTTCGCGACGCTGAAGATCGGACTCGATATAATAAAGAAAGAAGATGTCTCCGTCGATTCCGTCGTCGGACACGGCGGACTGTTCAAAACCGACGGAGCTCCGCAGAAATATCTTGCGGCGGCGGTCGGCGCGCCCGTTACCGTAATGAAAACGGCTGGCGAAGGCGGCGCGTGGGGCATGGCTCTTCTTGCCGCGTATATGCTGAACGGTTGCGGGAAATCGCTCGGCGACTGGTTGGACGGTACTTTCTCCGAGCACGACGGCGTTACGGTTTTCCCCGATTTAGAAACGGAAAACGGATTGAAAGAGTTTGTTTCGAGATATAAAAAAGCTCTTCCCGTCGTTCGCTCCGCGGTGTGCGCTCTGTCGGACAATACGAAGTCGACGGAGAGCGATCGCATAAGATCGCTGAAACGCCGCGTTTTCGAAGCCAATCTCGAGCTTGTCGAAAACGGGCTTGTCATATATACCTGGGGCAATGTCAGCGAGATCGATCGCACTCTCGGGCTTGTGGCGATAAAACCGAGCGGCGTGGACTACGACGGAATGACCGAGGACGATATGGTCGTGGTCGATTTGAACGGTAACGTCGTCGAAGGCAAATACAGACCGTCGAGCGATACTCCCACTCATCTCGAGCTGTATAAAGCTCATCCCGAGATCGGCGGCGTAGTACATACTCATTCCGTATACGCTACGGCGTTCGCGCAGTCGGGGAGACCGATAACGGCTTACGGGACGACGCACGCCGATTACTTTTACGGCGACGTGCCTTGTACTCGCGCGCTTGCCGAAGCCGAGATCGAAAAGGATTACGAACGGAATACCGGCGTTGTGATAAACGAGCTGTTATGCGGAAAAGATGCGCTTGCCGTACCCGCCGTCCTCGTGAAAAGTCACGGACCGTTCGCCTGGGGCAAGAACGGCGCGAATGCCGTATACAACGCAACCGTACTCGAACAGGTTGCGAAAATGGCGACGCTTACCGAAACGTTAAACACGGATGCGCATAGGGCGGACGGGTATTTACTCGATAAACATTATAACCGCAAGCACGGAAAAAATGCTTATTACGGACAAAAAGGAGAATAACCGATCATGAAGAAACTTTATTTTATTACGGGAAGTCAGGATCTTTACGGCGAAGAAACGCTTGCGAGGGTTGCGGAAGACAGCCGCGTTATGGCGGAATTTCTGTCTGATAAACTCGGCTCGGTTATAGTCGAGTGGCAGCCTACGGTTCGTAATTCGGAAGAAATTTACGACGTGTGCCTGAAAGCCACGGCGGACGGCGAATGCGTGGGCGTGATAGCGTGGATGCACACTTTTTCGCCGGCTAAGATGTGGATACGCGGACTTAAGATTCTGAACAAACCCATGCTTCACCTGCATACTCAGGCGAACGAGAGATTACCGTATAAAACCATCGATATGGATTTCATGAATCTCAATCAGTCGGCGCACGGCGACCGTGAGTTCGGTTTCATCTGCGCGCGCATGGGTATCAAGCGAGAAGTAGTCGCGGGATATTACAGGCATGCCGACATACTCGAAAGAATCCGCAAGTTCGCCGACGTTGCCGTTGCGCTCGATTTTTCGCATACGCTTCGGGTCGCGATGTTCGGAAACAATATGCGCGATGTTGCGGTCACCGACGGCGACAGAGTGGAAAGCGAAATACGCTACGGCTGGAACGTGAATTATTACGGCATAGGAGATCTTGCCGAGCTGGTCGAAAGCGTGAGCAAAAGCGAACTCGCCGCGAAAATGAGCGAATATAATTCGGCGTACGAAATGAATACCTCGGATATAAAGGCCGTGGAAGAACAGGCGAAATACGAGATCGCGCTGAACAAGTTTTTCGAACGCGAGCGCATAGGCGCGTTCACGGATACGTTCCAGGATCTTCACGGACTTCGTCAACTCCCCGGGCTTGCCGTTCAGAACATTATGGCGGACGGCGTCGGATTCGGACCGGAGGGGGATTATAAGACAAGCGCGCTTATGGCGGTGCTCTGCAAGATGGCGGGCACGCGTCGCGGCGCTACGGCGTTTATCGAGGACTATACATACGACCTCGGTTTGGGCGGAGAACTCGAACTTGCCGCGCACATGCTCGAGGTCAGTCCCGTGTTTGCGGCGGATAAGCCGAAGATAGAAGTTCATCCTCTCGGCATCGGCGGTAAAGAGCCGCCCGCGCGTCTTGTGTTCGACGGCATGGGCGGCGACGCGATCGCCGTATCCATGGTCGATATGGGCGATCGTTTCCGCCTTATCTGCGCGGAGATCGAGCTTGTTCCGACTCCCGAAGCCATGCCCGAGCTTCCCGTCGCTCGGCTCATGTGGAAGATAAAACCCGATTTCGCCACGGGCGCCGCGGCATGGATAAACGCGGGCGGCGCGCATCATGCCGTAGTATCCACCGCGCTCGACGTGTCCGACATACGGCTTTTTGCCAAATTGACCGACACCGAACTCATAGTGATAGACAAAAATACGAGCTTGCCGTTCGGCGCATAATATGCTTGTTTTTCGGGAACATTCGCTCCGTTCCCGTTTCAGACCGTCCCTTTGAAAGGGGCGGTTTTTGTATGGTTTTGTTAAGCGTCGGTTTCCTTCGCGTCGTTTTCTTTCGGTCTTGCCATAACAGATATTTCTATACTCAGACAAATGACGCATATCGCAATGAGCGGCGCATTAAATAAAATATTTATAAGAACGAGAAGAAAGCCGCCGTATACTATAGGCGCGATAATAGTCCAGGTTATAATCAATCCCCATTTTATTGAGCTTAAAGTTATGTGAAGTTCGCGGCGTTGTAGACGTAAAAACAGCAATTCCTGTAATATCGTAAAGCCCAACCACGTCAAGAGTGACGGATTACATATGAGCATGGCGCGCGAGCCGGCTGAATTTATCGGAAGCCCGTTGTACGTCCGTACGGTAACGGCGGTTATCGCCGCAATGAAAGCAAGATCGGATATTATAATCCGCGGTTTGTCTATGAGAAGGAATTGCCGCCTTTTTATTTCTTCGTTCCGTTTTCGGATATAATATATTTCGATGATGCACGCGAGAACGAACAGAATCGCGAGAACTCCGACGAGCGCGGCGGAAATATACGGGATATTTTCGAAAGCGAAACGCAGGGTTTCTTCGTGTAAAAATCCGATCGACAGTCCGCATATACAGAATACGCACCATGCCGTAGCAAGAACGTACTTGATCGTCGTTATCACGGTTTGCATAACACCCTTTTCGGGGTTTTGTTTATATATGCGTTCCTGAATGAAAGTCAACAGAGTTATCACCGCAAACGGAGGCAACATCAACGCCCAGCCGTGCAATTGTACGTAAGATATCAAAAGCCCGAGCGGCACTGCGGATAATACGGCGGCGGCGTATATCGCGATAAACCGAGGTTTGTCTATGAATAAATGACGTGCGTTCATAATTTATTCTCCCTTAATTCGGATTTTACGTTTATATTATATTTGACGGAATGGAAAAAATCCAAGCCGAACTTGTTACAAATCCGTACATACGTGTTACATTATGTTCGATATTATAAAAATTTACCGCCGTATTGACATAACGCGATCACTGTGGTATAATAAACAAAATCGAAAACAGCGGAGCCGATCGATGAATTTTCGGGAAAAACTTATACAACTGAGAGACGGGCGCAATCTGTCGCAACAGGAACTTGCGGATTTACTCGGCGTTTCCCGTCAGACGGTCGTGCGGTGGGAAGCGGGGAAAAGCGTACCGTCCGTAAATCAGATACCCGATATATGCTCGGCGTTCGGCGTCGATGCGGATACGTTGCTCGGGATCTCGGACTCCGGATCGGAAAAGCCGCCTTCGGACGTAGATCGCGAAAACGAAAAACGTAAGGCAAAACAAGTTAAGTTGACAACGCTTATAGTGTTCGGCGTTCTTATTGCCGCGGCGGTCGCGGGACTTATAGTCACGATATGCTACGCGGTAAAAGACGGCGCGTACGATACGAGTTCCACGGTATGGATAGTATCCATTCCGCAAAATACTCCTATGATCGTTCTGTCCGTCGTTCTTACCGTGTTTATCGTTCTGCTCGTCGTGTTCTTTATACGCATAATACGGAAGTGGAAATGAAGAAGTATTGTTTGTTTTTATTGTGCGCCGCTTTGTGTTTGTGCTGTATTCTCGGTACGTCGTGTGCGTCGGACGGAAACGGAAATATAAACGTATTCTTGTCCGTGCGGATGAAAGGTAACGGTGACGGTACCGTGACGGCGTTCGCGCAAAACGAGTTTGCGCTCTGCGCGGCGCCGTTGTCCGTGACTTTGGAGATCTATACGTCCGACGTCGGATCGATCGATTTCGGTGATATGAAATTTGTGGATTCGGTGTCGAGCGACGATCTTGCCGCACCCGATATTATTATGCTTACATTTTCCGTCGAAAGCGAAAGTTATTATTCGGCTCGGGTATTATATTCGATCGGCGGCGAATCTGGCGAGCTTCGGAGCGACGTTATTCTTTACGGCGTCGACGGAAAAAGAAAGTAACGCATAACGAAAAACGCTTCGGCTGTCTGACCGAAGCGTTTTTATTATTGTTTGTTTTTCAGAATACCATTGTCGCGAAATAATCGTCGGGGGTCTCGGCGCGCCGTATCATACATACGCTGCCGTCCTTTTTCAAAAGTAGCTCGGCGGAACGCAACCGACCGTTATAATTATATCCCATGGCGAAACCGTGCGCGCCGCTATCGTGAATGGCGAGTATATCTCCGACTTCGAGAGCGGGGAGCATACGGTCGACTGCGAACTTGTCGTTGTTTTCGCACAGACCGCCGACCACGTCGTATTTGACGTTTGCTGGTTCGTTTTCCTTGCCGAGCACCGTTATGTGGTGGTATGCGCCGTACATTGCGGGGCGCATAAGATTGGCGGCGCAGGCGTCCACTCCGGCGTATTCTTTATAGATATGCTTGAAGTGAAGCACCGTTGTTATGAGGTTTCCGTAAGGTCCGAGCATATATCTGCCGAGTTCGGTGCGAAGCGACGGTTTCATATCGCCGTCGAAAATCCTTTCGTATTCGGCTTTGACTTTCGCCGCTATGATCGGGATATTCGGCTTGTCGTCTTCGGGGCGGTATGGAATACCTACGCCGCCCGACAGGTTGACGAACTTGAAATCAGCACCCGTTTCCTCGGCAAGCTCTTTCGCCGTTTCGAACAGTATGCCCGCAAGCGTGGGATAATAGTCGTTGCCGAGATTATTCGATGCGAGAAAAGCGTGCAGACCGAAACGTTTTACGCCGTAGCCTTTGAGCTTTCGTATTGCTTCGGCGAGCTGCTCTCTCGTCATGCCGTATTTTGCGTCTTGCGGCGTGCCCATGATCTGATTGTTGACTGCGAAATTTTTACCGTTATTGAATCGGAGCGACATGCACTCGGGAAGCGTCGTACCGTTTTTTTTCGCAACGTCCGCAATAAAGTCGACGTGCGTAAGATCGTCGAGCGTTATTGTCGCGCCGAGCTTGAGCGCGTAAGCGTACTCTTCGGCGGGCGTTTCGTTGGCTGTGAACATTATATCGTCGCCGGTGATCCCGATCTTTTCGCAAAGCATAAGTTCGGTCAGCGACGAACAGTCCATACCGCAACCGAGGTTATGTAAAATTTTCATTATCGTCGGGTTGGGCGTGGCTTTTACCGCGAAGTGCTCTTTGAAGCCTTTGCACCAGGAAAACGACGATATAAGTTCTTTCGCATTGTCTTCTATGCCTTTTTCGTCATAGATGTGAAAGGGCGTGGGATATGTCTTTTTGATCTCCTCCGCCTGCTTTTTCGTGATGATGGTTTTCTTAACGTTACTCATACCGAAATTATACCCGTTTTGCGTCCGACTGTCAAGCGGCTGAACGGTCGTTGCGTAAGCTCGTGAAACGCGCAAGAAATTTACTGCGGATATTTTCGTTATAACGGCGCGATTTTCTTGCAAAAATACGTGAGAAAATGTTATAATCATCGGTGGCAATAATCACGGAGGAAGCGCAAATGAAATACATCAAAATACGCGGCGCGCGTGAGAATAACTTAAAAAATATCGATCTCGATATTCCACACGATTCGCTTACCGTTTTTACCGGACTGTCCGGAAGCGGTAAAAGCTCGCTCGCTTTCGATACGATCTATGCCGAGGGCAAGCGGCGTTATGTGGAGAGCCTTTCGTCGTACGCCAGAATGTTCCTCGGACAGGTTACCAAGCCGGACGTGGAGTCTATCGACGGGCTTTCTCCCGCCATTTCCATCGATCAGAAGACCACGTCGCACAATCCGCGTTCGACCGTCGGTACGGTGACCGAGATTTACGATTATTTCAGATTGCTTTTCGCAAAGGCGGGAACGGTGCATTGCCCCAAGTGCGGCAAGCCCGTATCTCAGCAGACGATCGATCAGATCATAGATTCCGTGATCGCGATGGAAGCGGGCAGCAGGCTGACCGTTCTCGCACCCGTCGCCCGCGGAAAAAAGGGCGAGTACAAAAAAGAGCTTGCTTCATACTTAAAGCAAGGCTTCGCGCGCGTCAAGATCGACGGCGAAATGCGAATGCTCGGCGAGGACGAGATCGTTCTCGACAAGCAGGTCAAGCATAAAATAAGCGTGAGCGTGGATCGTATCGTACTCAAAGAAGGTGTGGAAAAGCGACTGACCGATTCGATCGAAACGGCTCTCAAACTCGCTGACGGTATCGTCGTGATCGATAACGGCGGTGTCGAAACGCTGTACAATACCAAGTATGCGTGCGTCGATTGCGGAATATCTCTGCCCGAGATCGAGCCTAAACTCTTTTCGTTCAACTCGCCGTACGGCGCGTGTCCCGAGTGCTCGGGTTTGGGCTTTAAGCAGGTTATCGATCCCGCGCTGATATACGGCGACGGAAGCAAAAGCCTTCGCGAAGGCGCGATAACGGTGACGGGCTGGAATTTCGATTCGGCGAAGACCACGATGCAGATGTTTACGGCATTGTCCGAAAAGTACGGTTTTTCGCTCGATACGCCTTTTCGCGATTTGCCCGAAAATATACGCAAGATTCTTTTGTACGGCGATGATTCCGAAGTCAAAGTCACGCTCGGAAGCGAGAATTTCTCATACTCGTTCAAACGCCAGTACGAGGGTGTCGTCACAAATCTCGAGCGGCGTTACCGCACGAGCGGAAGCGAGTCGGCGAAGCGCGAGATCGAAAAATATATCCGCGAAATGCCGTGCCCGGTGTGCGGCGGAAAGCGGCTCAAGTCCGAAGCTCTGGCGGTGCGGATCGGCGGCAAGAATATTTATGAGGTTTGTTCGATGTCGGTATCCGATCTCGCGAAATTCCTCGGCGGCGTCACTCTCGGTCATGCGCAGTCTATCATTTCGGCGCCTATTCTCAAGGAAATAAACGCACGGCTCAAATTCCTGCTCAACGTAGGTCTCGAATATCTCACGCTCGGACGGAGTGCGACCACACTGTCGGGCGGAGAGGCTCAGCGTATACGCCTTGCGACGCAGATAGGAAGCGGACTTACGGGCGTTGTGTATATCCTGGACGAGCCGTCGATCGGACTGCATCAGCGCGACAATACCAAGCTCATCGATACGCTTAAAAGTCTGCGCGATCTCGGTAATACTCTCGTTGTCGTAGAGCACGACGAGGATACCATGCGCGCGGCGGACTGGCTGGTGGACATAGGCCCGGGCGCGGGCGTACACGGCGGAGAAGTCGTCGCCGCAGGCACGCCAGAGCAGGTTGCCGCATGCGCCGGGTCGATCACCGGAGATTATCTGTCCGGAAGAAAAAAGATCGAAGTGCCGAACGAACGCCGCGACTGGACGGAATCGATCATTATCCGCGGCGCGAAACAGAACAATCTGAAGAACATAGACGTGGAGATACCCGTCGGCGTGCTGACCGCGGTCACGGGCGTGTCGGGTTCGGGTAAAAGCTCGATAGTCAATCAGATACTTTATCCCGCGGTGTCCAACCGTACGAACGGCACTCGTCTGACCGAAGGCAGATACGACAGAATCGACGGTATGGAGAATATAGACAAGGTGATCTGTATCGATCAGTCTCCGATAGGTCGCACTCCGAGGTCGAATCCGGCGACGTATACGGGCGCGTTTACACAGATACGCGAACTTTTCGCGCGCACTCCCGACGCAATGGAGCGCGGATATAACGCGGGACGTTTCTCGTTCAATATCAAGGGCGGACGTTGCGAAGCGTGCG
>CAJUKR010000006.1:0-31218 GCA_910587025.1 uncultured Christensenellaceae bacterium
TTGTTAGCCTCGTCAAGTTCGACAAGTGCACGGGCGATGCCGTGACGGATCGCTCCCGCCTGACCCGTGAAACCGCCGCCGCATACATTGACATAAATGTCGATCTTGCCTACGGTTTCGGTAGCAACAAGGGGCTGATTTACAATGACCTTAAGCGTATCGAGACCGAAGTAATCGTCGAGAGAACGCTTGTTGATCTGGAACGCGCCGCTGCCCGGCATAATGCGAACGCGCGCGACTGCCTTTTTACGTCTTCCGGTTCCCCAGAACTGAAGTTTCTTTTTCGTATTTTTCGTAGCCATGGGGTACCTCCTTATTTAACCAACGTAAGCGCTTCGGGCTTCTGAGCTTCGTGTCCGTGCTTATCGTCCTTGTAAACGCGCAACTTCTTGAGCATCTTTCTGCCGAGCGCGGTCTTGGGAAGCATTCCCTTTACCGCATCGTAAACGGCTTTGTCGGAATCGTTCGCCATATATTCTTTATACGACTTTTCCTTAAGTCCGCCCATATAGCCGGAGTGCGTTCTCTTCATCTTCTGTTCGAGCTTCTTTCCGGTAAGTACGACCTTGTCCGTATTTATTACGATAACGTGATCGCCGCAATCGATATGCGGAGTAAATACGGGTTTGTTCTTGCCGCGAAGCACCGCAGCAACCTGACTTGCAAGACGTCCGAGGGGCATTCCCTCGCCGTCGGCGATATACCACTTGCTTTCGACAAATTCGGGCGCGTCTTTCTTGGCAACGTCTTTCGTAGCCATGAGCGTTCTTCCCGGACGTGCGCCGCTCTTGGGAGCGACAACCTTGGTTTTTTCTGCCATGTTATTCCTCTCGTGCGACCGCGCATTTCACGCTACGCGGACGCTTAAGTCCTCCGCCGACGGGGCAATGTCGGTTTCGGACACAAAATCTTTAATAATATATTATATTCGGTAAATTTTGTCAAGCATTTTCGACGAATTTATCGAATTAGGACACGAACGAAGAATCCGACGGTCCTTGTATGCCGCCCTCTTCTTCCTCGCTTCCGAAGTTCTCCCAGCTCGAATGATCGTGATGCCAGTCGATGCAATCGGTATCCGAACAAACGATCTTCGTGCGCTCGTACTCGGGGACCACACCGAGACGTACGCTGTACGCGCTGTCGGAGTCGAACATTCCCGATACTTTCTTGAGATACATATAATCCGTCGCCGTTTCGGTATAATCGCCGTAATACGTAACGAAACTTTCCGTAGTCGACACAGTCGACGTCGCACTGTCGTTCATATACGCGTCGTAAGTAAACGATACGAAATCGATACCGAAAGGTTCGGTCGTGGGAAGCCCGAGAAGGAGCGGAACTACCGTTCTGTTCTGAATTTCGCCCTGCTCGTTTCTTACGCTTTCGAAAGCCGAGCACGAGAAGAACATTCCCGCCGTGGTATTTTCCTCACCCGTTTCGTCGTCCGTTTCGGTGGACGCCATCGTGCCGTA
Organism: uncultured Christensenellaceae bacterium; assembly: GCA_910587025.1. Lineage (GTDB taxonomy): Bacteria > Bacillota > Clostridia > Christensenellales > Pumilibacteraceae > Protoclostridium. Next base: position 1,476 of record CAJUKR010000006.1, read on the forward strand.
AAGTCTGCCGTTCATGTGACCGAGCAATACGGGCGAAGAGCCCTCGAGCACCTTGGTTTCGACAACGCCGTTTTCGTTCGCTTCATAGCGATAGAAACCGTCGGACTTGGAAACCGCAACGCACGGGAATTCGCTTTCAACGGGAAGTATTGTCACATAAGAAGAAGTATTCTGACTGATCGAATGATTGTATTCGACGGGTGCGGCGAAGTCGGCGGCATCAGAGCCGTTGTTCACGAACATCGCTTTGCGCTGATAATAGAGATCGCTGCATTCGAGCGCCTTATTGCCGTTGGAAGTGTACGTGTAATACAAATATTTATCGGTCGCGCCTATGATAGTCGGCATCGCCGTATTGTATTCGCCCACCGTTCCGTTCTTTTCGTTCAATACTCCCGCGGGATCGATCGCGCCGAGAAGATAACTTCCCTGGCGTCCCTCGCTGCTCTTTATCTCGCGCGTATAGTAAACGTAATCGAGCGGCGTATTGAAAGCGTTGAGATCGTAACCGTTGTTTTCGTCATAACCGTAATCGGGATCGTACGTCGATCTGTTCGGGAAATGCACGCTGCTAACTCCGCTGACGATGTTTTTCGTTTCCTGCGTGCGACCGTCGGCGATACGCGTGGATACGATAAATCCTGTCTTAATGCCGTTCTGCTCGTCGTCGGCGTTCGCGAAATACGTTTCGAACGTAAGCAGATAAACGTCTGCGCCGCGCTTCATGAACGTGTAAGGCACTTCGGCGCTCACTTCGGTAGCGGTATAAAGCTGAGTAAGCGACCTTGTCGCAAGATTATAACTGTAGAACTCGGCGCGATCGGCCATGACCTCGCCCGACGTGTTGCGGTCGGTATCCGGAGTTGCGAAATAAACGATCCCGTCATAGATCCAGAATCCGCCGTCATAACCCGAAGTACCGATCTTCTTGCTTATGACGAGATCGGACTTCACACGGTATTCGCTCTGTTCTCCGTTGATCGCGATTTTATTCTGAACGGTATTGCCGTTTTCGTCGATTATACGCGGGTCTTCGTTATTATCGGGATCTCCGATGCGATAATCGCCGAGCTCTTCCCAATCGAGTTTTTCGATATAGTCTTTATCGAAATCGAGCACATCGCGAAGCTGCGCGTTATCCTTGATATTCAGATCGGTCTTGCCGTCTTCCGCGGCGAATCTTTTTTCCGCCTCGCCGAGCTTTTCACGCGTTTCGGTGACCTTTGTGCGGTAAAGTCCGCCTTTGGTAACGGCGCCCTGTTTGTTTGTCGTACCGTTCTCGTCGGTATAATCGGGTATGCCGTTTACGTAATAAAGGTAGCCGTTGTACAGAACGGACGTGCCGCCGTTGGAATATACGATATGCGACGGCGCATCATCCGAGTCCGGCGCTCCGCCGCAGGCGGGCATAAACGCCAAAGCCGACACCGCGACAGCGGCGGTCAGAAGCAATGCAAGAAGGGTCTTGGTTTTCTTTTTCATTTTTATATCAGTTCTCCGATGTTATCGCAAATAATACAGATTATTGTTCTTTCACAGTCACTGTCAGCTGTCCGCGGCGAAGTTTGTTGCCCGTCGCGCGCACGATCAGTTTACCCGGCGACGTCGGGCGCACGATACAGAGCGCATGTCCGTCGGTAGCGGTACAGAAATCCGCCATTCCCGAACTGCCGTAAGCGTCGCCCAGTCCGACTATCTCGCCGCCTTCGACCGTGAACTCGAGGTCGGGGGTGATCCCGGTAACTATCCTCTTCTGTTTGTCGAGTATCCATGCGTCGATGTATATCAGCTTCTTTTCGTCGAACTTCATCGACTTCGTGCCGCTGAGCAATTTGATCGTTTTCGGTCTGCCGAGAGTTTCGAGCGTCGCGCGGCAAAGTTCTCTGCCTTTGCTGAAACATACCGCTTCGAGCTTACCCGGAGCGTATTCCACGGTAAACGACGCTATGTATTTATTAAGTCTGCCGGCAAGTCTTCTGCCGATAAGTTTTTTGTTGAGATAAAGCGCGACGACGTCGCCCGCCGTAATGACGTTTACGGTGACCTTGTCGAACTCTTCGAAGTCCCAACGCGACTCGCCGTAAAGCGCATTGTCGCCCGTCGTGATAAACGCCGTGGGATTGCCCGTCAGTACCGAGCGGTATAAACCGGCATTGCGCGGCAAACACGTCGAATCCACATCGCCGACCGTCAGCGTGCCGTAAGCCGACGTATGATCCATACCGCAATCGGACAGATCGCCGATGACGGACAGATTACGGCTCATTTCCGTTATTGCGTCGTAATAATCGTCCACCGCCGTGGCCATGCCCATAACGGGCTTGTCAGTATGCGGATAATTGACCGAATAACCGTTGTACGCGTAAAGATCGAAATCCCGCACGAACTTTTCGGTCGCGACGCGGAACAAATCGACTTCGCGCCCGAGAGATACGAGCCCCTCGTCGCCCGCGCATTCGCGTATACGCGAAGACTCCACTCCGCGGCTGCGAAGCTCTACGGGAAGAGGAGTAAGTTCACCGAGCGCCGCGGTCACGGGACGTGTATCGTCCAGCGCGCGTACGGCGGAAACGATCTCGCGTTCGATATCGTAACCCGATCTGCCGTAGCTTTCCTCGGGAGCATTGCCTATGGAATACATAACGACGGACGGATGATTGCGAAGCGAGCGAACGGCGTTCGAAACAACCGTAAGTCTGTCGTAAGCGAAACTTCTGTGATCGCTTCCCTTTCTCGGCCACGACCAACCGTCGAACAGATCGACAATAACGCGCATACAAAGCTCGTCCGCCACGTCGAGCGCGGAATCGGAAGGACAGCCGATATATCGAACCGCACAATATCCGAGATCGCGGTAAGCGGAAAGCTTTCTCATCTCGGCTTCTGGTATGCTGAGATCGCCGAGCACGCCGTTGGAATGCGGAGATACGCAACCGACTAGCTTGTCCGATACGGAGAACCCGTCATAGCGCACTACGCCGAACGACGTCGAAGAATTGTCGAGTATGCGTTCTTCATCTTCGTCTACGGTCGCAACGGATACCGACATTGTATATTTGTAAGGACTGCCCGGAGCGTAAGGGATCGCTCTCGGCATGCGGACGACGGCGGTAACGGTCTTGTCGCCTTCGGCGAAAGTCAATACTTTCTTTCTTCCGCACTTTCTGCGTCCTCTCGCGTTCAGTACGTCGAACACGAGCGCAAGTCTGCGTTTTTTTCCGAGATTGCGGACTTCCGCGGTCACCTCGAGGACAGCCCCGCCGTCCGAGATTTCTTTTGTCACCACGTGAATACCGTAAGGCATGACGAACACGTCCGAATCGGCGGCGTGCAGTTTCACGGCGCGATTGACGTTTTTATTCTCGGGACAGATGAGCGTAAGATCGGCGTTTCGGGAAAGATAATCGGAAACGTCGACGAGCGTACGCGTGCCGTAAGCGCTCGCGGCGAATTTGCCTCCGACATAGATATCCGCTTCCGTACCGTCCACGTCCACGAACGCGTTGCCTTTGGTCACCGGCATACGCGTATAAACGCCGAGTTCGTAACCTGCGGAGCGGCACGGCAAAACGATGCGGTCGTTCGTACCGCAGACGCGCCAGTCTTTATCCAGTTCGTAAATCGTCATTGCATAACCTCTCGGAGCGGAATGCGCTTCTCCGAATCCATGCAAAAAAAGCGGAGCGCACACTCTTAGTCTTTCTATTATACAATAACCCCGCTTTTATAGTCAAGTATTATGTAAACGGCAAGTCAATCTTTTTTTGAAAAAACTTCACACAAGCCGACTTTCACAGCACCGATTTGCCCGTTACCCCGTCCTGATACATCAGCCAAAAGCCTTTCCCCGCGGGATTATCCGTGTCTTCGGCAAGCCATTGACAATATCCGACAAGATCGGACGGAGGCGTGGGAGAATAGTCGCCCGGAACGCCGTAACACAGATACCTGACGGGAGTTCCTATCGTTCCCACGAGATAATACTTCCCGCTTCCGTCGTAACTGACCTTCAGCCATTTCGAATCGGGCAACAGACGTTCGAGCTTTTCGAAGCGCTCGTTCTTTTCGAAAAGACGGTCGATCTGATCTTTTACGCTTTCGTAAAACGACACGGGAGCAAGCTCGGGCACGACGCGCGTCGGCGAATAATCGGGAACGCGGAAACCGACCGATCCGTCGATCGGCTCCGGTTCGACATTTCTTATATCCTCGCGCTTCATGACCGGTTCGGATCTTGCGATCGGCTCCGATCTCGTAACCTGCTCGGGCACCTTAATCGGCTCCGCCACCGCCGCGGCGGCTTCGCGTTCTTCTTCGACCCCGCCGCTTTCCTGCGTCAGGTTGGAACGGTAGTAATTGACCTCGGCAACTCGCGTATCGTCATAATCGGTCGGTATTATATCGAGAAAGAAATCGTTTATATCGCGGCTTTCCCTCCGAGAAAGCCCGAGCTTTTGCATGGCGTTTTTGACATCGTCTTCGAAACTCCCTTTCCAAGGCAGAGGACGGCGAAAACCGCCGCTCATGATCAATCTTCCGCCGAGATCGCCCACCGCGGCGACAAGCTCGTCGAACCTGACCGTCTGCGGCAACGTGAATTTATACGCGCCGGTAGGTCCGAACGGTCCGAAACAGAAAAAATCGTTTTCGTCGCGCACGACGAGAACGCATTCGCTTTTGGCGGCGCACGTCAAAGTGCACGTGACCGACGCGTTCGTTCTTTCCAGTCTGAGACATCCCGTAATACTGCCGCTGAGGACAAGCAATCTTTTTTCGTAAATCATATCCGCCTCCGAGCGCACTCCGACGCCGGGCGCGCATAATACATTATATATGACGCCGGGACGTGAATTTTGACAAATCGGACGCTTTTTTGTTTTATATTGCGAGGTATTCGGTTTTGGGTTGTAGAACGCGCCGCTTGTGTCAATAATCGTGGCGTGAACGAACTTTCGGAAATAAACAAAGTAGCCGCCGCTCTGACCGAAGTGCTTCCGAGCGGCAAAGAAGCCGTCGTGCTTGCTATCGGAAGCGACCGCGTTACCGGCGATTGTCTGGGACCGCTCGTCGGATACTTACTGCAATCCAGCGGACTTAAAGTATACGGTTCTCTGCGCTCCCCCGTTACCGCGCTCGGAGTGGAAGAAACTTATGACAATATAAAAAAACGCCACCCGAAAGCGGTCGTAATCGCCGTCGATTCGGCGGTCGGCGAAGACTGCGAGATCGGCGAAGTGCGCGCGATCGGGCGCGGTCTCAGACCCGCCGCGGCAATGGGCAAAAAATTGCGGTGCGTCGGCGACGCGTCCATCATCGGTGTGGTATCGGCAAAAAGAATGGGCGCGAAAGGGCTCGGTCAGGTGCGGCTCGGCGACGTATACAAAATGGCGCACATCGTAGCGCGCGCCATAGAGATATCGGTAAACGCAAAGCAAAAAGCCGGGACGCAGCTTAAAGCCGCAGTTCTTTGAGCGCGGACACAAGAGCTTTCATTTCGTCGTGCGTACCTACGGTTATTCTGAGATAATCGGCGATACGCGGCGAGTCGAAACGGCGTACTATTATCCCGCGCGAGCGGAGGGCGGACTGCAATTCCTTTCCGCTCTTTTTTTCATGCCTGACGAAAAGAAAATTCGCGTCGCTGTCCGTTACGACGAAACCGAGCGATTTCAACTCGTCGGCGGCGTACGATCTCGCCGACTTTATCTTTTCGATACACTCGGAAAAATATCCGACATCGAGCACGGCTTCGCGGGCGGCGACGGCAGACAGAGAATCTACGGTATAACTGTTGAAACAGTCTTTGACCGAGCGTAGCGTTTTTATCAGTTCGGCATCGCCGATCGCATAACCTATTCGCCCGCCCGCAAGCGAACGGCTTTTGGAAAACGTCTTGACAGCAAGCAGATTTTTATATTCTTTCGTAAGCGGAACAAGGCTCGGCAAAGAAGAAAAATCGACATACGCTTCGTCGGCGATTATCACATTGTCGGGATACGCTTCGGCAAGCGCACGGAAAGCGTCGCCGCCCAAACTCAATGCCGTAGGCGCGTTGGGATTTGCGAGCACTATACCCGAAATCTTGCGTCCGAGATAATCGGAAACGTTTACGGTGAAATCGTCACGTACCGAAATCTCCTCGTATGTTATGCCGTAGAGCGAACAAAAAACCTTATAGAACGAATACGTTACGTCGGGAAACAGCACGGGATGCGACGACGCGTCGAAGAACGCCGCGAATGCGAGCGACAAAACTTCGTCGCTTCCGTTCCCCACGAAGACGTTTTCGATTCTCACTCCTTCCGCTCCCGCGATAGCCTCGCGAAGAGAATCGGCGGTCGGATCGGGATATAAACGAAGTTTGGAAAAATCGTAAGCCGCGATAGCTTCGACGGCTTTCGGCGAAGGCGGGTACGGATTTTCGTTAGTATTCAGTTTGATCGCGTTGCCGCCCTTCGGCTGTTCTCCGGGAACATACGGAACGAGACACGCGGCAAGTTTAGATTTCAGCATATAAATATCCTTCTAATATATCGGGAGCGCACCGTACGGCACGCTCCCTTCTTATCCCGTTATTTTACGATAGATCCGATCAGGACTCTTCTTCCTCTTCTTCGGTATCGTTGTTGTAGTATGCTTTCGCATAATCTTCGAGACGCTTTGCGAAACGGTCTTTGTACGAAACTATCACTCCGTCTATCTTGGAATACTTCGAAGCGACGCTCGACTGCCACGATACGTACGCCGCATCGATGCGGGAAGAAATGTCATCGCCGATCGACTCCGCAACCGTGGAATAACGTCCCGCGGTCAGATATTCGTTCAGCGCTCTCTGCGTACCCGCGACGGGAACGTAGTTGAGATATATTATGTGCCAGCCGTAATCGGTGAGCACTGGTGCGGAAATACTGCCTATTTCCACTTCCGACGTAAGGATTTCGTCATACTTGCTCACGCCGTAAACAGCACTGTCCTGCTTATACTCGAGAAGCGACTGATTTCTGCGGTAAGCATTATAAAGCGCTCTCGACTCTTTCGCGAACTCGATCATATACGATTCTTCCTTGCCGCCTTCGGACTCGGGCGTCGCGGTGACCGCATAACCCATTTCGTTGTCGAAGATGCCGGGATCGGTATTGTACGTATAGATCAGCTCGTCGAACTTACGAGCGGCGGCATAAGCGTTAGAACTTACGGCAAGCATAGCGCCGCTGATGTCCGCCCACGCTTCATCGATAGTATACGCTCTGGACGTATCGTCCTCGCCGTTCTTATGCTTGTAAACGCGAACCTGTTTTCCGAGCTGTTCGCGGTACGCTTCCGTAGCAGCGTCGGAGTTTTTCGCCTTATACTTCTCGAGCGCCGACTTCTGATCGTCGGAGAACGGGATCAGAATATGCTTTACCCAGAAATACTCGTTATCCGCGAAATAAAGCACCGTATCGTCGCCCGTAGCCGCGGTATAATAATTTTCGATATTCTCGCTTGCCGCTCTTACCTGCTTGGCAAGCTCTTCGGCATACACGGAAGCAACGTCGGAAGTGATGTTTCTCGAACGTCCGAGATATGCCTTGAAACCGTCCTGCTTTATCGTATATTCGGTATTGTTGCCGTACAGCATGTGCACGACGTCGTATTCGGAGAACTTCGTATAAAGCTCGTCCACGCCCGAAACGGTAGCGCACTTCTTGTACATCTCGGCTATCTCGTCGTTATAATGCGCGCGCTCTTCCTCGCTCATCGCATAATTGTCTTTGACCGATCTTTCGATATAGTCCACGAAACGGCGCACGCCTTCGCGCTGCATGGAATTGAAATTGCCGCTCAGACTCGTTCCTACGCAACGCTCGGGCTCGTCGGTCACGCTCCATACCTTATATTCTTTTTCGTACGCCTCGTCTTTTTCCTCGTCGCCGGGAACGGGATACGTCGTTTTGTCATCTGTAGATTCGCCTACGCTCGGAACGGTCTGTCCGAAGTCGTCTGCAATATCCTGATAAATGATCGCGAGACGCTTGTCGATACTGTCATAGACGGCACGGCGAACACGGTTCTGTTCCGTCACGCCGAAAACGACGTTGCCGGCAAGAGTTGCCGCATCCTGCTCCGCGCGCGAAAGACTGCCCGAATAAAAATTCCGTATAAAGTATTCGAAAGCCTCGTCCACGTCATAACCGCGATCTTTTATAATATCCGCGGCATAATTGTTGAAATAGTTTATGAGAGTGACTTTATAAAAACTCTCTTTTTCGGAAGTAAACGTCGCTTTCTCGAAAATCGGAGCGCGGTACTCCCAAGAAAAATTCCCGTCCGCGTCTTCGTCGAGCTTGATCTCGGGTAAGCCGTCAAGCGTAGCGGGCGCGTCCGAACCGTAGGTAACGCCGCTCAGTTTTCCGTATACGGTCTTGCCTTTCTCCTCCGAATGATCGGACACGTTTACCCATTGCGCGAGTTTTGTTCCGCCCACGTTAATCACGCCCGTATATCTGTATTCGGTCGCGCCGGTGACGGCTCCGTTTTCCACGGCATACAAGACGGCATACTCGCCTGACACAGCGTCCGAGCCCTGTTCGTATTTTATCGCGCCGTTCTCCAACATCGGTTTTCCGATCGGATTACCCGCATGGTCGTAAAGCACCGCCTGCACGTTGCCTTCGGCGTCGGTCTCGAAACCGGGTTCGTTATTCGGATTCTTTACCTTATTGCCGTCAAGATCGAGATAATCGCCCTTCATCGGAACGATATACTTGATCTCCACGGGATTGACCTCGAGAATTACCTGCGAAAGATCTTCATCCTCGTTATAGTTCACGATACAGCCCGTAAGGACGGTAGCCGCGACAACGACGGCAAGAATAAGAGTGATAAGTTTTGCAATGGTTTTTCTTTTCATTATTATTTACTCTCTGCAAGTTGCCGTAAAAATCACGGCACTGCTCATAATCTTTTCAATTATACACAAACATACGGTAAAATGCAACCGAAAAACGGCGACAAAATCGTAATTATGCGAATTTTTTATATTCGGAGGTCAAACAGGACAGTTGATAAGGAACTTTACCAACGATCTGCCGGTCGCAAACCTCAGATACACTTTATCGCCGAAGTCCGTCCACCCTCCGTATTTTTCCGCAAGACCGATAAGCTCGGACGAAACGTCGCGGGCGTAACGGAGCGACACCGAGCTTTCCCCTTTCATGAGCGAAACTTCATCCGCGCCGAGTCCTGCGGCTCTGTTCTTTACGAGCGATACCGTAAGCAGATTGACGACCTCGCTCGGAGGTTCGCCGTACATATCGCGCATCGTGCTTTCCATACGCTTGAGATCGGTCGCGTCGGATATTCTCGAAATATTGCCGTACTGCCGTATGCGCCATTCCGAATCTGTGACGTAATTTTCGGGAAGATACGCGTTATAGTCCGTTCTGACGATGACTTCCCGCTCTTTTCCGACCGGTTTGCCGGACGCTTCGTTCATGACCTCGCGCAGAAGTTTCATGTACGTATCGTAACCGACCTGTTCCATATGCCCGTGCTGTTCCCGACCGAGGACGTTCCCCGCGCCGCGGATTTCTAGGTCGCGCATGGCGAGCATAAATCCGCTTCCCAGTTCGCGGCACTGCATTATCGCGTCGAGTCGACGAAGCGCAACGTCCGTCATCTGCTTGCTTTTATCGTAAGTGAAATACGCCGAAGCCAGTCTGTTCCCGCGTCCGATTCGCCCGCGAAGCTGATACATCTGACTGAGCCCGAACGTATCCGAATTTATTACCACCATCGTATTGGCGCGCGGTATATCTATGCCGTTTTCTATTATCGTCGTGGCGATCAGCACATCGGTTTCGCCTTCCGCGAACGCGCCTATCGCCTTTTCCGACATCTCTGGAGTCATGCGTCCGTGCACTATGCCGATCTTAAGATCGGGTAAAAGCCGCCTTACAGATTCGGCGAAGCTCTCTATGCCCTGCACTCTGTTATAAATAACGAAAGACTGACCGCCGCGAGCATACTCGCGAGTCAGGGCGTCCGTCAAAAGTCCGTCGCTGTATTCCGCGACAAAAGTCTGAACGGGCAGACGTTCGAAAGGAGGAGTGCCGAGCATGGATATGTCGCGTATGCCAGAAAGGCTCATATGCAGCGTGCGCGGTATGGGCGTCGCCGACATGGTAAGCACGTTTACGTTCATCCGCATGGTTTTGAGCTGTTCTTTATGCCGAACTCCGAACCGCTGTTCTTCATCGAGAATGAGAAGCCCGAGATCTGCGAATTTTATATTTTTCCCGAGTAGTTTGTGCGTGCCGCAAATAAGGTCTATTTCGCCGCGCTCGAGTTTTTTCAGCGTTTCCGCCGTTTCGTCGGGTTTGCTAAGTCTGGACAGCATGGCGACGCGTATGCCGAAACTCTCCATTCGCTTTTTCGCCGTCTTGCAATGCTGAAGAGCGAGAAGCGTGGTCGGACACAACAGCGCAACCTGTTTGCCCTCCGCCGCCACACGGAACGCGGCGCGGAGCGCGACTTCCGTCTTACCGAAACCGACGTCGCCGCAGATCAGTCTGTCCATGATCTTGCCGAGCGCGAGGTCGTTCAATACGTCCTCGGTAGCCGCCGCCTGATCGTCGGTGTCCACGTGAGGGAAAGCCGCGATAAAGTCAGCCATAAGCGCAGGCTCGGGCGCATAGACATGACCTCGCCCCGCCGCGCGTTTGCCGTACAGATCGACGAGATCTATCGCCATTTCTTTTATGGAGTTTTTGACCTTTTCCTTCATGCGGGCAAACTGTCCGCCGCCCAGTTTGTTGAGCTTCGGCTCGCTGCCCGAGTACGAATACCGCGAAAGACTGTCGAGATTTTCGACGGGAAGATAAAGTTTGTCGCCTTCGGCGTAAGCTATTATTACGTAATCGTGCGCCGCACCGCCGAAATCGAGCTTTTCCACCGAAATGCACTTGCCGACGCCGTGCGTGTTATGTACCACATAATCGCCCACGCTCGGAAGAGGCATACTTTCTCGTCGACGCTTTCTCGCGGGAGAAGACGATTTCGGAACGACTGATTTCGTGCCGATAAACACCTGTTTGTTTTCGTGAAGAAGAAAACTCGCGGGCAGTATTCCGTCGATCAGATTGACCCTTCCGTCGCCGTACGACACGCGCACGCCTTTGTCGGACATGTATCCGCCGATCGAACGCACCGCATCCGCCGACCCCGCGAACACGTTTATTTCATAACCGCGTTCCGTCCAATTTTTTATATCCGCGACGAGAAGTTCGTAGTCGTGCGAATAATCGGGCAAAAGCGCATCGGTCAGTTCGGTCACCTCGTCTGGATCGAAAAACCTGTTCTGCGAAACGCCAGTATGGAACGTAACCGAACCGCTGCCGAACGCGAACGCCTTTTCCGTTCGTACGATCTGATCCGCCGCGCCGGGCAACGCGTCGCCCGACTTTACGAGCGCTTTGACGCGGCTGTCATGCTCTTTGAGTATCAACGCCGCGTTGTCGTAACACAGCTTCGCGTCGCCTATGAAAATTTTATACCCTTGCAAAAAATCGGGAAACGAAGCCGAACCGATATACGGCATAAGAAGAGGCACGTCCAGTCGTCCCGATACGGTGCGCAGTTCGAGTTCTCCGAGAATGACGGAAAAGTGAGCCGCCGCCTCGGGTGAGAGTTTCGACGCTTCTTTCTTTATTTTCAGCATCGCGTCGGAGAGCGTCTCGGGCGTATAATACGCCTCTCCGAAAGGCGCGGCGAACATCTCCGTCGCTTTTTTGATCGTTATCTGTTCTTCGGGATCGAGCAGTTTTATGCCGTCCACTCGGTCGAAGTCGAGGACTATTCTGTAATACTCTTCGCTTCCCGCCGGCGAAACGTCTATTATGTCGCCGCGCACCGCGAATTGCCCTTTTCCGCTCAACTGTTCGGTGCGCCTGTACCCCGCCGCGCTCAACCGCGACGCAAGCCCCTGCGGATCGCACTCGTCCCCGACCGCGACCCTGACCGTCGAACGCTTCACATCCTCTACCGACGGATAAAGCTGCATGGCGGCTTCGACGTAAGTGACCACTCTTTTATTTCCCGTCGCTATTTCGGCAAGCGCGGAAGCACGGTCGAAATCGAGCTGTCCGAAACGCTCGAGAGAAAACCCGACGCTGTCGCTTCGGGCGGGAAGAAACACCGCGTCGACCAGGTGCGACGCAAATTCGTACGCTTCCCGCGCTCGGACGTAATCGGTTTCCACGAGCACTGCTTTGTCCGACATACAAAAAACAGCCCAGCGTGCGTATTTTTGCAGACCGAGCAGTGAAACGTTCTTGCCTTTTCCGACGGCGGCGAGCGCTTCGGCTATTTTGTTTTGCGGTTTAAGTAGCAACGGCTTATTCCCCGATCAAAGTTTCCAGTCTTAAAGCGGCGGCTTTCACTCCGTCCGCGACGGTGCGGCGCTCGGCGTCCGGTATAGTCATAAGTACGTACGAAATCAGCGGGATATTCTCGGGAACGGGTCCCGTGCCCACCCGAACGCGGCGAAAATCTTCGGTGCCTATTTTCGCAATGATGTCGCGCATACCGTTATGCGTGCCGGCGCTGCCGCGCTCGCGAAAGCGATAAGTCCCCTTTGCTATATCTATGTCGTCGTAAACCACAATAAGCTCGGAAGGCGACGCACCGTACCTGCCGAGCAATTGTTTTACCGCGTCGCCGCTTAAGTTCATAAACGTAAGCGGCTTCGCAAGCACCGTTTTTTCTCCGCCGATCGACTTTACTCCCGTCAGCGAAGCGCACTCCTTGGAAGAGAGCTTTATGCCGAGACGATCGGCAAGCACGTCGACGGTAAGCCAGCCGACGTTATGATAAGTATATGCATACTTATCGCCCGGGTTTCCCAGTCCGACAATGATCTTCATCTTAAAAACGGATCTGTCGAAATCACGCTTTGTTGAGCGCGTCGATAAGCGCGCCGAGATCGATACCGTGAACTTCGGCGGCCTGCTCGACGGTTTCGCCGTGAGCGATCGCGCAACCGAGACAATGCATTCCGAATTCCATAAATACCGGAGCGCAGTTTTCCTTTTCTTCGATTACCTGAGCTATAGTCATATCTTTCGTTATCATTCGTGTAACCTCCCGATTTTATTATGATGATATTGTAAAACTTTAATGCGGAGTTTGTCAAGCGTTTGGAATAAACGCGCGCCGCGGCGCATACGATTATCCAGTAAACCTTTAAGGCAAGTTCCGCATAAGCGACGCGAGCAAGATTGCGTCGACGATTCGGGCGAGGCGAACACAATATGTTGTGCGCGTAGCGGCGCTACGGGTGCGTTATATTGCGGCACGCATTCGCACAAATCGGCAGCAATATTGCCGCATGAACTTGTGCGAAACTTCATTAAGGCAAGCGGAGGCATTTTTATGAAAGCAAGCGAACTTATCGGCAGCCGTGTACTCGTACTCGGCTCGGCGGAAATCTGCGGCACGGTCGGCGGTATAGTTCCGTCGTCGGACTGTAAAAAAATAAAAGCTCTGGAAGTACTCATGGAAGACGAGGACGACTGCGAAAGAAAGTACCTCGACGTCAGTCGCGTATCTGCGCACACGCACGGCACCGTAACTGTCAAATACGACGAGTCGCTCGTAATGTGCTATCCCGTGTCCGCCTTATCGCCCATCAATCTGCCTGCATTCGGAGAGGACGGAGAAGATTACGGCAAAGTAACAGACGTCGACATAAGCAATAACTTCGACGTGGAGACCCTGCGTTGCGGAAAGCGCGTATTCCCGATCGGCGATATATTATCCCGCTCGGACGACCTTATAGTATTCAAGTTGCCGGGAAGCAAAACAAAACTGGCGCAGAAAAAGAAGAGAGTCCCCGCACCCCGCCCGCCACGCGAAAAGAACGAGGAAGAAGAAAAAGCAACGGACAATACCGTGCGTATCACGGGGACGGGAAAATACTCTTTCCTCGTAGGTCGCACGCTCGGCGAAGACGTAAACGACATAGACGGACGGCTAGTCGCCGCGAAGGGCGCGCTCGTTACGGGAGAACTCATCGACAAAGCCAGAGACCGCGGCGCCGTCGTAAAACTCGCCATGTCCGCATTGTAAACAAAATTTCGTAAATAAATTTAAGTCACACAAAACAGGTTACCGCAGACGCGGTAACCTGTTTTTCAATGATTATATTCTTCCGATATCCCCCCACGATCAGTACATTCACCGTGTATACATCGGTACCGTCATTCCGAAAACCTCCTTCTTCTACGGGTTTGCCGTTATACTCCGCAAGTATCGTTATCGTTTTATTCGCCGATTATTCCCAATCGCCGCAAACTCGGTTTTTATCACATGAATTTCATGCCGTCGATAAGATATATCTTTTTTTTCGTCACTTTCAGTCCGAGGACTTTTTCGACCGCGGCGGCGTAAACGTTCAATTGCCGCTCGTATTTTTCGCGACGGTCGTCGGTCACGAATCCTGTCTTGTAATCTATTATTTCCGCTTCGTTGCCGCGCACGGCAAGCAGGTCGATCACACCCTGAAGGAGCACGCCGTCGTCAGCACCTTCGATATTGTCCGCAAAAAACAGGAACGGCTGTTCGCGGTAGATTTCCGCGCCCCTCGTTTCTTCGCCTATCGCGTCGAAAGCCGCGGCAAGTTTGTTCTTATCGACAAGACCGATATTTTCTATTTCCGACAATCTTTCGGACTGAGCGTCAAACGGCATCGAGTAATCGAACGCCTCAAGACAGGCATGGAACGCGGTACCGCGAGCCATAGCCGTTTCTCTGTCGCCCTGTCCGTCGTACTCTCCGTCCACGATCAACGCGGGCGGCGAATACTTTTCGCCGTCATCGTCGATTTCGGTCAGAAGCCCTGTGACCGATTTTTTTATTTCGCGCGCTTTTCCGGCAAACGGCGCGGTCAGATATTCGCGCATTTTTTCGAGCGTACGCTCGTTTACGGTTGCGGGTACGGACGGCGCGAAATCCGCATCGATGTGCTTTACTCCGCGAACAAAGCCGTGAGCCACGGCGGACGGATATATCCAGTCGGCATAGCAACCGCATTCGTCGGGATTTTTCGGTTTATAGTCCGCATCGGGCAGAAACAGCACCGATTTGTCCCGCGCTCTGGTAAGCGCGACGTAAAGCACGCGCATTTCCTCTTCGAGCTCCGCTCTCTTTTTCCGCTCGCGCGCCGCAAGCAAAGGCAACGACGGTATCGTTTCGCCCGTTTCCGCCACGCGCGACGAAAGCCCGAGCCCGAAATCGCCGTCGGCTATCACGCCGCCGTCCGCGTCCGATCTGAACTGCGAACCGAGCCCGCACATAAGCACGACGGGAAACTCGAGCCCTTTGGACGCGTGTACGGTCATGATGCGCACGCTGCCCGGCTGAGGCGGCACATCGACATACGGCTCGTTTGCGCTTAAATACTCGAGATATTCGGAAAGCGTTCCGCCGTAAGAGTTCATCTGCGCAAGCAGGCGTCCGAGACCGTCCGCTTTGGAAATGCCGAGATTTTCGGACATTGCCGTGAAAAACAATTTTTTGTCCGACGTTATACGTCCCGCCAGTCCGCCCACCGTCATATATCCGGCAAGCTCGGTATAACCGCGTACGTCGGCGAGGAACGCCGCGATATCGGGGTCGCTTTCTTCTTTCAGCACGCATTCGTAAAAATACGCGCATTCGGGATGAGACGCGCGAATCGACGCAAGTCGCGCGTCCGAAAATCCGCCTATACGACTGCGCATGACGGCGGCGAGCGACACGTCGTCGCGGAAGTTATCGAGCAAGCGAAGATATGACAACAGCAACGAATTGATCCGTCCGTCGCTTACGCCGAGTTTGCTGCTCAGCGAAACGGGTACTCCTATCTGACGGAGATTGCGCGCGATCATATCGCTCAGCGCGCCGCGCGATCTTACGAGTACGGCTATCTCGTCGCAGCTTCTCGTTTCGAGAAGTTCCACGATCTTTTCCGTAACCGCGTCCGCCTCGGCTTCGCGCTTGCCGCGCTTTTCCGACGCTATGTGATCCCGCACGCTGTACACCTCGGAAAAATCCGTCTTTTCTTTGACCGCGCACGGTTTTTCGGTCATGATTATTTCCACGCTTTTATCGTCGCCGTCCGACTTTTCGGTGACGAAACAAGCCGTCTCGGCATAATCCACACCGCCGAAACGCGACGTCATGATACGCGAAAACAAGGCGTTGGCGAAGCGGAGTATACCCGCCGC
Organism: uncultured Christensenellaceae bacterium; assembly: GCA_910587025.1. Classification (GTDB taxonomy): domain Bacteria; phylum Bacillota; class Clostridia; order Christensenellales; family Pumilibacteraceae; genus Protoclostridium. Next base: position 17,723 of record CAJUKR010000006.1, read on the forward strand.
GGAGCGGTAATTTTTATTCAGTTCCACCGTTCCGCCGCCCGCAGACAGTTCTTCGCGCTTTGCAGCGAACGCCGACGGCGTACAATTACGGAAAGCGTATATACTTTGCTTGATGTCCCCGACAAAGAACAGATTGTCCTTGCCCGCAAGATTGATTATGCTTTCCTGAAGCGGGTTTATGTCCTGGTATTCGTCTATGAACACGTGAGTGAGCGACGCGCGCACTTCCTCGCCCTCGGGCGACGACAGAATTATTCGGGCGCGGCGTTCTAGATCGGCAAAATCGAGTTTGCCTTTTTCCGCTTTCGCTTCCGCGTACAATTCGCCCGCGCGTCGAGCGACGGACAGGAACAGCCGCGCGTCCCGCGCCGCCTCGACATCTCGCGCCGAATTAACCTCATCGAGAAAACACGTATATTTTTCCACGCGTTTTTTCAATTCGTCGAACTCGGGTTTGATCGCGCTTATCCCGCGCGCAACCGTATATTTTATATCCGCGCCCGCGGCTTTGGCGCGCAACTCGTCGATAAGCTGCGCCGCTTTGTCCAGACCGAGCCGTTTGGCCGCTTCTTCGAGCCTGTCCGCTTCTTCGGCAATCGACGCGAATTTTTCCGCGGCGACCGAGGCAAGAAACTCGCGGCAAGACTCGCCGTCCGAGTACGCATCCGCGGCGTGCGACAGCCATTCTTCCGCCGAAGGCTGAGCGTCGGCAAACGACAATATCCCGAGGATCATGCGCTTAAGCGGCGCGTTGCTTCTGCGGCGTATGTACGGACGGCAGACCGCTTCGAATTCGTGGTCTTCCGACGCTTCTTCGAGAGCTCGCGTAACGGCTTCGGCGCGCATGACCGAACATTCGTTTTCTTCCGCGATCTCGAACGCGGGATCGTCGCCCGTCACATAAAAATATTTACGGATGAGCTTCTGACACCACTTGTGCAACGTGCATATATCCGCGTACGGAAGATACTCGAGTTCGTCGGCGTAACGCCGATCCCCCGTTTCGGCTGTTTTTTCGCGCAGGCGCTCGGCAAGTTTCGCACGCATATCGTCGGCGGCGGAAACGGTGAAGGTGGAAACGAGCATTTTTTTCAGACTGTACCCTTCTTCTATCAGCCTGAGAATGCGCCCGAGCATAACGGTGGTTTTTCCGCTGCCCGCGCTTGCGGATACGAGCAGATTGCCCGCGCCGTATCCGATTATTTTCTTTTGTTCGGCTGTCCACTCCACTTCGTCATTCCCCTTTGTCCGCGGCGACGTGAAGCGCCGCGCTCGGCGGCACGCGCTTGTCGCCCTCATAGCCGCAAGCATCCGAGTATTCGCAATACGCGCAGGCGTCGGACGATCCGCCGTAAGGCGACGGCGATATAAATCCGTCGGATATTTCCTCTGCGGCTTTTTCCGCGATGCGCACAGCGTAATCGGCAAGCATACGCACGTCGTCCATGGTTTCCCTGTTTGCGACATAGAACGACTTGCCGCTCTTCTTCACTTTGATTATCCCGCTTTCGCCGCGCTCGGCAATATTCGGATCGACGGCGGCAAGCACTTCTTCGTCGTTTGCGCATACCCCGGTGAGAAGATAAGGTTCGCTCTGTCCGAAATCGGAAAGCGTGGAAAAATAGAACGCCCCCGCGGGATCATACCCCGCCCGAATAAGAACGGCGAGATATACGAGCAGCTGGATCTTCACGCCGCACTTCAGTTCGCCGAGCCTGAATTTCACGCTGCCCGTCTTATAGTCTATAAGCCGCGCGAGCTTTCCGCAGGTATCGATCCTGTCGATCTTGCCTCGCAGTCCGATCTTTTTGCCGTGAACGCTTAAATCGATTCCGCGCAGTTTACTTCCCTCGAAACCGAATTCCTGCTCCGTAGCAACGGGACGGAACGATCCGGCGCGGATCTGTCCGAGTATAGCCTTACAAAGCCCGACCGCTTCACGGCTCAGTATTTCCACCGTGCGCGGATCCGCCGTATCGCTCTTGCCCGACGCTTCGACGGCTTCGGCGAGTAATTTCTTCGCCGCCGTTTCGGGATCGGTATCGTCCATTATCTTTATATAATTCTCCGCGACGGCGTGAAGCAGACTTCCGACGTCGACAGGCTCGAGGTCGCCCGTTTCGGGCTTTTTCAATTTGAGTCCGTACCTGAAAAAATGCTTGAGCGGACAGGCGAAATACGTTTCGAGCTGACTCACTTTCGTCGAATCGGAAAGCATGAGCCTACCCGCTTCCTCGGCTTCGACGGGCGGAGGAGGCACGGAATAAGAGTTCGCGGTCTTTCCTACCAGACGCTCGGCGTAAGGAAAATACATAGGGACGGTCATGTTTTCCGAAAGCCCGGCCCGCACCGAAAGGTACTGTTCGGTAACCATACCGAGCGTAGGACACGCTTTTAAGAACGACGAAGCGTCTTCGGCGGTTTCGAGATCGGCCGCCGCCTGTTCGCCGCTGACGAAAGTTACATTTTTCGCTTTGGGCGTTATCGCGCCGAGCGCGGCTCCCGTCTTGTCCGTATGAACAAGCAGCACTTTTTCCGCGCCCGACAGCAACAGGAAAAACTCGTCGCGGGCGCGGCGGTTCACTTCGGCGGTGGTAGGCGATATTTCGGTGCCGAGCGCGCGCAATCGTTCGATATCCTCGTCGGAAATAAGCCCGGAATCGGGAGTGACGGACGGATGCGCGTCGGTGTCGAAATCGGCGACGATCACGCGGGAAAACCTGCGCGCGCGGAAATCGCGCTCTCCGCCGATCTCCACCGCACCCGTTATCTTCGGACGGGCGGCAAGCTCGAGCGTCGCCATACCCTCGAGAAGCGAATCGATTATAACGCGAGCGGGCGCGGACGGCATAACGTCGCGGCACAGCGATACGAGCGAACGGGCTTTTTCGAACGGGTTTGCCCTGCCTTCGTCCTCGCGCTTCAGCCCATCGGGACAGTTTGTTTCGGCATACGCGATCAGATCTTCGATCTCACCGAAAACGTCGCCTTTTCCTATGAATCGCGCTATGCGGGCGGCTATGCCGCGCGCCCTTTCCGCGCATAACGCCAGCTCGCGCTCGCCGTCCGATCCGTCAAGACCGAGCGTAAACGGAGAAAGAAACAGTTTGTAACTTATCCCGTAGCGCGCCGCATATCTTTCCAGCGCGTCGCTGTCCGATTTGTCCGCGCCCGACAGCGGATTCTTGGTCAGCCGCACCACGTCGGACGCCCTGTACCCCCTTATCGGAAGATTGAGCGCAAGAGAAAGAAATCTACCGAGCGGATGACCCGAAAGCGGAAGCGTGATCGGCGCGGAATAAGGCACTTCATTTTCGCCCATAATTCTTACGAGATCGTCCGGACTGCCCGAAGTGACTACGCATATGTCGCTTGCGGCGATCCCCGATTTCATTTCGGTTATTACGAAACGCGTGACCTCTTTCGCCGCAAGCACTGGCGACGAAGCGGCATATACTTCGACGTCGCCGAACGAATACTTCGCCTCGGTATCGAATATGTACACGCCGTCGCTCTTACGCTCCATAACGTCGATAATATTCCGCATCTGTTTGGTATAAGCGTCGAAACAGGATATGTATACGGTCGCACCCGAAAGAAAATCGGAGTCTTCGAGATATTCGCGGAGTAGTTTCATTTTACCCGCCGAATCGACGTACATTCCGCCCGTCAGCCTGAGATATTCGGAATATACGAGCGCGATGTCCTCCGCTCTTTCCCCGCCGCGCGCTCGTACTTCGTCGGGAGTGATCTCGCATACGGCAAGCTGACCGATCGATTCGTACAGCTTGGCGGCGAATCCGCGGGCAAGCGCGCTCTTTTTATAACATTTCAGTTCCTTTTTTTTCTCCTCGAGTATGCGGCGTATAAGCATTACGCTCCCCTGCTTGGGCAAATAATCGAGCGAAACTTTCCCGCGCAGCAAACGGCTCCAGGTCGTTACGGTCACGTCGAAAACACCGCCGAATCTGTCGCATATCATGCGCTCGGCGGTCAGCGTGCAACGGTCGGGAACGATCAGGATATGACGCTTTCCGAGCGATACTTCGCGCTCCGAAAGTTTATCGACCGCGGCAACGAGCGACCCGTAATAGGAATCCGAAATAATTTTTTCTTTCATATACAAACATAATACCCGAATTAAGGTGACAAAGCAAGTTATTTGTGGTAAAATATACGGGAAAATTCGGAAAATCCGGGAGCTGTACATGAAAAAAGCTTTTACTATTATAGGATGCCTGCTTTTATCGAGCATGTTTTTGTTCGGTTGCGGAAGCGGAGGAATGTTCGGTTGCGGCGGCACTGCCGCGCCTCCGATCGCTTCGGCAAAACCGTGGGCAAACAGTAACGATTACGAATATATAGCATACGAAGTCGATCGGTTCGAAACGAGCGGCGATGCGTCGAACAACGCTGCGCTCGACGAAGAAAATATCGAAGCGCGCGGAGAATACTCCACTACGCTCATAACCGTACGCGGCAATATTTACGAATCGGATCAGATCGAAGTCATAGGCGGCGCAAGCGAATACTTTGCCGAAAAACTCGCTCCGAGAGGCGCGAAAAAGCTGTCCGAAGCCGCCGGTTCTTATACCGTGCTCTATACCGCATACAGACTCGAATACTCGGACGGCAAAACGGACGAGATCGGAAGCGTCGCGCTGTTCAAGACTTCGTCGCTTATGCCGGTTTTCTCTTATAAAACGGTCAGATACGAATCGTCAGGGCTCGAGTACACCGCCACAGCTGATTATGTGAATTACAAAAACATCTTCGAGTCTAACGAAAAAGGATACGAAAAAGTCGAAACCGATCTTAAAAACGAAGAAAAGGCTTACGACAACGAAACTCTTTATTACGTGCTCCGCGCGCATACGTCGCTCGCCGCAGGCGGAAGTTCGACGGTCAACATCCGCAATTCGGTCTATACGGGAATCGACGGCGGTGAAAATTACCGCGCGATGGCGTTCCAGGTCGCAAGCGGCGTAGGAGAGGTCGGCGGTATAAACGCGGACAAAACGCCGGGCGGATTCATCGACAGATATTTCGACGAAGGCGAGATAGATTATTACGAAAAAGACGTACCGAACGAAAGCAATCCCGAAGTAAACGACCACTTCCGCGGCTATGCGTTCCCCGCCGTACTCGTCGGAATGCAATATTCGAATGCCAACAGCGGCACGGTAAGATATCTTTATTACTCGCAGGTCGGGTTCGACTACGTAGGCGAAACCACTTCAAAAGTCCTGCTCCAGACGCTCGATTTCGAAACGAATGCGGACGGCAACGTCGCAAGCGTAACGAGGGCGAGAATAAAAGATTATAAGACTTCCCCGCTCATGTAAAGCAAATGGCGGATATTCAAGAAAAAAGACAAGCGGTACACTAAAGTACCGCTTGTTTGATTTTATGTCACATTATATCAGACCGTCAATTTTTTATATCGCACGAAGCCGTCGAGATTGTCCGCATCGCTTATTTTGATCCCGTCTACGCCGAGATAACCGAGCAATTCGATCACAAAGATCGCCCCCGCCGTTATAAGTTCGCTTCTCATCGCGGGAAGCACCGGATAAAGCGCGGCTATCTTTTTCGGATTCCCCGCTTCGACGAGCCTGTCGCGCATTTCTTTGACTTCGGCAAGCGTAAGCACATAACCGTGCACCTTATCGGCATCGTACTTTTTGAGTCCGAGCGCCATCGCCGCGAGCGACGTAAACGTTCCGCCCACGCCGATAAGCTCGCCCGACACTTTCACGCCTTTGTATTTGAATATGCCTTTGGTCGCATAAGTACGCATAAGTTCGGGATCGCCGCCCGAACGTTCCGTTAATCTGACCATACCGAGCGGCAACGACTTGACATATGACAACTTATTTCCTTCGCCGCATACGATCTCCACGCTCGCGCCGCCTATATCGACGACCGTAGCTTCTCCGTCCGGACAAGCGCCGAGAAGCGCTATTTCCGCTTCCTCGTAACCGCTTATGATCTCGACGCGGACACCGCACTCGGATGCGACCGCAGAAAGGAATTCGGAACGGTTCGCCGCCGCGCGTACGGCTTCCGTACCGAACGCATACACGTCCGCGCCCGCCATGCGAGCCGTCTGCGCAAAATCCTTTATCGTTGAAACGGTGCGTTTCATCGCGGGTTCGGACAATCGACCGGTAGCGTTAAGACCTTCTCCGAGTTTCGTCATAACGGTGATCTTTTTTCCGCCGAGAAGAAGTCTGACGCTCCCGCTCCCTATATCGATAACCGCCGCGCTCACGAGGCTTCGTAAACCTCCTCGTCCTCGTACTTCATATTGAGATAATCGCGCGCGTATTTTTCGATATAGTCCGAAGTGCTTTTGTATTCGATCTCGTTCTCGTTGTCTTCGATGACAGCCTGAAGTTCGGCGCTACGCGCTTCGAGTTCGGCTTTGCGTGCCTCGAGCACTCCGAGCGAGATGAGATTATATACCAGCGCGACAACCGAAATAAGCAACAGCACGATCGCCGTTACCGTAATTATCGCCGTGATTTTTTTCTGTTTTTCCGTCATAAATAGATTATATTCCTATCGCACTCCGTTTGTCAAGCGTTTGCACGACGGCGATTTTTTACGCCGTTTGTCATATTGCGGCAATGTGCGGAATACTCTTTTATCATGGAAACGAAAATCAAACCCAAGCATACCGTTACGCTCGAATCGCGCAGTCGCGCTCTCGTGACGGGCGTGGAAAAAGTAATCGACTCGTCCGCAACGTTTATCAACGCGGTCACGAGCGAAGGCGCGTTTACGGTACGCGGCAACGGTCTGCATATCGTAGCATTCTCGGAAGCGGACGGCACGCTCACTTTCGACGGAAAAGTCGATCGTATGGAATATACGGTCGGTAAAAAAGGATTGTTCGGGAGGATATTCAAATGACGGACGTCGTAATTCAGACCGTACTGTTTTTCCTGCTCGTCGGCGAAGGTATGCTCACCCGCCTGGCTTACGCGCTCGTGCTTTCGCTTCAGAACAAGATCGGAAGCAAGATATTTTCGGGCGTAAGCGACGTATTCACCGCAGTTATCGGCGCGGGCTGTATGCTCCTCACCTGCCTGATACTTGCGGACAGCGTACGCGTGTTCTATGCCGTATTCTATATAGGCGGTATCGCACTCATGCATCTCCTTCTCATGAAGAGTTCGAGAAAAGAACGCCGCCGTCTGGAAAAAATCGACAGAAAAGAGAGAAAAGAATTATGCGCAACCGTCGACAACGGCGGCGAAGTCGTCGAACAGGTAATGACCGAATTCGGCAAATAAGGCTTCGGCATTTTCGTACCGAAAATATAAAAATGTGTTCGCGGCGCTTTTAATCGGCCGCGAACACATAAGCCACACCCCATACAGACATAAATAAATTAAATTTTCAGCTTAACCGCCGTATACGGTAAATGTACCGAGATACGGCGTTTTGCAAAGTATAACCGTAAAATTACCGACATCCGAAACGCAACCTTTTGCGCAGTCCCTATCTTCATAATCGAACGTATAGATCGTTACATCCGATACGTCGCCGTATACCGTAAAATCGGGTTTACCGTCAAGAGATACCGTCATTCGGGTTTCGTTCAGTTTGATTTTTTCGTTGAATGTATAAAGACCGGTAAAACCGCAAGCCTTAGGCTCATCGCATAACGAATAATCCGAGATACCGAGATGGTTATACACCGCGATTATACCGTCGCGGTTCACGCTCTCCGTATCATAAAAGAATAAACTTTTTTCCGCATAACTTTCGCTTACATCGATTTCCACAGCGGAAATGCCTTTCGTCGGAAACATCAACGAATTAAGCCCGAAACCTTTTGATTCTTCGGGTTCTCCGCTCGGAGTAAAAACCCTATACACGTCTCCGAAAATAAAGTAATCGCTTTCGGAAGGCAAATATCCGGAAACTCCGCACGAAGCAAAAATTACCGCGGCAAATAAAGCGGAAGTAATTATTGAAATTAAGCGAATTCTTTTCATCACGCCAAGCTCCAATCATTATACATAATAGTTACATAAGGATCGACAGTTATATATGCAACTTGAGTGCTTCTGCTATCTTCCACTTCAAAATCTCCCCACCACCAATCGTCCCACATCCATGTTTGCCAAGTAACTTTATAAACATGTGCAGCCATACAAAGAGCAAAAACTTTTCCGTCGACAATCTCCTGTTTAACTGTATATGTTACTGAACTGGTTTTTGTTTCACTGGCAGTATATGTTGATGTAGACGCAATAGTGTATACCGATTCGACTTTTGCATTATCGGTGATTTTAGCTCCAGGAATACCAGCCTGTACTTGCAAACCTGTACTTATACTTGATGAAACTTGTATTGTTGTTGAAACTGTAGTCGTTTCGACTGTCGAAAACGATTCACTAAAAGTAAAATCGGTAAGCGTATTGGCATCATACATACGAGACAATTGCTGAATACTTTGAATCCCAAGATCTTCACAAGTTTCTATTTTTATCATTTCATGTCTTCCGATAAATCCAACCCAAAACCAATTCACCTCTTGTTCCGAATAGTTTATAGATGACGTATCATAAGCGGCACCGTATGTATCAATTGATACAATGCCAGAAGCACTTCCCGTAATTACAAAAGATAAAAAACATGTAGCCAAAATTTTTAACATAAATATCCTCCGAATAATTCTAAATGTTCAGAATCCATTTGCATAAATTTTATTCTGAATATATAATAAAACAATCGGAATGATTTTTCAAAAACTTTTCTTTACATTATGCGCAGTTTTGGTTTACATTGCGCTATTTTTATTTACTTTCGTTATTCGGTGCGATCACGGCATACACTTTTCGTATAATAAGAATAATTATACAAACAAACAGAATCGCCGCAAGAACGGTCAATGCCATAAGAAATCCTTTCCCCGTATCCGACTCGCGGAATTCGCTTCCCGACCAAAGCAAGATCGCGGAAATAACAAAAACAGATAAGCAAGCAACTGGTACGAAAAAATATAAAACTCCGAATAACGCACTTATAAAAGAGCCGCCGCTATTATACCGTAATTCAGTATTTTCCGCGACGGTTGCGGCAATTTCCGTATTATAAAAATAATTCGGACTTATATCATAAGCGCGACAAATATCCAAAATTTTATCCGATTTCGGCGCACTGATATTTTTCTCCCAGTTTGCTACGGATTGTCTCGAAACCTCTATCTTTTGACCGAATTCGTCTTGCGTCAAACCGAATTTCTTTCTGAGTTCCGAAATTTTTTTGCCTAAAGATAAACTATCTGACATAGCATCTCCTCCCGTTTACGAATATCACCGATCGGATCAATCGCGCAATTCTTTCGATCGCGCGCGGATTTTTCGCTCGCCTTCTTCGGCGTCGCTTACGTTTTCCACGGCAAGCTCCATGGGACAGTATCCGTCGCCCGCACGGTTGATTATCCGATCCGTAAGCGTGCCGTAATCGTATCTTATGCCGTGACGATACAGTACTTCCGCGCCCGTAACTCCGAGCACGCCCGCGTAAAGCTCTTTTATTCCCAGTCTGACGTACAGCATCGCCGCCGCCTTTCCGACCACTTTGTCCGCCGCCGAAAAGCCGCCGTAATCCTCTCCCGAGTCTATAAGAGCGAGAAGCGGAGCGACTCCGCGTTCCGTCCGTACGAACGTTTTATTCCCCTTCGCAAACGCGCAAGTAACGTTTCCGGCGAGAAGCGATCTCGCTGTTGCGATGTCCGACGTCATGACTGTTTTTCGAAATTCTCGGCCACGTCTTTGAGATACTTTATTATGGGCAGATGCTGAGGGCATACGCCTTCGCACTGACCGCACTCTATACATTCGCTTGCCTTGCCGAAATTTTTTGTCAGGTTCATATAATACTCGCACTGCGGAGTCCAATCCTTATCCCGTTGCTGCATATCCGCATTATACAGAGAAAAATACCGCGGTATCGCAATACGCATGGGACAACCGTCCGTACAGTACGAACACCCCGTACAAGGTACGACTATATTCGAATTTATCTCATCCGCAGCCGCTTTCACGAGCGCAAGCCCGTCTTCCGAAAGCGGTTCGAAGTTCTCCATATATCCGATGTTGTCGAGCAGTTGCGCCATATCACTCATTCCCGAAAGCACCATAAATACGTTATCGAGTCCCGCGGCGAAACGTATAGCCCAACTCGGTACAGACATATCCGGACTGTGCGCCTTGAACGCCTTTTCGATTTTTTCCGGAACGCGGGCAAGCGTGCCGCCCTTGACCGGTTCCATAACTATGATCGGTTTACCGTGACGCGTCGCGGTTTCGTAACAAAGTCGGGATTGTATAGCCGTACTTTCCCAATCGAGATAATTTATCTGAAGCTGTACGAACTCGAATTCGGGGTGCTCGGTAAGCACTCGGTCGAGAAGTTCTGCGCTGTCGTGGAAAGAGAAACCGATCTTTTTGACAAGCCCCTGCTTTTTCTTCTCGATGATCCAGTCGAAACAACCGAGACGGGTATAAATGTCGTAATGATGTACACCTATATCGTGGAGCAGATAATAATCGAAATAACCGGCGCCGGTTTTTTTAAGCTGTTCGTTAAATATCCTGTCGCAATCCGCGGCGGTTTGAATAAAACCCGCGTGGAGTTTGTCGGCAAGAGTGAACGAGTCGCGGGGATAACGCTCCACGATCGCCTTTTTCACCGCGTTTTCGCTGTTAAAACCGCAGTACATCCAGGCGGTATCGAAGTATGTAAAACCGCGCTCGATAAACTTGTCTACCATTTTTTTCGTCAGCTCGATATCTATCGCGCCTTCGTCGTTCGGGTCGGTAAGCGGAAGCCGCATAAGCCCGAAGCCGAGTTTTTTGGGTTGCATTCGGATCTCCTTTCTTGTTTTATTCCTGTGTATGCGTATATTATATCATAAACGCCGACGCAATGCAACGGCTTTTTGAGATACAAAAACGCCGACGCTCGAAATTGCGCCGACGTCAGCCGTCGTTTGGTTTATTTCAGTATACCGAAAAAATCGTGACTTCGAAGCGCCTCGTAAGCCGCCACCGCGACGCTGTTGGACAAATTCAGACATCTGAGTTCGCTGCGCATAGGTATGCGAACGGCGCGGTCGAAGTTATCTTCGATCAGATCCTCGGGCAGTCCTTTGGTTTCTTTGCCGAACACGAGGAATGCGTCGGGCGGATAAGATACGTCGGTATAACGCTTTTCGGCTTTGGTCGTGAAGTAGAAAAACTTTTCCTTGCCGTACATCGCCCAAAGTTCCTCTATACTGTCGGCGCGACGCACATCCACTTTATCCCAATAATCCAGTCCCGCGCGCTTGACTCTCGACTCGCTGATTTCGAAACCGAGTTTGCCGACGAGGTACAAAGTCATACCCGTGCAGGCGCACGTACGCGAAATATTGCCCGTATTTGCGGGAATTTCGGGTTCTATCAATACGATCGAGATCATTCGCTCACCTCGACGATCGTTGCGGTGAGATTTTTTATGTAGTTCAGAGTATACGATTTCTCATCCCACCTGTCGTGCGTCGCCGCGTAAAGCAAGAAAGAAATACACACGCCGTGACTTACGACGAGCACGGTTTTCCCGTCGTAGAATTCGAGCATATCGAGTACAAACGAACGCGCGCGCTCGAACATCTCCGCGCTCGGCTCCGCGTATACGTCGGAATCGAGTTCGTAAAAAAGTCGGCTGTGATCCAATAACCCGAGTTCATCGTACGTACGGCCTTCAAACGTGCCGAAGTTGCGTTCGAGCAATCTCGAATCCGTAATTATCTGCCGCTCGTAGTTCGTTATGATCTCCGCCGTTTCCCTCGCGCGGACAAGCGGCGACGTATATACGGCGGCTATGTCGTAACCGCGGAATGCGGCCGCCGCTTCTCTCGCCGCAACGCGGCTTTCTTCGGCAAGCGGGACATCGCTCATGCCCTGAATCTTACCGAGTTTATTCCATTCCGTTTTCGCATGTCTTACAATAAGCAGTCTTACCATAATATCCTCATTACGGATTATACCACTACGCGTAGAGAAAATCAACCGTTTCCGCGCTCGATTATTCTCGCAGCCAGTACGGACATATCGTCGCGCACGCCGCCTTTGACCGCCGCCGCGAGTATACCGTCCGCCATACGCCTGACGTTCAGCCGCGACTGTGCGGCTATCGTTTCGGGAAGATCGGGCAAAGCGTCGGATACCCCGTCGCTTACGAGCACTATCACGTCGCCGGGACGCAGACGCTTTTTCGCGAGCGCGTACGAAGCAGTTTCGAGCGCGCCGACGGGAAGCGCCGAACCGTCTATGCGCGTCATGCCGTCGCCGCGAAGAAGAAATGTGGAGGGACTGCCGGCTTTGATTATATCCGCATCGCCGGTGGTCAGATCGACGGACACGACGTCGAGCGCGGAGAATTCTTCTCCCGCACGCGAAGCGAGGAAGGAGTTTACCGAAGCTATGCCGTCCTCCGCGTCGAAGCCCGCGCGGTAATGGCTTTCGAGAAGCGATAACGTAGCCTGAGAAAGCCGCGCCGCGCCCCTGCCCGTTCCGCTTCCGTCGCAGAGCGACAACAGCGCGCGGTTACCGTCAGATGCCGCCGAATACGAGTCGCCCGTCGCGGTGTTGCCCTGTCTGGGAGTCTGCGCCACCGCGTATACGACGTCGAGCGCGCCCTCGGGAGAGAATGCCGCCGCCGTCCAACCCGGGGCTATATCGTCCGTGCGATCCACTTTGACCCTGCCGACCGCCCGACACGCGGCGCGTTCTATATCGCTCCGCTCCGTGTCCCTCGGAACGAGCACCACGCCGTAAAGTTCTTTGGTTATGAGTCCCCCGCCGCACGGCACTCCGAACTCGGACAGGTCGCGCGCGAGTTTTTCGGACATATCTGGATCGTAGCGATAATCTTCCGCTACGCTTTTCGACAGTCTTATGAGCAGACGGCGAAGCGAATCGAGCCGACGGGCATAGCTCGAAGAACTCTGACCTTCGAGTTCGCCGTTCTCCGCAACGGCTTTCACCGCGTCCGCGCTGTCGCCCGCCGCTCTGAGCAAACGCCCGCCGAATATGCACGGCATGGAAAGCACGTTGCTTTTCAGACTGCCGCCACCGTTTACGTAATCCGCGGCAAGCCTCGGCATGTCCGCGGCAAGCTCGCACGTCGCGCGTTTGTCGCACGCGCGGCATACGTCGAGAAGCGCGTCGGTCACCGCCGAAACGACCAGTCCCGTATTTCCGTCGCCCGAATCCTCGGAAAGCAGTCGGCTCATCTCTCCGAGCGCTTCCGACGTGCGCAAAAGCCGTTCGGGAAGTTTTCTGCCCATACCCGCCGCCGCAATTTCGGGCAAAAGTTTGTCTGCGGGTCTGAAGAACGCCCGTATACCGTCCGCCGCTTTTTTGGGCAGACATACGAATAATACCGATCCCGTTCCGACGGCGGCGAGATCCCAGAGCATAGCCGTCATA
>CAJUKR010000006.1:31228-47312 GCA_910587025.1 uncultured Christensenellaceae bacterium
AACAGCTCGCAGCGGTCAGTCCCAGCGGAAGCGCCAACGCAGGCAGAATACGAAATCCGTCCGCAAAAGCCGCAGCCGCGAAAGCGGACAGCGAACATACCACGAACACCGACGCGTCCGCGCCCGGAAAAGCGCCGCCCAGCCCCGCAAGAATACCGCCTATGAGCGCGCCCCTGCCGCCTCGGCATTTGCACATCATCAGCACGAATAACGCGAATGCGAGCCGCGCTATGGGAAAAACAACTATATGTACGCGCTCGAGTCCGGCAAATATTACCGTGCAGAACGCCGCAAGCCCCGCCGATTCGAAAGAATTCGGGCGGACGAAATTCCCCGTAGCAAGAAGCGGCGCGGCAAACGAAATGAGTACTCCCGCGATCACTCCTATAAGTACGGACAGAATGACGACGAGCCGCACGCCGCCGAAAAGCCACATCAGAACGCCGTACACCGACGACTGAAGCGCAATGTCGGTTATCGTGCGCCACAGTTTCTTGCGTCTTACCGAGGGCAAAAACCGCACCGCCATATCGGTCACGACACCGAGCGCGCCGAGCGCCGCGCTTACGGCAAGCGACGGCACCGACATTCCCGTCAGCACCGCCGCCGCAACAAAATAGAGCGACGCCAGCGGAGACCCGCCGCCGATCAGTATCGCCAGATGAACGGCAAAACCGAACGGACGCGTTCCGAGTACCGTCGCGTTACACGATACGACGAGAAACGCCAACGTCAGCATGTGAACTATGATTGTTTTTATCAGCTTCTTACTATTCATCAATGATAAGAATAACATTCCGTCACCGACGAATATTGCGGATTTATCAGACTACCCTTACTTTTATGTCGAAACGGTATTCGGCTTCGGAAAGATCGCCCGACCACTCGTTATACCGCTTCGGATCGGCGCGGTACAACTTCGTACGAATGCCGAGAAAGTCGTCTTTCACCGAGCGTTCGGCGACGCGTTTGATATCGTCCGTTATGCGCGCCTCGTAAGCCGCGTTCACGTTGTCGAGTACTTCGTCGATAGGATGTCCTTCCTCGACTTTGTCGAGAAGTTCGTATCTCTGAGTGAATTTAAGCCGCGCTTCCACCGAAAAAGTAACGATCGGTCCGTCCGCGAACTCGGCTTCGATGCCCTGCTTTTTCTCTTCGATCACGGACGAAAGCTCGAAACGCTTGCCGTCGAAATCCATGTCCGCATCCGCAAGACCACCTTTCGTTCTCGATGTGATCCATATAAGTCCGCGGGCGTCCGACTCTTCGAGCTCGTAAGATTCTTTGCCGAATACGCGCACCGTCACGGACGGGTTAATTTCGGTCACTTTCGAACCCGAATCGTTCTGCGATCCGGACTGCTCGGTCGAGTCACTCCCGCCTATCGATCCGCTCTTGCCGTCCTCGGACGGTTTTTCGCGAAATCCGATGATAGGAACGACGGCGGCGCCCGATTTCGAGCTCAGCGATTGCATCGTTTCGAGTATGGACGGAATGGTGACCGATTCGTAAGCATCGGCATACGAAACGTACTCGCTCACTCCGCCGCCCGTGGATTTCGTGAGCAGCACCGCCGATTGCATGAACTCTCGCGCAGATACGTCCGCGCTCACGACCGAACATCCCGTGTTGATCATTCCGTCGGACAAAATATTGATCATCACAGCCACCGCCTGCGGCGTCGTTATGTCGCTTCCGAGTACTACAAGTCCGCAGTGTCCGAGTTCGATCTTGCGACCGTAACGCTCGTTTAAGTTCATGAGCGCGTCGCTGAGCACTCTGCCCTCTCCGTGTATAAACTCGTTCTTGCCGCCGTTGATCGTTTCCGCCGACACCTCTACCGTTCCGTCTTCCTTTACGTCAAACCCGACCGAATTCACCATAAGTCGCGTTTCGATCTCGTTTCCCGGAACGAGCGGAGTAAGCGAGATCAGAATGAACATCGCCGTAAAAAACAGTACGAGCAGACTGTTTTTATGCTTTCTGTTCAGTTTTATCATAAGCCTTATTCTCCTTGAATTTGTTTACGGCGATCGCCGCGACCGCTATTATAGGAAGCGAGTACTGCACGATTATCGACGGAAGCCAGAAGCATGCCGTCATGATTTCTATCACGCGGTTGAGCTCGGCGAATATGAGCGACAATACGAATATTCCCGTCAGTCCCGCAAGCGTCAGAAGTTTTCCGCATTTATATCCGAACACGTACGTCATCGTATGCGACATAAACGTCGTCATCAATCCCGCCGACAGCAGTACCGCCGACAGCCACATCGTATATATGACCGTATTGATACTGCCGAACTTGAAGCTGCCCGCGCCGTACTGCGTCATGTTGCTTATATTATGACCGTACGTAAGCACTTCGGTCATATCGCCGTAAGAAGCGAACAACGTCGTCGAGAACACCACGAGGAACACGAATCCGACCAATGCGGGGATCAACGCGAAATACGCTTTCTTCCCCGTCTTTGCCGTTTTGCCCGTAAACGCAAGCAATATCGAGAAGTCCCCGAACCACAAAGCGAAGCTGTAGCAAGACGTCGCTATTTTTTCGACGCCTTCCTGCCCGAGCGGGAAAAGATAAGAAAAGTCCACTTCGGGAAGCGTCATGCAGCAAAGCAGGAGCATACTGACGACGACGATCGGCGTAATTATTTCGGATATGCGTCCCGCCGTACACAGCGGCTTGAACGCGAAATACGCCATAAGAAGAACGAGCGGTATAAGGTGCACCGGCGACATCGTGGATGAAAATACCGACGTCGAAAAGAATACGCGCACGTCTATCAGGATCATGAACAGTTTTATGAAATAGAACAGACCGACCGTTATGAGAATTATTTTCGCCGCGACCGAGCCGAACGCAGAACTTAAAAGCTCGAATATATTTTTATCTTCGGACAGGTGAAGCACTACGCATACGACGAAAAGAGATACGAAGTCTATCGCAAGCATAATTATGAGCGAAATAAAACTGTCGCGACCGCTTACGCGCATCATCAGCACGGGAAGCATAAACATCTTCATCGCTATGGCGATAAGAAACGTCAGACATATGAGCTGTCGAAAATTGACTTTATCCATTGTTTACCTCGCTCCCCTTCTGTCTTATACCGTCCGTATTCGGGAAACTCTCGGGACGGCGCATAATATCGACTACCGGTGTTTTGAGCAGTCCGTCTTTCTTGTCGTTTGACACATTCGGCGCAAACGGCGCAAGGTACGGCGCGCCGTAACCGTTCATACCCACGAGATATATCATGAGAATCATTCCGCACACGAGCAGTCCGTACAGCCCGAGCAGTCCGCCCACGATCGTGAACAGCACGCGGAGCAGAGCCGCCGCGCCCGCCGCGTTCGGCACGGTATAAGTCGCGATCGACGAAAGCGCCACGATCATGACAGCGGGAGAACCGATCATTCCCGCTTTTACCGCCGTATCGCCGAGAACGAGAGCGCCTACAACGCTCATGGCAAGACCCATGGACTGCGGCATTCGTATACCCGCTTCTCGTATTATTTCGAAAAGGAATATAACGAACAGCACTTCGGCAAGCGGCGGGAACGGCACGCCTTTGGTCGCGTTCATCACCGTAAGGAGGAGCTGAAGCGGTAAAACCGAAAAATGAAAGATCTCGAGCGAAACGTAGAATCCGGGCAAAAATACGCCCAGCATGAGCGCGAGCACGCGCACGACGCGTAAGAACGACGCGAAAGTCGATCTCTCGTAATAGTCTTCCGACGACTGCACGTCCTCGAAACATACGAACGGCAACGTCAGCACCATAGGCGATCCGTCGCACAGGACAGCCACTCTTCCCTCGAGAAGTTTGGAAGCAATGATATCCGGCTTTTCGCTTGTGCCTATCTGATTGAAAATCGAATAGGGACGCGGCTCGAGATATGACTGCAGATAATGCGTATCGAGCACTCCGTCGATGTCGATCGCTTTAAGGCGCTTCTTTATGCGCTCGATCACTTCGGGATCGGCGATACCGTCAATACTTACGATCGCTATATCCGTACTTGTGCGCCTGCCGATCGTCATATGCTCGATCTTCAGTTCGGTAGTGCGCAGCTTACGCTCGATCATCGACAGATTGGACTTCATGTTTTCGATAAAGCCCTCTCTCGGGCCTTTCGTGACTCCGCCCGTCGGAGGTTCCGCGATCGAACGGGTTTCGTACTTGCGCACATTGACAAGCACGCACCCGTCGAGTTTGTCGAGGAAAACGAGCGCGTCTCCGCCCATCAGTCCCTGCACCGCTTCGGTTCCGTCGTCGATGAATTTATGCTCGAAATTGACGAGCACCTTCGACATGAGCGAGTCGTAATCGAGATCGCTCACATCGGCTGTTTTCAATGCGCGCAGCATATCGCGCAATCCTTCGCTGTCCGTCAAATCCACGGACGCGAGAGCGGTTCCGCTCACTCCGCACGAAGAAAAGTCGCTCTTGGCGTAGAGCGACTTTGTTGACATAAGATTCAGTATTTCGTCAGCACGTTCCACGGTAATAATTTGTACCGTTATCCCGCGCGTTATTCCGTAAAACGCGATTTATTTGTCCGCGGTCAGTTCTTTGGCAAGCGGAAGCAGAAGTTCGAACAGGCTTTCAGCTCTGCCCAGATCCACGGCTTCGGCGATCTTCGGGTCGATCGGCAGCGATGCGGTAAATGTAATACCGTGCTCTTTCGCCACGCTTTCGAGTTTCCCTTCGCCGAAAACGTTATGCTTCTTTCCGCAATCGGGACAAACGAAATAGGACATATTCTCGACGAGCGCAACTATGGGAACGTTCATCATTCCCGCCATTTTCGCGGCTTTCTCGACGATCATCGTAACAAGCTCCTGCGGGCTCGTAACAAGAATTATGCCGTCTACTTTGAATTGTTGAAGCACGGTAAGCGGAACGTCGCCCGTTCCCGGCGGCATATCGACGAACATATAATCCACGTCGCCCCATACCACGTCGGTATAGAACTGCTGCGCGCAACCCGTGATCATCGCGCCGCGCCATACTACGGGATCGGTTTCGTTTTCGATAAGCAAATTAAGGCTCATCACCTTGATGCCGGTAGACGTTTCGACGGGCAGAATGCCGAGCGGGCTTCCGCCGGCGCGGGTCTTGAGCCCGAACGATCTGGGTATGGACGGTCCGGTAATATCCGCGTCGAGCACGGCGACGCTCTTGCCCAGAGCCGACGCCGCGGATGCGAGAACGGACGTGACAAGGCTTTTGCCCACGCCGCCCTTGCCGCTCATTACCGCGTAAACTTTGCGTATTTTATTGATTTCCTTGCGTGCCTGAGCCGCGGGATCGGGCGCTTCCTCTCTGCTCGAACAGTTTGCGCCGCAACTCGAACAATCGTGAGTGCATTCTTCCACAGCCGTATTTTTTTCCGATTCGGTCATACTGATATACTTCCCGTTTGTTTATTTTTTACAAGTATAGCACGGACGCGGCAAAGCAGTCAATCGTATGCCGCCGTGCTCGCCACAATTCCGCGGTTATTTCTTTCTGAGTTCGGGGAACGCTTCCCAGTTCGCTATAAGCGAACGATCGAATCCTGCTTTGTCCAGTTCGACCGCTGCGGAAAAATCCCCCACGCGCTCGGGCGAATGCGCGTCGCTGTCGCAAATAAAACGACAGCCAGTGCCGGCGAGCGTTTCGAAGCCCGCCCTGTCGATAAGACAGCGCTTGCTGTTTATTTCTATATATACGCCGTATTCCGCAGCCGCCTGACCGAGCGCTTTCAAATCGCAGATCAGTTCGCGGAGCGGGTGCGCGACAATAGACACCTTATACCGCTGCATGGCGCGGATATACGCGTCTGTATTCTTGACTATGCGCGCTCTGGAGTTTTTCGTAGGCAACACGTTCGGCACCCAAAACCCCATAAGAGCGCTTAAAGAATCGGGCAGGCGCACGCGGTGATAGCCGCAGATCACGAGATCGAGCCGTTCTTCGATTTCGGGCGTCAGGTCGAGTTCGCCGTCCGAGGATACAAGATTGGCTTCCACACCCGCAAGTATCGTCATATCCGGATAAAGCTCGCGGGCGCGGGCGACGTCGGAGAGAAAAGAGTCCACATCCGCGGGATGCATATTCTGCGGATATGCGCTTATACCGTGGTCGGTTATCGCCACGGCCTTGAGTCCGCGGTTACGGGCGGCGATGACGTTTTCTTCCACCGTGCCGATCCCGTGCGAATAAACCGAATGAGTATGATAATCTCCCCAAAATGCCATATTTATATTGTACCACCCTTTTTGCTTTTTGTCACTATGTTTTACAAAAATATTTGACTTTTCACAAAATTATTACAAAAGACCGCCGACAGATCGAGCCTTCGGCGGTCTTTTCCGTATTATCGCGTCTGCTGTCAAAGATTCGAAGCAATGGCTTTGAGGAAATCGCGCGAATTGAGTTTCTTGGGCGTTATGCCGTCCGCTTTGAAAATACATGCGAGATCGCCCGTCATATATCCGCTTTCGATCGTCGCGATAGTTGCGCGCTCGAGCTCGGAAGCGAACTTTACGAGTTCTGCGTTGTTTTCGCTCTCGCCGCGTTTTGCGAGCGCTCCGCTCCATGCGAATATAGTCGCAACGGGATTGGTGGAAGTTTCCTCGCCCGCGCGGTATTTGTAATAATGCCGCGTGACCGTACCGTGAGCCGCTTCATACTCGAAGTTACCGTCGGGCGAAACGAGTACGCTCGACATCATGGCAAGCGAACCGAACGCGGTCGCGAGCATATCGCTCATTACGTCGCCGTCGTAGTTCTTGCACGCCCAGACCATACCGCCGCTCGAGCGCACGACGCGCGCGACGCAGTCGTCGATCAGCGTATATTCGTAACCGATGCCCGCCTTCTCGTATTTTTCCCTGAATTCTTTTTCGTAAACGTCGGCGAATATAGCCTTGAAACGTCCGTCGTATATCTTGGAAATGGTATCTTTCGTACCCAGCCAAAGATCCATATTCGATGCGAGCGCGAAATTAAAGCACGAACGCGCAAACGCCGTTATGGACTTATCCGTATTGTGCATACCCTGAAGCACGCCCGCGCCCGCAAAATCGTGGACGGGATATTTTTCCGTCGAACCGTCTGCGTGAGTAACGAGCAATTCCGCTTTAGCCGCGCCGTCTATGCGAACGTCGGTCGCCTTATATACGTCGCCGTAAGCGTGACGCGCAATAGTGATGGGCTTCGTCCAGGTAGGAATATACGGCGTTATGCCCTTGACGAGTATGGGGGTGCGGAACACCGTACCGTCGAGAATGGCGCGGATAGTGCCGTTCGGCGAAGGATAGAGCCGCTTTAAGTTATACTCTTCCTTACGCTGATTGTTCGGCGTGATCGTAGCGCACTTTACGCCCACACCGAGCCGCTTGACCGCCTCGCCCGCTTCTTTCGTCACAAGGTCGTCCGTTTCGTCGCGGTGAATGAGCCCGAGGTCGTAATATTCGGTATTGAGCTCTACATGCGGTTCGAGCAGGATCTCCTTGATCCAGTCCCAAAGTATGCGGGTCATTTCATCGCCCTGAAGTTCGGCGATCGGCTTAACGTATTTTATCTTCGACATAAGTCCTCCGGAATGTTCTTCAGATTTCGCCGAATATCATAACGTTATAACGCGCGGACAGATCGGTTTAGACTCCGCCGATCGGCATTCGCAAAATACGTTTTCATTAAATTACGGCGCGAAAATGCCATGACAAGCAGGCATTTTCGTTTGTATTATAACATTATCCGCAGGCTTCCGTCAATCGTTTTCATAAAAGCGAAAAGTCTATTTTCCGCTCAGAGCGGGCGACGAAAACGAATATGTCAGGCGCGATTTATCGTTATGCCTCTTTACCGCGATCTCGGTCAGCCGTTTCACGAGCGCGGTTTCGGTCATACCCATGCGGCGGAAGAAATACGACGCCATCGACCCGGGCAGAGTATTGATCTCGTTCAGATACAGCTCGCCGCTTTCCGTCAGCATATAATCTATGCGCACTACTCCGGCAAGATCGAGCGATTCGAAGACGTATTTCGTCAGACGCTTGATCTCAGCCGCGGTTTCGTCGGGAATCTCTGCGGGAAGTCGGCGGCGCATAAGTTCCTTTTTCCCCGAATATTTGTCCTCGAAAGATAAAAACTCTTTCCAGCCGAGCGGTTCTTCCACATCGCTCACGACCGTTTCCCCGTCGCCGCCGAGCGCCGCACAGTTCAGCTCCCTGAATCCGACGAGCAATTTTTCGGCGATCACGACGTTATCGAACGACAGCGCGACGCGCGACGCTTCTACCAGTTCCGCCTCGTTATGCGCCGCGGAAACGCCTATAGAAGAACCGAGCGACGCGGGTTTGATTATGAACGGATAGCCGATGTCGTTTATCCTGTCCGCGACCGCGTATATGTCTTTGTCGAACTCTTTGCGCGTAAACGTCGTATACGGTACGGTCGGTATTCCGCTCATAATCGCATATCGCTTGAACGCCGCTTTGTCCATGCACAGCGCGCTCTGAAGCACTCCCGATCCGGTATACGGCACGCCGCACAGCTCGAGCAGTCCCTGAAGAGTTCCGTCCTCTCCGTTCATGCCGTGACAGCACAGCACCGCCGCGTCCATTTCCGCGACTTTCTTTCCCCTGTCGGTGTACAGTCCGCGCGACCCCGGGCGCGGATGCACGCGCCTGAGTTTACCCTTATTGCGCCTGAAACCGACGTCGAACAATTCTTTGCCGATATACCATTCGCCGCGTTCGTCTATGTACACTGGGAGCGGATCAAGCGCTCTCACCGAACAGGCGAGCTGTACTCCGGTCACGATACTGACGTTATGCTCGCACGATTTGCCTCCGAAAATTATCGCAATAGCCATAAAATAAATCTCCCTCGTAGTGTATATGCAACGAGGGAGCATTTGGGTGCGCGTTTTCCGACAATATGTATATATGAAAATTTTTTCCGTTTTATTCCTTATCGAACGAATCGGGCGAAACTTTTTCTATCATTCCGTCATACTCTTCGGTTTCGTACTTTTCTCCGCCGGCGAGAACAGACTGCGACGAAGAAAATTTGCAATCGTAAAACGCATACAAAAGAATCGTATTATCGCCCGCAAACGATGCAAATCCACCCGCTATATGCGACGATGAAACGTCGCCCGCCGCAAAGCAGTCTTTGACCGAATGCGGCGTATAATCGCTTCCGACATATCCCACGAAGCCGCCGGCGTAAACCGCCTGCGCCCCGTCCCCGACAACAGCAGAGGCGTAAGAACCGGACAGCGATATATCGGCATTGTCCGCCGCGCCGATAAAGCCGCCCGCGACCGCAAGGTTTCCGCGCGACTTAACGACCACGCTTCCGCCCGCAATGCAGCCCGATACCGAAGGTCTTGCCGATCTGTCGCCGCGCGCGATTCCGATCGCTCCTCCCGCGCGAACGGCGGAGCCGGTCGCGTTTACGCTTCCGACGACATGACAATCGGATATGCGCGTTCCGCCCGAGATCATGCCCGCAAGCACCCCGATATTATATGCGCCGTCGCCGCTAACGGTTACGGATATATCCGCGGCGTTCAGGTTTTTAATTTCGCCGCCCGACACTACGCCGAACAATCCGATGTAATATTCGGGCGCCGACACATTTTCCGCAACGCACAATATTTTCGCATTTTTCACAGAGAAACCGTTGCCGTCGAACGTCCCCTTAAAAGCGAGATCCTCGCAAAAGCCTATGGGAACGAATACATTACCGCCGAGGTCTATATCAGCCGAAAGCAGATAGTACGCCGACGCATACGTTCCCACCGCTCCGTTGATTTTATCCGAAATATATTTCAGTTCCGCACCCGACGAAATAAGATACGGATCGACTTCCGTTCCCGATCCGCGCGGTTCGAGCTTTTCCGTACCGTTCCACGGTCTGTTTTCGTCCTCTTTGCCGCAGATCGTACACAAATAGTCGTTTCCGTAGTCATGTTCGCTCACGGCATGACCGACTCCGCACACAATGCAGACGTGTTCCTCCGAATAACAATGCGCGACATGCTTCCACGACGCATATAACACAGCGTCTCCGCCCCGCGTCGCATCGAAAACCGAAGTGAATTCGGGATCGGTAAACCAACCGACGAATTCATATCCGTCTTTCGACGGCGAAATGAACGTTATGTCCGATTCGACCGTATACTCGGTCGGATTGCCGCAGTTGTCCGAAACGTTTTCATACGTTATGCGGTAAACAACGGGCGTATATTCGGCGATAAACA
Organism: uncultured Christensenellaceae bacterium; assembly: GCA_910587025.1. Taxonomy (GTDB): domain Bacteria; phylum Bacillota; class Clostridia; order Christensenellales; family Pumilibacteraceae; genus Protoclostridium. The sequence continues at coordinate 41,501 of CAJUKR010000006.1, forward strand.
CGGTTTCTTCGGACGTCGGCGTGAAAGGAAAAACAACGGATCGCCCCTCTGCCGTCCACCCGATAAATTCGTAGTGCGGCACGGCATAATCGAAATCGGTCGGGACTCCCGATATTTCGCCGCCCGCATCCTGTTCGTAAGTTTTCGAGCTTTTCCCCGCCGCCTCGAAACGATAATAATATCTGACAGGCTGTTCGGGTTCGATCGGTTTCTCCGGCTCGTCTGGTGTATCCGGCTCCGTAGGTTTTTCGGGTTCGTCGGGTTGTTCCGGTTCGGTCGGTGTCTCGGGCTTTTCGGGTTCCGTCGGCGGAATATCGGGTTCTTCGGGTTCGGGCTCGGTCGGAAAAGACGGCGTGTCCGGCGCATCAGGTTCGGTAGGCTCGACAGGCAACGTAGGCGACCCGATCTCCCCGGGCGGTTCGTTTTCGACCGCACCGCAGGACGAAAACATGCTCACACATACAAAAAGAGCGATCATTGCTAACAAGACAACAATCGCTCCGATTGCGAATTTCTTTTCCATCACTCACACCTCCTTTGTTCTTACATATAATGTAAATTTATTATAGTACCACCGTTTTTCGGTGTCAAACAAATAATGAGCGTCTTCGGCAAAATTTTCATATTTTTTACAATCCGTCCGAATGTTACCGATAATTTCAAAACAATTTATATGTTTCGAACACGTTTCCTTCAAACTTTTTCCTTTTTTCGCTCCAAAACTCGAAAACAAGCGATCGCAGATCTTTATCCGAAATATTGTTCATCATATCGTAAATCCACCCGTCCACAACTTCGAGCTTCCTTCCTTCGGAGCTAAGATACGATATGATTTCGTCCGATCTCGCCTCACAGTCGCCTGTAATCCGAATGAAAATTCTTTTGAGCCGAAACAACATCGCAATACATAAATATTTGCCGTAGTCCTCCGCTCTTCTGCTTCGCTTCGGAATCCTCATAAATTCTTCGACATCTTTTCCGCACAACATGGCAAACGCCGCGCGCTCCTGCTCGAGCGTATATTTGTCATTAACAATTTCGAAAACCGTTTTCATTTTTTGATTTCTCCGAGACAGCCGATTGGGCTATAATATATTATAGTAGCTATTTCAGCTATAGTCAAGCTATTTCAGCTACATATTTGATATAATTTTCAGGGAGAATGTTATAATGGAAACACTGAATCGAATCATGAAAAAAGAACGTGAAAATCGCGTAGATCTATTGAAAAAATTATTCAGCGCGCGGCTCAAAGAAATCAGAGAGGAAAAACAGCTTTCGCAAAAAAACGTCGCGTACAAACTGGGCTGTGCCGTCAGCACTTACGCGAATTGGGAGCAAGGACGAACGGAGCCGAGCATATACGATATTTTCAATCTGATGTGGGTATATGAAATCGAAGCCAACGAATTATTCGACGTAAACAGCATCACATAAAGATAGCGACGGCGCTTTGCCGTCGCTATTTGTATATTTGCATGGTACTCCCTGCGGGAATCGAACCCACAACTGCCCCTTAGGAGGGGGCTGTTATATCCATTTAACTAAGGGAGCAAACTCATGATTATTCTACACTGCGACAATGATTTTGTCAAGAGATATTACGGAACGCGGCAATCATTTTCCAAAAAATATATTTTATACTTTTCTTTATTGACTATTTGCTTCGGGTGTGATAAAATACCCGTATGAGCAATAAAAATATAGTAATACTGGCAGGCGACGGGATCGGTCCCGAAATCACCGACGCGGCGGTTGTCGCGCTCAAAGCCGTGGAAAAGAAATTCGGACATAAGTTCGATCTCGACTATCGTTATATGGGCGGATCGGCAATAGATAAATTCGGAGTGCCGCTTCCCGACGAAACGGTAACCGCATGCAAAACGGCGGACGGCGTGCTCCTCGGCGCGGTAGGCGGACCGAAATGGGACGCGCAACCCGCGGAAAACAGACCCGAGAAAGGTCTGCTCGGCATTCGTTCGGCGCTCGGGCTTTACGCCAACCTGCGCCCCGCGGTGATCTATCCCGAACTCACATCCGCAAGCCCGCTCAAAAAAGAAATACTCGATCGCGGCGTAGACGTTATGGTCGTACGCGAACTGATCGGCGGAATCTATTTCGGACCGAGAGCGGCTTCCGACGACGGCGACAGCGCATACGATACGGAAATTTACAGTACGGAAGAAGTGCGCAGAATAGCGAAAGTCGCATTCGACATCGCAATGACGCGCAGAAAAAAAGTTACGAGCGTGGACAAAGCCAACGTATTGCTGTCATCGCGACTGTGGCGTCGCATCGTAAACGAAATCGCGACCGAATACCCCGAAGTCGAAGTTAATCATATCTATGTCGACAACGCCGCAATGCAGCTTGTCAAAGACCCGTCGCAATTCGACGTGCTTCTCTGTCCGAATATGTTCGGTGACATTCTGAGCGACGAAGCGAGCCAGATAACGGGTTCGATCGGACTTCTCCCCTCCTCCTCGCTCGGCACATGCAAAGCAGGACTGTTCGAGCCCATTCACGGCTCGGCGCCGGACATAGCGGGGCTCGATGTAGCCAACCCCATCGCGACAGTGCTTGCCGCGGCGATGATGCTCGACAATATGGGACTCAACGATGAAGCGCGCGCAGTCGAAGCCGCAGTCGGTAAAGTGATCGCCGACGGATGGCGCACCCCCGACATGGGCGAAGGCAAACGCGTAGGTTGCAAAAAAATGGGCGAGCTTATCGCCGACGCTATATAATCGTATCAAATCCGTGGTGAAAATATGGACGAACAGGAAAGGCTTGCCCACAATCTGACCGCTTTCCGCAAAGCGGCGGGAATGACTCAGCTCGAGCTTGCCGAAAAAATAAAATACTCGAATAAAACAGTGTCCAAATGGGAGAGAGCGGAAAGCTATCCCGATATTTTCACGCTTAAAAAGATCGCCGAACTGTACGGAGTGACGGTAAACGATATTCTGGACGGCATAGTGCCCACAAGCGTGGGAGAAAAGCCGGACTCGGCGTTCGACGACCCGAAGTACCCCATCAAGCGCGCCATGCTGATTATGTCGTGTGCGTTGCTCTTCTGTCTGACCAGCATAGCCTTCTTTCTGACGGTATTCTATGTCGGAGCGGGACACAAGCCGGACGGCAGCGTTATCGTATCGCTCGCAAATGCCGACGGTTATTGGTATTGGTGTTACTTCATATACAATATACCGCTCGACGCTATCGCCTGCTTCGTGTTCATGCTCGTCGTACACAAGCACGCCGAAAAATGGTGTCTTTCCGCCATACTTTGGGGCGCGTTGCTCAGCATTCACCTGTCGCTCATGTATATAAATCAGTTCGCCGCGCTCATCTATATTTGCGGCGTTCCGTTCCAGATAGTCATAAACAACTTCTGTCGGTACATCAACCTTGCAATCAACGACGGCGAACCGAAAAAATAATAGGAACTAAACAAAACGGCGTTTGCTTCAATCGAAACAAGCGCCGTTTTTTGCGTATTATTTTATACCTCTATATCCGCCGTAACCCTGTCCGTGCGCACCTTGCTTATAAACTCGCGCACCTTCAGGTGTTCGGGGTGATTCGCGTACAGCGGCAGATCGTCTAGCTTTTCCACCGTAACGATAAGTCCCATGTCGTAATGCATGGAGTCGCCTCCGGTAACCGACGAACCGACCTCTATGTCGCGCACAACGTCGATCTTTTCCTTGAGCGCCGAAAGCTCTCTCGTTATTCTGTCCATGATTTCGGGCTTCTTCATCCCCTCCGCCTCTTCGGCGATCTTCCACATGACGATATGTCGTATCATAATTTACTCCTTTTTCCGTTTCGATTTATTTTCCGCCCGCGCCGAAAATACCGCGGTCACATAAAATTTTCATAAGATCATAAGCCGAGCAACACGCAGGCTGCCGAAGCTATGCCCGCGCCGTCGCCGACTATTCCGAGTTTTTCCGTCGTCGTCGCGCTTACGTTCACGACGTCCGTCGAAACACCGAGCGCATCGGCCAGGCTCGACCTGATCGACGGAATGAGCTTGGCAAGTTTCGGACGTTCCGCCATTACGGTACATGACAATCCGAGCACGCGCATATCCTTTTCTTTCACAAGCTCCGTCACGCGCGAAAGCAAAACCATGCTCGAAATACCCTCGTATGCGGGATCGGTATCTGGAAACAATACGCCGATGTCGGGAAGTCCCGCGCCGCCGAGCAACGCGTCCATGACGGCATGCGTGAGCACGTCCGCGTCGCTGTGCCCCAAAAGTCCCTTTTCGTATGCGATCTCGACGCCGCCGAGAATTAACCTGCGATCTGCTACAAGACGGTGAACGTCATAACCGAAACCGATCTTGTATCCGTCCGACAGACCGAAAATATCCGCCGCCGTCGTGATCTTGCGGTTGGTGTACTCGCCCGCCGTTATTCGCGGAGTATAGCCCGCCAGTCTGTATATCTCGCTGTCGTCGGTCGCTATGCGATCGATCCGCGAATATGCGTCGACGATCTCGCGGTAAGAAAATGCCTGCGGCGTCTGCACGTTCACGAGCGAACTTCTGTCCGGCGAGCCGACTATCTTATCGTCCTTTATTTCCTTGACCGAATCGACGACCGCAACGGCGGGAATGCCGCTGCCGAACTTCGCCGCCGAGCCGATTACATCCCGTATTATTTTTTCGCTTACGAACGGACGCGCCCCGTCGTGGATGAGAACTATATCGGTATCCGAAGACAGCGAAGCAAGCGCGGTTTTTACGCTGTCGGTACGCGTTTCGCCGCCCACGCATACGCTAGCGACCGAACCGACAAGCGAGTTTATTTCATCGATGTCCGACTCCGACGCAGTGCAAACTATTTCGGAAAACAGTCTGGTTTCGGCAAACGCTTCCACCGTTTTTTCCGCAACGGTTTTCACTCCGATACGGTGTAAAAGTTTATTGTACGGCAGACCGGTGCGTTCGCCCTTGCCCGCGCACAGCACGATCGCGGCGATCTTAAGTCCGTCAAAGCATTTCATACAAAGTGTCCGCCTCCCCGGCTTTGACCTTCTCGTTGATCGATTTTACGGCGAACTTCACCTCGCCGCCCGCAAACGCAACCGTTACGACGTCGCCGACTTTGACTCTGTAAGACGGCTTGACTTCGCGGCCGTTTACGCCGACCTTACCGCCGTCGCAAGCGCTTGCCGCAACCGCGCGGCGTTTGAGTATTCTCGATACTTTAAGGAACTTGTCTATTCTCATGAAACAAATTATATCACATAATAAAACATATTGCAACACTTATCGTGAAATTGCTTGACACCCGACGTTAAATGTCGTATAATAACACTCGCTATGAAGAAAGTTTTTGCGGCATTATTACTCATAATCACGTTGTCCGTTTCCGCGGTAGCGCTTTCGGGTTGCACGGACGGGATTTCGTCCGAGTCCGATTTGTACGGCTCTTTCTTCACGGCTGACGATCTGAAATGTATCACCCTCGGCGAGAACAATTCGGCGGTCGTGAGCATATACCGTAAAGACGGAGTAATGAGCGAAAATTATTATGCGCGTTACGACCTCATCGGCGATAAGATCGAACTTCGCGACGGCGACTATTGGGGTAACGTAAAATATGTCGTGACCATAGTCGATGCGGATACGCTTTCCATCGAGTCCCCTTACGAAGAGGATATGACGGACGGAAAACCGAAAGTGATCGAGTTCGTCCGCGACACCGAATACGATCATACGGATTCGGAATAAAAAATAACGATATATCCGCGTCGAGGTGTGGCGCAGTCTGGTAGCGCGCATGGTTAGGGACCG
>CAJUKR010000007.1:0-36256 GCA_910587025.1 uncultured Christensenellaceae bacterium
TTTCCCTACACGACGCTCTTCCGATCTGCTTTTTCGCTATTCTTTTCAGTGCGGAAAAAATATACGAGTATGCAGACGATCATCATTATCACACCGATGACGAGCCCCATATCAGCAACGTTGAACACGGGGAAATTATACCCGAACGGATAAAAATCCAAAAAGTCGCGGACGTAACCGAGCGACACTCGGTCGATCAGATTTCCCGCCGCGCCGCCGGTGATAAGAGCAAGCGATACGAGAAACAACATATTTTTCCGTTTGTCGGGGAAAAAGAGCAGAAAAAGAAACGCGGCGATCGCAATGAAAGTAATGACGATAACGACAGTCATGAATACGTCGCTTCCGCCGCCGAGCGACCATGCCGCGCCCGTATTCTGAACGTATGTGATAAGGAAAAATCCTTCGATGACCGTCGCCAACCGCCAGTATGATCCGGTTTCCGGCATACCCGCTTCTATCGACGCGTTCACCACCGAGAATTTCGTGACAAGATCGAAAATGATCACAAACGCTACAACGGCGAACGCCGTCGCCGATTGTACGGCATACCTTTTCAGATCCGGTTTATTTGCCTGAAATGTCATGAGGAATAGTCACTCCTACGCCCTCGGGCGAGAGCAGAAAAATATTGCCCGCAATACGAAGTATGCTTCCGTTGAGCGCATACATAGCACCCGAAGTAAAATCGAGCACGCGCTGCGCAACCTCGGGCTTGGTACGGTCGAGATTGATTATAGCCGGCTCCTTCCGTTTGAGAAAGTCGATGAGCGTCTGCACGTCGTTGGTGTTGGCAGGCTCGTAAACGAGCACGTTCTGATAATCTTTCGGGACTATCTTTTCCGCAACCGTCGGAGGCAGTCTGCCCTCGTCGGGTGCGGCGTGCACGTCTTCGAAAAACGGATAATCTTCGAGATTGTGTTTTTCCATTTTTTTACTTCTCCTTCGGTTTTGCTCTTTCGCCGAACAACGCCGTTCCGGGACGAATCATATTCGCGCCGTGCGCTATTGCCGTTTCGTAATCGTTGCTCATCCCCATCGACAGATATTTTACGGTATCGTATTTTTCGGCGAGAGCGTCGTATAACTTTTTCATTCCGTCGTACATTTCGGGCGGCGCGCCTATCGGAAGCACGCTCATAAGCCCGCAAAGCCGAAGATGCGGCAATCCCGCGATGAATTCCGCAAGATCGCTCATATCGCCAGCAGCGCAACCGCTTTTACTCTCTTCTCCGCCGTAATTCACTTCGATAAGCACATCCATGACCTTCCCGATCGCCGCGCACCTTTTTTCTATTTCGGTTGCAAGTTCGGGTCTGTCCACCGATTGTATCATACATACTTTATCGACGATATACTTCACTTTATTCGTCTGCAAAGCGCCGATAAAGTGAATCTCGGGCATATCGAGCCCGTCGTATTTACCGAGAAGCTCCTGCACGCGGTTCTCGCCCATTGTCGTGATCCCGAATTTTTTCAATTCGTTGATTTCTTCCGCCGTGCGCGTCTTGGTCGCGGCGACGATCTTTACGTCGCGTCCGAGCGCTTTTATTTTTTCGAACAGAGTGTCGGCGGCTTGTGCGAGCATGGATTTCCTCCGTATACTTTCAGTGCATAATATGTCTTTTATGATTATACTACATATTCGTTTGCTTTGCAAGGATTTGACAATTCGTTTGTATAAAAAATATCCCGAAGATTGTTTCTTCGGGATATTCGATACAAGGAAGAAATTATACTTTTTCTTTCCGCTTATATTTTTCGGGATGTTTCTTTTCGTCGATAATACGCACGACGATCCATGCGATTCCGGCAAGAACCGCAACTCCGACGATTGTGTCGATTATCATCAGCGTTATCGCCCAAGGAGACATGTCGTAGTAAATAATAGCCCCGGGAGCCGCGCCCTGCATGACGCTCGAATTTGCTACGGCAAAAGCTATGTCGTGAACGGCGCGACGAATCTGATGCCGTGCAGTCGGGCTCGTAAGGTCTTCGGGAGCGATTGCCGACGTATTCATTTCGACTGCTCCGCCAGCGCGAAGCATCTGATCTTTGTTAGACTGACAAGGCATATCCGTCTGTACAAAGCCCTGAAAACCCCATTCTTCTTTAAGCAGTTTCGTTATGAAATTGTAATCCGATCCCGCAGGTACGGCGCCTATTCTGTTAAACGCAGTCATTACCGAAGTTGCGCCCCGAACGATTCTTGTTTTTACCGTTCCGTCTTCGTCGGCGATATATTTAACGCGTCGACGCGAATCCTTGAATACTTTTTCGAATATTTTGAAATACTGCTCGCGCATCGTCTGTTCGTCTGCCCACGTGCATATACCGTCACCCATAGTTTTTGCCGTCTCGACATTATTGAGTGCAAAATGCTTGAATATCATGTAAAGACCGTTGTCGCCCGCGCCGCTGACTTCGCTTGCGCCTATATTTCCGGCGAGCACCGGATCTTCGCTGTAATATTCCGCATTTCTGCCGTTAAATGCACTGCGATGGAGATTCATCGCGGGACCCGTCCATCCGCAAAGCCAGTTGCCCTCGCCGAGAATAAAGTGGAACGCTTCCTGCGCAACCGATTCACCGACGTCGTAGGAAAGTTCGACGTTCCATGTGGACGCTATGACTACGTTTGCGGCATAAGCGCACGTTTCCGGCAAAGCCGTGGCTCCTCCGAATATCTGCGCAAACATTTTCGCAAATATGCCTATTCCCGAAGGTCCTTCTCCACTATTCGACGAAGGCATTCCTATGGACGACAAACCGCCCAAAGTATACGCTCCGCCGTAAAGCAGTTTGACGATTTCGTCGGTCGCCGAATAATCGATCTGATCGAGAAGCAGATCCCAGCTTTCGTCGTAATAATCAAGCCCGCGCATATCGGCAAGTACAAGACCGTTATCCGCTTTGGAAACAGGCGCGTCTTCATGATAAACCGCACTGCCTTTAACATTACCGAGAAGCGGATCCGTTTCGTAATCAAAAGTATTTTTGCTGAATCTGTCGACGATGTCGCTCACCTTTTTATCTACAGTAAAAGATTCTCCGGAAGGCGCGGTCGGATAAGTGTTTTTCCAATCCGCTCTGGTCAGCAATGTTACTTTGGACGTATTCATATAGTCGCTGCTATCCTGAAAAAGATTCGTAGCCGCAATGAATTTCGCGCCGCTCTTCGAAGGAATACCGGTAGGATCGCCGTTCTCGTCCAAAAGCGACTGTCCGTTTCGCTCGGACTGACGGGGATTATCTTTATCATACCATACCGTATCTACCACCGTCGTATTGCGGCTGTCCCATATATCGTGACTGTTCTTGCCGAGAGTTATCGTATACTCACCGTTTTCAAGCACGTAACACCCTTTTGTTCCGTCTCCGTTGTCGCGGGTATAACAATAAGAAGCCATATCCTCTTTAAGGAATGTAAGCGTCACTTCTTCGGTCGCGCCTTTGGCAACTTCCACTTTGTCGAACGCTATGAGATTCTTTACGGATTTTTCTATTTTATTGGTTTTATCGAAATCGGTATACGGCGCCGTGTAATAAAGCTGTACAACTTCCTTTCCGTCGCGATCGCCGGTATTCGTTACCGATACAGTTACGTTAATTTCGTTTCCGACGTCGGAATATCCAGTAATTTTCTGCTCGAAAGTCGTATAAGATAATCCGTAACCGAACGGAAATACGACGGATTTATCGTAATCGAACGAGGAGTCCATTTCATTCGCGGTTTCATAATATTTATAACCCACGTATATGCCTTCCTCGTATTCTATGAAAGAACCGCCGACCGCGCTCGTTTCAGCAACTTCGGAATCCGTGTATACAAACTGTCCGAGATTTGCCGTAGTGGGATCGGAAAGTAAGTCGAACACCCATGTATCGACTGTTCTGCCCGAAGGATTTACTTTACCGCAAAGTATATCCGAAAGCGATCTGCTTCCCACGCTTCCCGGAAAACCTATCCAGACAATAGCGTCGACGGCATAATCGCCGCTGACGAGCTCATCGAGTTCCATCGCGTTACCGCTGTTTATTACAGCTACTACGCCTTTATCGCAGTTCGCTTTTGCAAATTCGATTATCTCTTTTTCGCTTTCGGAAAGCGTCAACTGATGAGGCGTTCCGTCGGCATAAGCGTCGAATTTCAGATCCCCTCCTTCACCTGCGTCACGCCCGATGAATACTATTCCCGCAGTATCCGCGCACGACGACTCCGTACCGTTGAAAATTGCCGGATCATATTCGTAAAGATAGGTGTTTCCGCCTTCGCATTGGTTTACGTTCGGAAATTCTTTACAAGGCGTTGTGCCTTCCGCCGCATCGATTTTTACGTATTGCGAATCGTTCATGCGTTGTTCGACTGTCTCGTTTACGGTGAAATTTTCTTTAATGGCGGCGCTCATCGTAACGGAGTATTTATTGGTACAATTATATGCCGAATTATAAGGTCCGGGATTGCCGTATCCCATCGAATCATACACGGATCCGGATCCGAGAATACTGTATACGGGATGCGTATAATGGAATCCGAACGGCGTAACTTTTGATTTTTCGGCAAGCGGCAAAATCGTTTTCCCGTTCTTTTCCGAATTCTTCATCAAAATATAGCCCTCGTCGCATACCTCTTTCGATTTATCGGAAGCCGCTTTGAGCGCCTCGTCCGAAGTCTCATACTTGATGTCGTAATACTTCGTGTCCCATGATTCGGTACCTTCCACGTTTATTACGTGTCTCGTTCCCTGACCGAACACCTTATCCATAACTATTCCGTAAAAATTCATTACGCATGTAACCGTTATTATTGCCGCAAGTAAAAACACAATAATAGGCGATAAAATCGCAATGAATCGTTTGTTGCTCATTCTGAGCTTGTCTTTTGCCATAATCGTCTTCTCCTTTTTATTTTTTACCGACAAACATGGCGTTTTTTATCGGCAACGCCATGTTATCATGAGAAGAAAACATATTCAATGACTTTTCCCCGATTGGTTTGCCGTATCTCCCGATCGGTCGGGCAAAGGTAAAACCATATCGAGATTGAACATACCGTCTTCGACCGTGCAGGTAAGCGCGCCGCCGTACTTTTCGGCAAGCAGTTGCATACTGCGCATACCGTAGCCGTGACTGTTCTTATCCTCTTTTGTCGTCCGAGGAAGTCCGCCCACGAATTCGGGTTCGGTCTCGCAACAGTTCTCGAGATGCACCGAAATCATCGACCCGACCGTATCTATCTTCAAACGTATAAAACGCTTGTCCTCGTCCTCGATCGCGCCGACGGCTTCGATCGCGTTCGAAACCGCATTACCGAACAAAGAATACAGATCCGATTTGGCTATAAAATTCAGTTTTTCGCCGTCGGCTATACACATAAGCCTTATATGTCGCCGTTCGAGTTGCAAACTCTTTTCGGCGAGCACAATATCAAGTACATCGCAACCTGTCTTGACCGTATTATCGTAAATGTTAATTTCCCTTGCGAGATTTTCGAGCGCTTCCGTATCGATTTCCCCGTCCGACTGACGAAGCGTCCGTATCTGATGCTTTAAGTCATGACACTTCACGTTTATAAGCTCGATATTCTCTTTACTCATTTCGTACTGCTTTTTATCCTGTTCCCACAGATTCCGCACAGCCTCGAGTTCTTTCTCCGCCAGTCTTTTTCCGAGCATGGAAAATTGCATCCCGAGCGCAAGCGCGCACGACAGAATATTGTATACGTTTATGATTATATAAAGCACGACGGTATCCGGCGGCGTATCGATATAAGTCACCACGATACCGAGCACGATATCCACGGCGATTATCACTATGGCAAAAACAAAAAGAGGCGCGTGCTCTATCTTCAGGTCTTCCTGCAACCTTATGCGACGTTCCACAAACGCCCATATTACCCAGTATACGGCAAAATACACTCCGGCGTAGATCATTACGGAAAACATTTCGTTTGATTCATTCGGCATAATCGTACTGCCGTACACGAAACCCGGATTGCTTATATCGAGAATACGGGCAAACATACTATACAATTCGTAGGAAATATGTTGCGCCGTATACGCTATTATTCCGCAGAACACTATATTCAGCCACGGCTCACGGTAACAAATGAGCATTGCGGCAAGCGTAAATCCGAACATAATAATGAACATAACGGAAGTATAAAACGCATTGTACGCAACGACGGGTAAAAGAAAAGTCGCCGCGTAAACACCGAATACGGATAAGATTACGCGAAGAGCGAAGTTACTTCTTTTTTTCAGAGTATAGGTCGCAAGCCCCTCGGCGAGAAGAAGCTCGGTCATAAACACGAGTTTATACCAGAACAACGGAGAAGAGAACTCGAACATATCACCTTCTCCTGCCGAGATAAGCCGCGACGTCCGCGACGAACGCTTTGCGTTTCAAATGACTTATGCGCAACTTTTCGCCGTCGGATAGAATCACGTCGTCGCCTTTGATGCCCGAAACGTATCTTAAGTTTACGAGATAACAAGCGTTGCAACGCGAAAACAGCTCGCACGAAAGTTCGTTTTCCACGTCATTCAGATTTCCCCACGTTTCGAGCGTTCCTTCTTCGGTGTGATACGTCAGACGGTGACGCGCGACCTCGATATACGAAATGCGCGTGACTGGAATGCGGCGAATCGAACCGTTTGCGCTTATTACGATCTCTTTGCCTTCCTTTGCGGACAGTACCCGTCGAACCTTGGACATAAGCGTTGAAAAGCCGAAATAATTTATCGGTTTTATTATAAAATCGAGTGCGTTTACGGCATAGCCCTTGATCGCATATTGCTGCATATTCGTCACAAAAACGATCAGTACGTACGGGTCGAGTTCACGGAGCTTTCCCGCGGCGGTCATACCGTCGAGATACGGCATTTCGATATCGAGAAAAACGAGGTCGAAATCCGACTTATAATCGGTGAGAAAAGTTACGGCATTATCGAACGTTCTCGCATTCAACGATTCACCGCTTTCGTTTGTATACCTTTCGCATAAACCGCAAAGCGCTTTTTGCACGTCGCGCTCATCTTCGACTATTGCAACTCTTATCATCTTATCCCGCCTGTAATTCGATATTGTTTTTTATTATACCATAATATTGTTTCTCTGTAAAACTTTATTCCCCGTTTGGTTATTCTTATTCCCCGAACAGTAGAAAAACGGTCGCCAAACAGCGACCGTTTCAGATTTATTTATTCGTGATGTATTCGTCGATCGCTTTCGCCGCGATCTTGCCCGCGCCCATCGCGCTGATGACGGTAGACGCTCCGGTCACGGCATCGCCGCCCGCGTATATACCCTCGCGCGACGTCAGTCCGCTTTCGTCCACGATAATGCCGCCGCGGCGGTTTACGTCGAGACCGCGCACAGTCGACTTGATGAGCGGGTTCGGCGAAGTACCTATCGACATGATGACGGTATCGACGTCGAGTACGAATTCGCTTCCCGGGATCGGCACGGGCGAACGACGTCCACGCTCGTCCGGTTCTCCGAGTTCCATTTTTATGCACTTGATCCCGGTGACGCAACCGTTTTTCGGATCGCGCCTGTCTTCGGGATTATCGTACCCGAGTATCTCGACGGGATTGCAAAGCAATCTGAAATCGATGCCCTCTTCTTCCGCGTGTTCGACTTCTTCCTTACGTGCGGGAAGTTCCGCCATAGAACGGCGATAAACGATATATACGTGTTCGGCGCCGAGACGAAGCGCCGTGCGCGCCGCGTCCATAGCGACGTTGCCGCCGCCGACGATCGCAACTTTTCCGCCCTTCATAATCGGAGTATCCGACTTATCGCGGAACGCTTTCATGAGATTGCTTCTCGTCAAAAACTCGTTGGCGGAATATACGCCCTTGAGGCTCTCTCCGGGGATGTTCATGAAGTTCGGAAGTCCCGCGCCCGAACCGATAAATACGGCTTCATATCCCGCGTCGAACAGTTCGTCCACGGTCAGAGTCTTTCCGATAACAACGTTTGTATCGATCTCGACACCGAGTTCCTTGAGCGTTTCCACTTCTTTTGCGACGATCGCTTTGGGAAGACGGAATTCGGGAATGCCGTACACGAGCACGCCACCCGCGGTATGCAACGCTTCGAATACCGAAACTGAATAACCTTTCTTCGCAAGGTCTCCCGCGCACGTAAGACCGGAAGGGCCCGAACCGACGACGGCGACCTTATGCCCGTTGGGCGCGGGTCTGACGGTCTTTCCCGAGCCGCTCGCATTGTGCATATCGGCAACGAAGCGCTCGAGCCGACCTATCCCGACGGGCTCGAACTTAATACCGAGCGTACACTTCGATTCGCACTGGCTTTCCTGAGGGCAGACGCGTCCGCAAACGGCGGGCAACGACGAGTATACGGATATTGTCCGATAAGCGCCTTCGAAGTCTCCGTCTTTGATCTTCGAAATAAATCCGGGAATATCGATATTTACGGGACAGCCCGAAACGCACGGCTTGTTCTTGCAGTTCAGACAGCGAGCCGCTTCGCCTACCGCCATTTCGACGGTGTAACCCGTCGCAACTTCGCTGAAATTATGCGCCCTGACTTTTGCGTCCTGCGTGGGCATGGGTGTTTTCTTGGGTATTACCGCCATATTATTTTACCTCCGCTTTGAGGAGATTGCATTCTTCTTCGCGAGCGTGCGCCTCGAAATCGGCATACATTCTGCCTCGCATCATCGCCTCGTCGAAATCGACCGTAAACGCGTCGAAATCGGGTCCGTCAACACACGCGAACTTCGTAACCGCTTTCCCGTCTTCGTGAACGGTAAGGCGACAACCGCCGCACATTCCGGTACCGTCGATCATGATCGGGTTCATCGAAACGACCGTTTTCTGTCCGAACGGACGAGTTGTCTCGGTCACGAATTTCATCATTATGACAGGTCCGATCGCAATAACGACGTCGAACTTTTCACCCGCTTCGAGCATGGCTTTGAGCGGCGCGGTAACCACGCCTTTTTCTCCCCAACTGCCGTCGTCGCTCATCTTATACAGCCTGTCCGACGCCGCGGCAAACTCTTTCTCGAGAATAACGAGGTCGCTGTTGCGGAAACCGATGACCGACGTAACCTTGCAACCGAGATCGTGTAATTTTTTCGCAACAGGATACGCGATCGCGCATCCGACGCCGCCGCCGACTATGCAGGCTTTTTTCACCCCGTCCGTCTCCGTCTTGTTTCCGAGCGGACCGACGAAGTCCTCGATAAACTCACCCTCTTTTTTTGCATTGAGTTTCATGGTAGTGGCGCCCACTATCTGAAATATAATATCCACCGTGCCGACCGTTCTGTCGTAACCCGCAATCGTAAGCGGTATACGCTCTCCGTCCGCGTCCACGCGCAGAATGATAAATTGACCGGGCTCGGCTTTTTTCGCAACCAACGGCGCTTCTATCGACATAAAAGTCACCGTAGAGTTGAGCTCTCTTTTCTCTACGATCTTATACATAAACTATTCCTCGCAGGTTCTTTAATCCGTAACAGTATAATACATTTTATTTCCGTTGTCAATCGACGAAAGAGTCTTTTCGGGTAAAATCGTCAAGACGGGCGGCGGTAAGAGCGGAAACGTATTTCACGTCCGCCGTCAGAGGATATTCCCCGCCCGCGGCGCAGGAACGCAGATGCACCGAGATCTCGTCGCACAGTCCGCCCACGTTCGGAAGCGACTTATACGCGGCGACGGCGGTCGCGTAAGCGTTAAGCTGTTTTACAGTCAGACTTTCGCTCGTCGTTCCTTCGTCCAACGCGCGCCAAAGTTTTTCGGTTTCGGAAACGATTTCCGAAAGAGTATCCAGCGCTTCGGCTTCCCGTCCGTCCTCGAACGACGACGGGCGCGCGCTTAATTCGATCATACCCGCGCCGAGCCGTTCGGACACGACAGTTGCGTCGCCGCGCCCGGAATATACGGCGTATACGAGCATAAATCCGTCGTCGGTCGCAAGGACATATCCGGCGCGCCCCGCGGCGCGCTCGGCGGCGGACTGACCGCGCGCTATGCTTATCCGATCGCACAACTTGCCTACCGCATAAAAAGTCTTGGACGAAGCCGAAGAAACGATCGAACACGACCTGAACACTATTATCGCGCTACACGCGAGCGCGGTCGCCGCGCATATAAGAACTATTGCCACGGCAACCGAAAACATGAAGCCGCGCGGTTTACGATTATCGTTCATACGATAATATATGACCCGCCCCGCCCTCGGTATGCTATATCGCGGCGATACTATATTTCCGTCGAAACAAACGGCTCCGCGACTTCGAGTCCGACCCGACCGAGTTCGGATATGTCAAAGTCGGGCATGATATGCGTTGCGATCACACGCGTTCCGTCGGCTTTGAGCAGCGCTCCGTCGGACGGGATCATATGCGGTCCGCCGTGCGACGCGCAATCCGCAAAAACGAGCGACGCTCGGCGGCAAAACAATCGCAGTCTGTCGAAATATTTCGTATCCGATGTGTATACGAACGATTTGTCGCCCTCGGCTATCCGCACCGCGTAACATTCGGGATCGTGTTCGGTGCGAAGAAAATCGATGCGCATACCGCCGACCTCGGCGAACGACGAACCGCTTATGACCCGAATATCCAGATTGCGGCGCGCTTTCAGCAGACTGAAGCGGTCGGACGGCGAAGACGGCGTATATACGACGAAGCGTCCCGCAAAATGCGAAAGCATAAGCGCATCCACCGAATGATCGTAATGCAGATGCGTAAGTACGAACGCGTCGACGGCGCGAGGATCAACGACCTTCAACAGCTCGGTCAACGCTCCCGATCCGAGATCGATAACTATCCTGCCGCTTGCGCCTTCTATCAGATAACAGCTCGTGGCTTTGCCCTGCGCGGGCACTGAACCGCGCACTCCTATGGGTGTGATTTTCATGTTGCCTCCGTAACAAATTGTCAAGAAATTGTCAACTGTTTTTGTTCAAATTTTTACAAAAAAATTTCGTCCGAAAGTATTGATATTATACCGATTGCGGTATATAATAATATTGTAACGAACAGATACCTGCGGTTCGCGTAAGCTGTCGGATATTTAACCTCAAATCGTAAAAGGGCTCATGATTTGTTCCTGTACATTATGTCAGGCCTCAGAAATTTGAACGGGATAAAGCTACGGCTCCGTTCAGCAGTGGAAGACAGAGGGTGCGGACGATCTGCCCACCTGCCTATGGCGGGTTAATAGAGGCAGCACAACGGCTCATGCGGGTATTTGTTTTTTTATATTCAAAAGACTGTCGGTTTTTCTCCGACAGTCTTTTTCTTATGTGTAACTATTATAAAACTTTTTTGATCCGCTCTATCGCTTCCGCGGTTTTTTCGTAAGTGTTGAATGCGGTCAGACGGAAATAACCTTCCCCGTTCTTTCCGAATCCCGAACCGGGAGTGCCGACTACGTTTGCTTTCGTCAGGAGTCTGTCAAAGAAATCCCAACTGTCCGTGCCGCACTTGAGCCAGACGTACGGAGAGTTTACGCCGCCGGTATGATATATCCCCATTTCGGCGAGCGCGTCCGAAATCAGCTTCGCGTTCTTTCGGTACGCGTCGATATTCTCCCTGCACTGTGCGATGCCTTCGTCCGAATACGCCGCTTCCGCCATACGCTGCTGTATGTAACTCGTACCGTTGAACTTGGTGGACTGACGGCGCGCCCACATCTTCGCGAGCTTTCCGCCGAGAAGTTCGTCGGGAACAACGGTATAGCCGCAACGCGTGCCCGTAAAGCCGGCGGTCTTGGAGAACGAACAAAGCTCTATCGCGCAGTTCCTCGCTCCGTCGACGGCGAAAATGCTCCTCGGTATTCCGGGCTGGGATACGAACGCTTCGTACGCCGCGTCGAAGATGATCACGGCTCCCATGTCGTTCGCGTAGTCCACCCAGGCTTTGAGCTGCTCTGCGGTGAACACCGCGCCAGTGGGATTGTTCGGCGCGCAAAGATAGATTATGTCGCACTTGACCTTTTTATCCGGCATGGGGGCGAAATCGGTTTCTTCCGTCGCGTTGCAGTATATGATTTTTCTACCGCTCATTACGTTGGAATCGAGATATACGGGATAAACGGGATCGGGAATAAGCACCGTATTGTCTGCGTCGAAAAGATCGACGATGTTGCCGCAGTCGCTCTTCGCTCCGTCCGAAACATGTATTTCGTGAGCGGCGACCTTAACGCCGAAAAGCGAATAGTATCTCGAAATCGCGTCGCGGAGAAAACCGTAGCCCTGAGAATCGGGACTGTAGCCGCGGAATGTTTCCGCCCTTCCCATTTCTTCTACTGCTTTAAGTCCCGCTTTTACCACGCAAGGAGCGAGCGGGCGCGTTACGTCGCCTATGCCCAGTCGAATAATGTCCGCATTCGGATTGCCCGCGGTATATTTGTTCACACGGTTCGCGATTTCGACGAACAGATAACTGTTCTGTATCTTATCGTAATTGGAATTTATTTTCATTGTTTGACCTCTTGACGTTTATTTGTTTTTCGATTCCCTGTTCTTCAGCGACGCCGCGACGAATGCCTTGAATATGGGCTGAGGACGGTGCGGACGCGATTTGAATTCGGGATGATACTGAACGCCTATATAGAACGGGTGACCCGGAACTTCGACGGACTCGACCAGATCGTTTTGCGGATTTCTTCCGCCGAGCACAAGCCCGAGCTGTCTGAATCTGTCGCGGTAAGCGTTGTTGAATTCGAAACGGTGACGGTGACGTTCGTATACCGTGGTCGCGCCGTCATAGCACTTCGAAAGCAACGTACCCGGCGTAACTTCGCACTCGTATGCGCCGAGACGCATTGTGCCTCCGGTATTTTCCAGTCCCATCTGACCTTCCATGAAATCGATGACTTTGTCGGGCGAAGAATGATCGAACTCGCGGCTGTTCGCATGCGACAGCCCCGCGACGTTTCGCGCGAACTCGATAACGGCTATCTGCATACCGAGACAGATTCCGAAGTACGGAACGCCGCTCTCGCGCGCATATCTCGCGCCGAGAATCATTCCTTCTATTCCGCGGTCGCCGAAACCGCCGGGGACGAGAATGCCGTCCGCGCCGCTCAGACGATCCTTGTAATTGTCCTCGCTCAGTTTTTCGCTGTCCACCCAGTCTATATTGACCTTTGCGCCGTTATGAATTCCGCCGTGCGTAAGCGCCTCTATTATGGACAGATAAGTATCGTACATGTGCGTGTATTTGCCGCAAATCGCGATCGTTACTTCTTTGTCGCGCGCATGAGCTTTATCGAGCATATTCTGCCAGTCGGTCAGATCGGGCGGATTATCCGGCAAGCCGAGAAGTCTTGTAACGACCTCGCATATTCTGCTTTCTTCGAGCATCATGGGGGCTTCGTAAAGCAAACCGACATTACGGTTTTCGATCACGCAGTCGGGATAAACGTTGCAGGTAAGCGCGATCTTCTTTTTTATATTGTCATCCAGTCTGTCGTCCGAACGACATACGACGAGATCGGGCTGAATGCCGAGCGACTGAAGTTCCTTGACCGAATGCTGTGTCGGCTTCGATTTGACCTCCCCGCTCGACTTGATCACGGGAACGAGCGTGACATGGATATACAAACAATTTTCGCGTCCGACTTCGTTTCCGACCTGACGTATGGCCTCGAGGAAAGGCAAACTCTCGATGTCGCCTATCGTTCCTCCGATCTCCGTAATTACCACGTCCGCGCCGTCGGTCTTTGCTACCGAATATACGAAGCGTTTTATCTCGTTCGTTATGTGCGGAATGACCTGAACGGTTTCGCCGTTATACATACCGCTGCGCTCGTTGTTGAGCACGTTCCAGTATACTTTGCCCGTTGTGAGATTGGAAAACTTATTGAGATTTTCGTCGGTAAATCTTTCGTAGTGTCCGAGGTCGAGGTCGGTTTCGGCGCCGTCGTCCGTGACGAAAACTTCGCCGTGCTGATAAGGACTCATCGTACCCGGGTCGATATTTATATAAGGGTCGAGCTTCTGGGACGCGACTTTGAGCCCTTTCGCCTTCAAAAGCATTCCGAGCGATGCGGCGGTAATACCTTTGCCGAGTCCAGAAACGACGCCGCCCGTCACGAAAATATATTTTGTCATAATCTCACTACTCCTTTGTAAACTTCCACGGCGTCGCCCGTAAGATAGACCGTATCGCCGGTATACTGTACGTTAAGCTCGCCGCCTTTGACCTTGACCGTTACCGTATCGCCGAGTTTGAATTTTCCGAGGCGCGTAAGCGCGACCACAGCCGCGCAAGTGCCTGTGCCGCAAGCGTAAGTTTCGCCCGTACCGCGTTCCCATACGCGCACCTTGACGGTGGATTCGTCAAGCACCTGAACGAACTCGACGTTTACCCTGTTCGGGAACAGCGCGTCGTTCTCTATCTCGGAGCCTATACCCGGCACGTCGGTATTGTCGACGTCGTCGACCACGATAACGCAATGCGGGTTTCCCATGGAAACACAAGTAATCATGCGCTCCTCGCCGGCAAGCACGACCTTTTCTCCGATCACCTCTCCCGTAAGTCGGACGGGGATCTTCGCCGCGTCGAATCCGGGCGCTCCCATATCGACGCGCGCGGACGTTACCTTATTGTTTCTTACGTAAAGGTTGAGTTTCTTTATACCGCTTCTGGTTTCCACGGTGATATTCTTTTCCTTAACGTGACCGTTATCGTACAGATATTTTCCCACGCAACGTATGGCGTTGCCGCACATCATGCCTTCGCTTCCGTCCGAATTGAACATACGCATCTGAGCATCGGCAACGTCGGACGGGCAAATGAATACCACGCCGTCGCCGCCCACGCCGAAGTGACGGTCGGACAGATTGACCGCGATAGATTCCATATTCGAAATGCCGTTGACCAGACAGTCGATATAGATATAATCGTTTCCGCATCCCTGCATCTTGACAAACGAAAGCGTCTGCTTCTCGCTTCTCATACGGTTGATGTCGACAAGCTCGATATTGCCCTGCGAGTATTTCGAACGGAGAGAGTCTGCGAGCGCGTTCGCGGTATCGAGCGACGTCAGCCCGGGTATTGCGAGCGTAACTGCAAGACGACGAAGTTTTACGTCGTCTTCCGACGGGATACGTCCGCGCGACGAAGTACAGATAAGAAGATTGACTTTGCCCGAACTGAGAGTGTCGAACGTTGTTTCTTCGCCCCCGTCGCTTATCTTTTTGACAACGGTCACTTCCATGCCTGCGCGGCGAAGCACGTCGGCGGTTCCCGCCGTCGCATAGAGCTTGTATCCGAGTTCACCGTACTTTTTCGCAATGGGCGCGATCTCCGGTTTGTCGGCGTCGCGCACGGTGATAAGCACGCCTTTGCGGCTGCGCTTATCCATATTGTAGCCCGCGGCGCAAAGTCCTTTGAACAATGCTTCGTCCAAGCTCTTGCCTATACCGAGCACCTCTCCCGTCGATTTCATCTCGGGTCCGAGATGCGTATCGAGATCGGTAAGTTTTTCAAACGAGAATATAGGCACTTTGACTGCAACGTACGGACTGCGGCGGTAAAGTCCCGTTCCGTAGCCGAGCCGACGGAGCTGTTTGCCGAGCATACACTCGGTCGCAAGTTTTATCATCGGCACGCCTGTCACTTTGCTTATATACGGTACGGTGCGGCTGGATCTCGGATTGACCTCTATAACATAGATCTGATTGTTCTTTATGATATACTGAATATTGATAAGACCCTTGGTATTCAGCCCGAGAGCGAGCGCGCGGGTATTCTCGATCAGCTTTTCCGTGATCTCGTCCGTAAGGTTCTGCGCCGGATATATCGCAATGGAATCGCCGCTGTGTACGCCCGTACGCTCGACGTGTTCCATTATGCCCGGAATGAGTATATCCTTCCCGTCGCAGATCGCGTCGACCTCGACTTCGGTGCCCATGACGTATTTGTCTATGAGTATAACGTTGTCGGGATTTTCGGTCAATATGACGCGCATATATTCCCTGATGTCGTCCGCGCCCCAGGCGATGATCATGTTCTGACCGCCGAGGACATAACTCGGACGCATAAGCACGGGATAGCCGAGAAGTTCGCCCACTTTAAGCGCGTCCTCGGTGTTGGTAACGGTGTGTCCCGCGGGACGGCGGATATCGAGCTGTTCAAGCAGCGCGTCGAAACGTTCCCTGTCCTCGGCCGCGTCGATCATGTCGGCGGACGTACCGAGGATGCGAACGCCCGAATCGGACAGATGTTTGGTAAGTTTGATCGCCGTCTGTCCTCCGAACGCTACAACGGCGCCGTACGGTTTTTCGGTCGCGATCACGTTATCCACGTCTTCGGGAGTGAGAGGTTCGAAATAAAGTCTGTCGGCGGTGTCGAAATCGGTGGAAACCGTTTCGGGATTGTTATTCACGATCGCGACGTCGCAACCCGCTTCTTTGAGCGCCCACACGCAATGTACCGAAGCGTAATCGAATTCGATGCCCTGTCCTATTCTGATAGGTCCGGATCCGAAAACTATCACGCGACGTTTCTTCTTATCCGAATGCGCGGACATAAATTCCGCCGCTTCGTTTTCGTCGTCGTAAGTGGAATAGAAATACGGAGTTTCCGCCGCAAATTCCGCGGCGCAGGTATCGACCATCTTATACACGGCTTTGCGGTGCTTGGGCAACGGCTCGCCGCTGAGATCGGACAATACTTTATCGGGATAACCGAGTTTTTTGCCTCTGAGATATTCGTCCGCGGACAGCTTTTTGCCGCGTATACCGTCCTCGTAATCGATCAGATTCCGTATCTTGGAAATAAACCATTTATCGATCTTCGTTTCTTCGCATATCTCGTCCACCGTACGCAATTTACGCTTGAGCGCTTCGTATATCATGAACAAACGATAATCGTTTGCGGGCATGAGCGACGACAGCACGCGTTCGTCCGAATAGTCGTTGTACTTCGCGTTGTCGAGACTGTACCCTTCGCTTCCGCGAACGGCTTTCATCAAAGCCTGTTCGAAACTCGGCGCGATCGCCATTACTTCGCCCGTCGCTTTCATCTGAGTGCCGAGCGTACGTTTTGCGTAAACGAATTTATCGAATGGCCAGCGCGGGAGCTTGACAACGACGTAATCGATAGCAGGCTCGAAACAAGCCTTTGTTTTGCCAGTGACGGCGTTGGGGATCTCGTCGAGGTTATAACCGAGCGCGATAAGCGTAGCCACCTTTGCGATCGGATAGCCCGTCGCTTTGGAAGCAAGCGCGGACGAGCGGGAAACTCTCGGATTGACTTCGATTACGGCATACTCCATACTGTCGGGCTTGAGCGCGAACTGACAGTTGCAACCGCCTTCCACGCCGAGCGCGGTGATTATGTCGAGCGCCGCGGTGCGGAGCATCTGGTATTCCTTGTCGGCAAGCGTGACGCAAGGTGCGACGACTATGCTGTCACCCGTATGAACGCCGACGGGATCGAAGTTTTCCATCGAGCAGACGGCGATGACATTGCCGGCATGATCGCGGATCACCTCGAACTCTATCTCCTTCCAGCCCGAAATACATTTTTCTATAAGCACCTGCGTGATCGGCGAAAGGTAAAGTCCGCCCGCCGCTATCTCGCGCAGTTCTTTTTCATCCGCGGCTATACCGCCGCCAGCACCGCCGAGCGTGAACGCGGGACGCACGATCACGGGATAACCGATCTCGTTTGCGAAATCGACCGCGCCCTGAACGTCGTTTACGACGACTGACGGAACAACGGGCTGACCGATGGACTCCATCGTATCCTTGAAAAGCTGTCTGTCCTCCGCCTTATCTATCGTTTCGGGATTCATACCGAGAAGCCGCACGTTGTTTTCTTTCAGAAACCCGCTCTTATCGAGCTGCATGGACAAAGTCAAACCCGTCTGACCGCCGAGGCTCGGAAGTATGCCGTCCGGTTTTTCGCTCAGAATTATTCTTTCGAGTACGGGAAGCGTAAGCGGTTCGATATATATCTGATCCGCCATCGCCTTGTCCGTCATTATCGTTGCGGGGTTGGAGTTGACGAGCACCACTTCGACTTTTTCGCTTTTCAAAGTGTGGCAAGCCTGCGTGCCGGCATAATCGAACTCCGCCGCCTGTCCTATCGTGATCGGACCGGAGCCTATTACGAGTACTTTCTTTATATCCTTATTCTTAGGCATTGCGTCCCTCCTTGTCCATCATTTCCACAAATCTGTCGAACAGAATTCTCGTATCGAGCGGACCGCCGTGCGCTTCGGGATGGAACTGCACCGTGAAGCAGGGGCGTCCTACATAATCTATACCTTCGCAAGTCCTGTCGTTAACGTTTATCATACGCACTTTTCCGACCGACTCGGGAAGCGAGCTGTTTTTCACCGCATAGCCGTGGTTCTGGCTCGTGATATACACTCTGCCCGTTTCGAGGTCTTTGACGGGCTGATTCGCGCCGCGGTGTCCGTATTTGAGCTTCGTCGTTTTCGCGCCGACGGAAAGCGCCATCAACTGATGACCCAGGCAGATTCCGAACGTAGGGATCTTTTTTTCGTTGAGCTTTTTTATCTGCTCTATTTCGTAAACCGCATCGGCGGGATCGCCGCCGCCGTTGCTGAGCATTATACCGTCCGGCTTCATTGCAAGTATTTCTTCCGCGCTCGTACGACAGGACACGACGTGCACTTCGCAACCGCGCGAAACAAGTTCGCGAACAATGTTATGTTTCGCCCCGTAATCGATGAGGACAACTTTTTTTCCCGTTCCGATCACCTCTTCTTCCGTGACAGTGGTTTTCATCGGAGCGTCGGAAACGCGGAAGGCTTTGATCTCGGCAAGTTTTTCGTCCAAATGCGAAAGGCTCTGCGAGATCATACCGTTCATTACTCCGCTTTCCCTTATCATCTTCGTCAGTCTGCGCGTATCTATGCCCTCGATACCGACGATATTCTGTTCTGCGAGCCAGTCGGCAAGCTCGGCTTCTTTACGGAAGTTGCTTCCGTCGCGGCAAAGCTCGCGCACTATATAACCGTGGCAGTACGCTTTGCGGCTCTCCGAATCGACCGAGATCGCGCCGTAATTGCCTATAAGCGGAAAAGTCTGTGTAATGATCTGACCGTAATACGACGGATCGGTAAGCGTTTCCATATAAGAACCCATGCCGGTGGTAAACACCACTTCGCCTATGCTCTCGCCTTCCACGCCGATTCCGCGACCCTCGTACGTGTCGCCGTTTTCCAAAATCAGATATGCTTTTTTCATAATCGTTAAGCCTTTCGCTCCTTTCAGTCGAATTTGTCTTTTCTTCCCGCGCCCGATACGTCTATGGGATAAGTGTCCGTAAAACAACCCGTGCAGTACTTTATGCCCGTGCCCTGATCTATCTTGACGAGCTCGTCTAGGTCGAGATACACAAGGCTGTCCGCGCCTATTATCTTTCGGGTTTCTTCCACCGACGCGCGGTTTGCTATCAGATTTTCTTTGCTGTCTATGTCCACACCGAAATAACACGGAGCAACGAACGGCGGCGAACTTATTCGAAGATGTATCTCTTTCGCCCCGGCGTCGCGCAGAGATTTGATTATGCGCGCGCTCGTCGTACCGCGCACGATCGAATCGTCTACGAGAATCACTCTCTTGCCCTCTATCGACGCTTTGAGCGGATTCAGTTTCAATCCCACGGCTCGGTTCCTTCCGCCTTGCGACGGCAGAATAAAACTGCGCCCGACATATCTGTTCCGTACGAACGCCATGCCGTAAGGCAGACCAGATTCCATGCTGTAGCCGTACGCCGCGTCGAAACCGCTTTCGGGCACGCCGCAGACTATATCCGCTTCGGTAGGACATTGCCGCGCAAGCGCTCTACCCATTTCCAACCGCGCTTTGTATACGCTCATGCCGTCTATATAACTGTCGGGACGGGCGAAATAAATCAACTCGAATACGCATAACGCACGCTCCGACGGTTTTCTGAACAGACTTTCGCTACTTCCGTCGAGATTGAAACAGCACACTTCGCCCGGCATTATATCGCGGACATAAGTCGCGCCTATGGAATCGAACGCACAGGTCTCGCTTGCCGCGACCACCGACGTGCCCAGCCGTCCGACGCAAAGCGGACGGAAACCGTTCGGATCCCGCGCGACGATCATTTTGTCTTTCGTTATTATGACAAGCGAATACGCGCCCTCGATCACATCCATAAGAGCAAGCACCGACTTTTCGATACTGCCCGTAAGGATCATTTTCTCGATAATGATTTTGCTTATGATCTCGGTATCGTTCGTCGTATAAAACACCGCGCCGCGCTCGTTGACCATACTGCTTCTGAGCGTGTCCGCGTTGGTGATATTGCCGTTGTGGCACACGGCGAACGACAGCCGCGAATGATGCGTTATTATCGGCTGTGTGTTTTCCGCCGTATTGTTACCGGTCGTGGAGTATCTGACGTGCCCGCACGCGCTTTTCGTCTGCGGCGCCGTCGACAGGTATTTGTTATCGAAAATCTCGGAAACCAGTCCTATATTTTTATAGCACGCGATGCTGTCGTCGGAGTCGGAAGTAAAGTATGCGATACCCGCGCCTTCCTGTCCGCGGTGCTGCAATGCCAAAAGGGCTGTAGCCGTTATGTGCGCGCAGGGTTGGGGTACGCTGTCGATGATGCCGAATACTCCGCATTCTTCATTGAGTTTTCTCATTGTATGCCGTTGTTCCTTTCTATGATTTCGTTGGCTGTTTCGAGACGCGATCTGCGCGTTTCCATCGATATGCGTTCGATCTCTTTATGCGCCTCGTTCTCCGTCATTCCTCTCCCCACAAGTATACATTTCGCTTTGCAGACCGCTTTCAGCGTTAATATCCGATTTTTCAGATTCGCGTTTTCCTCGGCGAGCTTCTCCATTCTTATCGCAAGTCCCGTCGCCGTCTTCAGCGCGCTGTACAGCGACAATTTCGTCACAGGTTTTCCGACAAGCTGAATACCGAAATCGTAAAGCGCGACAAGCGGATCTTCTATTCCGTATGCCGGAATAAAAACCGTACCGACGCCGAGCGTCGCCAGCGTAACGGCAAGTTCACGGTACTGCGCTTCGCGGGTCTCCGCATAGATCACCGCAACGTCGAACCGCCGTTCGGAAACGATTCCGCGGGCTTGCAATGCGCTTTCCGACCGCACGAGCGAGAAATCGCCGCACATCTTCAGCACCTGCACTACGGTAGAAAATGCTTTATCCGATTTGGATATTATAATCGCGTTCAACCGAATGTTCCTTTCCCAAGTACCCGTTTACATTCCGCCGCCGAGCACATCGTCGCGGGCAAGCTCGATCGCCTGCGCTTCCTTTTTATCGATATACCTTCCGAAAAACTCTTTCGGAAGAGCGGTCGCGAGAAATTCCGATTTACGAGCCGCAATAACCGCATCGTCGAGCGAAGCCGGCAAAACCGCATTCTCCGACGGTAACGGCGCGATACCGCGTAAACCTTCCCCGCCGCTTCGGAGTATGAGCGCGAGAACGACATACGGATTGCATGCCGTATCGGCCGACGATATCTCGATCTTATTGTCGCTCGTCAGTCGCATCGCCGCTTTCGCTCCGCCCAGCGTCATACGGCAAGGCGTATCGCGGTGAAGCAACCTTTTATAAGAATTACGCACCGGATTCGTAAATACCGCGATTTCGGGCAAGCGCGCAAGCACTCCTTTTGCGAACGCCGTCGCTTCGGATGAATTTACCGCGACACCGTTCTTCGTCAATCCCACGACTATACGGAAATTGCTTCCTATCGAATTCTCGATCGGGCTGGGCGCAAAAGTCGCGTAAAGCCCGTCCGAATAAGCTATGTTTTTTACCGCGCTTCTGAAAAGCACCGTATTGACCGCGCTCGTACCCGCATCCGATTCCTTGAATACGACGGCGTTCTGTCCGTGTCCGTGCTCATGATGGGACGACTGAGGTTTGAGCCCCATGCTTTCGAGCGTAAACACGATCTCTCGTCGGAGATTCTCGCATCTGTCGAGAGGCGCGGCGTCGAGATATCCGGCATAATCAACGGGAATAAGCGTCGGGTCGCCGTTCTCCGTCAAACGCGTTATATAAAACTCGCTCTCCGTCATGAACGTCGCGGCGTAACCGGTCTGGGCAAAGTCTTTTTCCGCGGCATCGAGCAATGCGGCACAGTCGCTCTCGAACGGCGTGCCGTCCGGATACGATATTCCGCACATTACGGTAACGACCGCGCCCGAGCTCGGACGCCACGGCATAGCGGTCACCGTTTCCGTCTTGGGAAACAGCAACAGATCGGTGCCGCGTTCGAATCCCGTTGCCGACGAATCGATCGTAACTCCTTTTTCGCACGCTTCGCGGAAATGCGCGGCGTTGAGAGAGATATTCTTTTGTCTGCCGAAAATATCACAGAACGACATTTTGACGAATTTAACGTCGTTCTCCGAGATATATTCGACTACGTCTTCGACACTTGTCATTGCTTGCTCCGTGCTATCTTTAAGAAAAAATCACCCGAAAGGTGACTTTTTCTATTACGCATCACGCGAAAATTTTATCGATGTCCGAAATTGCGGCACCGAAGAGTTCCGCATTTTCCTTTTCGTTCTTCGACGCCGTTATATAGAACTTAATAAGAGGTTCCGTACCCGACGGTCGGACAATTACCGTAAGTCCGTTGTCCGTTTCGTAAAGCATTACGTTGGACTTCGGTACTTCGTAATCGTGTTGGTCGAGGAAATCGACGCAACGTATAACGTTGCCGCCGCCCAGTTTTTCGATCGGATTACTGCGAAGCGAATCCATAAGGCTCTTCATCTTCGCATTTCCCGACGCGCCTTCGAATTTTTTCGAAATATTGCGGTGTTCGTACTTGCCGTATCTGTCATAGATGAAGCCGAGCTGATCTATGAGCGTTTTGCCTTCTTTCTTATAATGGCTCGTCATTTCGGCGATCAGCATAGAAGCGACTACGGCGTCCTTATCGCGGCAATGATCTCCGACGAGATAGCCGTAACTTTCCTCGAAACCGATCACGTAACGATCGGATTCTCCTCTCGCTTCGAGCTTGTTAATCACGTCGCCGATCCACTTGAAACCGGTAAGAACCGTTCTCACTTCGACATTGAAATGCTCTGCTATCTTATCCACCAGCGAAGACGTAACGACGGTACGTACGACTACGGCATTGGAAGGAAGATTCCATCTCGCGCAACGGGTGCCGAGAATATAATCGGTAAGAAGAACGCCCACTTCGTTGCCCGAAAGAAGAACGTACTTGCCGTCGTGTTTCACGGCGATACCCACGCGGTCGCAATCCGGATCGGTCGCGAGCACGAGATCGGCGTCCTTTTCTTCGGCAAGCCCGATCGCAAGTTTGAGCGCTTCGGGTTTTTCGGGGTTGGGGAAAGGACAGGTCGTAAATCTGCCGTCGGGTTTTCCCTGTTTTTCCACTATGGAAATATCTTTGAAGCCGCGCTCGTAAAGCACCTGAGGCACAAGCCTGAAACCCGCGCCGTTGAGCGGCGTATAAACTATCTTCAGCTGTCCGACATCGTTGAGCGCCTGGGATTCCACGTCGTTGAGGAACGAACCGTACACCCACTGCTCGATCACCGAGATCGCACCCTGCTTCACATAATAGTCGAACGTGCGCGTATCGACCTCGAACGGATCGACTTTTTCCACATAAGAGATTATGTCGTCCGCTTCGTCGTCGAGAACCTGACAGCCCGACGAATTATAGAGCTTGTAACCGTTATACTGTTTGGGATTATGACTTGCGGTCACCATTACGCCGATGTCGCACGAGAGTTTACGCACCGCATACGACAGAAACGGCGTAGGCGACTCTTCGGGCACGATATATACTTTGAAGCCGTGAGAGGCAAAAACCGACGCCGTAGTTTCGGCGAACAAGCGCGAATTTATACGGCTGTCGTGGCTTACGACCGCCGAATTCATACCCTTGGCTTCCATGGCTCTCGACACGCCTTCGGTAACTTTTCTTATGTTGTAAATATTCAGGCAATTGGTACCCGCGCCGAGCACGCCGCGCATACCTCCCGTCCCGAATTCGAGATCTTTGAAAAAAGCGTTCTCGATCGCCACGGAGTCCCCCTCCATCTTCTCGAGTTCGGCTTTCAGTTTTTTGTCGGTTACTTTGATTTTCCATTCTTCAAACCGTTCCTGACTCGTCATTTACAATCTCCTCCGTTTTTATTTCGGACGACTGCGCGCCATGTCGCGTCGACCATTAACGATTATACTATATTGACCGCGCCGTTGTCAAATCGAAAAGACGGGCGGAAGCGAAAATATTTTCGTTCGCAATGCGTATGAAAACCGTACGATTATCGAAATCCGTTCGCTCCGCAACGCATATTGTTTCTCCGCAAAAAACGGGAGTCCCTCGAGAATCCCGCTTTCGTACGACGTCGTCAATAACGTCCGTTGTTTCTTATATTCTGAGCCATACCCGTCACCATGTTCAGTGCGTCCGCCGCGCGTCTTGCGTTCTGCGTCGCTTCGTCTGCTGCGATACGAGCTCTTTCCGCGTCCGAGTGCGCCGAAGCCGCGTCGGATTTTATACGATTGATATCCGCGGCGACGCTTCTTGCCGCCTTCACTATATCGGTGCGGATACGTTCGATCTCCATGCGCACCGCGGAAATTTCACGAAAAATGCGATAACGCACTTCGGACATGAGCCTGTTGAATTTCGCATTATCGGAAAGCACCGAGCCGAGCACCTTGACTATGCGGCTGTCTATATCTTTGTCGCCCGTAATTCCCGCGACCGGAACGCCGTCGTATATCACTTCTTTCCCCTTATTTTCCGGATACACCTCAAATCCCTCGAACTTGACGGGAACTCCGTAAAGCGCGCGGGAAACCGCGCCGTCGCCGGTCTCCGGTTCGGAAAAAGATCCGGAAAACGACAACCGAGTCTGCGCGGTCACCAAAGCATTATACTTGTCTTCGCATTCTTTCAGTTTTGCGTTTGCGGCGTCGCGACTGCTCAATAACGCATCGAAATCGCTGTTTCCGACCGTATCGTACTCCGCTTTTGCGTGCGAATACTCGCTTATGGCGACCTCGAGTTCGTCCATTATCTGAGTTTTCTCGGCGCCGTAAGCACGATCGAGACGAGTACGAACATCGTTCAGACGCATCTGAGCTTCGACAAAACGCGATTGCGCCGCGCCCATACCCGAAGATGCCGAACGCGATACCCACTCGGCTTCCCTGCGCGCTTCTTCGAGCGCGGCTCTCGCCTGAGCCACGTCGTCGCGCAGTTTGGTTTCGTCCTCTTTTTTCATAAGCTCGCGGACTATGCGATCCTCGATCGTAATAACGCTTTCTTTCGGAACTTTGTTTTCCGTCACATATTCCACGCACTCGCGCAAAGCCGCACTGTATTCATCCGCCAACGCATGCGTCGGAGACGATTTCATCTCAAGCATAAGCGTATTCGTTTTTCTGATAAGCGCATTTAACATGGTTTTTCTCCGTGCGTTTTAATTGTTATCGTCGAACAGCACTCCGAGATCCTTGAGTATCTGTTCCAGATTTTCGTCGGGATGTACTGCGGCGTCATAGTCGAAAGGCTCTTCCGCGCTCTCCGCAGCAAGATGATCTTCTATCATGCCGACGGGATCGAAATCGGGAGCCTTTAATGTCGTAGGCGGCGTCGAGTCAGCTTCGGCGAGAAGCCCCGCGATCGCTTTGTCTACGTCGTCCGTCTTTTTCAGTTCGTCGTCGAGCGGATACTTACGGAGTATCCTGGCAAAATGTTCCACCCATTGCTTGTGGAAATTTCTGAGTGCGGAAAGCTCTTTTGCTATCTTGCGCCGCGTCAGCCGCTCTATCTCGTCGGCTTTGGACAACGCGGACTCGATAGCGGTACCGATACGGGCTTTCTGCCCCTCGTATGCTTTCAATGCCGTTTCCGCACGCATGAGCGCATCTTTAAGTTCGAAAATCCTGTCGCGCTGAGCGACGAGAGTTTCGTCGTATACCTCGCGTATCCGTTTGACGTATTCGTCAACTTCTTCGGGATCGTAACCGTTTTTGGCGCTCTTGAATTTCATCTATTTCCTATTACCTCCGGTGTGTTCGGCGATGAGTTTCGATTTTAATTCGTACAGATCGTCGGACAGATCCACCTTGAATATTTCGGGGTTGACGTTTCGGAGATATTCGTCCCAGAACGTTCCCTTTTCTTTCCTGTTATACTCTGCGATCTCCGAGAGCTTGGGCATTTTACGAACGAGCTTACCTTTTTCGAATACGGGTTCGAGCAATTTTCTGACCGTATAATTTTCGAGTATCGTGCTCTTCCAACGCATGGTCGGATGCGTAAGTTTGAGAGGTTTCGTCGTATCGATCTTTTCGTCGTTCAACGCAATCAGATCCGCAAACGCCATTCCGTCGCCGTCGTACACGCGGTACAATGTCTTAAACCCCGGATTGGTGATTTTTTCCTGCGTATCCGAGATTTTGATCTTCGGAACGCGAACGCCGTTTTCGGTCAGTTCCGAGAGCTTGTACACACCGCCGAGAGACGGCATATTTTCGCTCGTAATAAGCCGCGTACCGACACCGTAAGCGTCTATGCGGGCGCCCTGTTCGTTCAACGACGAAATGACAAACTCGTCGAGATCGCACGAAGCGAAAATTATCGCGTCGTTGTGTCCCGCGTCGTCCAGCATCTTACGCGCTTTTTTGGACAGATATGCGAGGTCGCCGCTGTCCAGTCTTATACCTATCGGCTTTTTCCCGCGCGCCTTGAGTTCGTCGAAAACTTTGATCGCATTGGGCACTCCGCTTCTGAGCGTATCGTAAGTGTCGACGAGAAGCAATGTATTATCCGGATAAATTTCCGCAAACTTACGGAACGCTTCGAGTTCCGAATCGAAACTCATAATCCAGCTGTGCGCCATCGTACCTTTGATCGGGATATCGAACAGTCTTCCGGACAGGACGTTGCTTGTCCCCGAACAGCCGCCTATCACGCTCGCTCTCGCGCCGTAGATCCCGGCGTCGGGTCCCTGCGCGCGACGAAGTCCGAACTCCGAAACGGCGGCGCGCCCCGCCGACATCTTGACTTTGGACGCTTTGGTCGCTATCAACGTCTGATGATTGATTATGTTAAGTATAGCGGGCTCGATCAGCTGCGCCTGTGAAAGCGGCGCGCGAACGACGAGTATAGGTTCGTTGGGAAAAACTATCGTGCCCTCGGGAACGGAATATATATCTCCGGTAAACTTAAAGTCTTTCAGCGTACGGAGAAAATCTTCGGTAAGTCCGGCTTCGCGACCGAGATACTCTATATCGTCGTCGTCGAAATGCAGGTTTTGTATATACTCCGCAACCTGTTCGAGTCCCGCCGCCACGGCGTAAGAAATCTGACCGGCATGTCTGAAAAACACATCGAATACGGCGGTACGTTCGCTTGTACCGAGAGCGTGATAACCGTTCATCATCGTAAGCTCGTAAAGATCGGTCATCAAACTTAAATTACGCGAACTTCCTTTCATTTATTCCTCCGTTGCGGAATTAGCCGACAACGCGCCGTAAAGCGCGACAAGCCCGGCATACATCACGAGTGCGGGCGCGAGTATCCCCGCCGTCCATATGCCCGACGCAAACAGAGCGAAAAACACGGAAGGAAAGGAAAACACAAGTATTATCTTCAGATGAAATCTGTACTCCCCGCTCATTATGACCGTAAAAAGCGACGCGATCGCAGGTGAAGCTATATAGAACGGATAAAGCATTCCGTACGTCAGCGGACTGAAATGCGCGAGGAATCCGACGAACGCGCAGACGAAGAATATTATCGACATATAAAACGTCACGGTGTTCATCTGAATAATCGAAGTCACGAAAAGTATCAGCCCGCCCGTCAAAAGAAGCAACGGAACGACAATTACCGATACACCGACGCCTATCATGCCGCCGATGATTCCGAAAACAAGCAATACGCAACCGCATGCGAAAATCAATGCCGCAGTAATTATATTGCACGCAAAACGTTTCTTACGGCTCAGTCCGGTATATTTTTCTTCGTCGGTCATAAATTCACCTTCCTTTATTCGGTTTTGTCCGTTTCCGCGGACACTTCTCCTTAGGCAAAGATCTGCCGTTTCCGTCGCCGTGAGGATGCGCGTATACGGTCTTGTTATATTCGAAGTATTCGTCCGAAAGCAAGTCGCGCGGAACGAGTATCATTATTTTTTTGCCCGCAAGGACGGCGCGCACGATATACTGCGCTATACAGAATATACCGAATACGATCATAAGCAGACTTACGACCTGTGATATGCCGAAGCCTTCGCCGAGACCGCCCGTCGCCGTAAGTTTCTGCGCGGGATCGCGGAAGAATTCGAGAACGAAACGCGCGATGCCGTACCATATGCAGTAAAGCGAAATATAAAATCCGTTGAAACTCTTTCGCTTAGAAAGATAAAGCGCGACCATGGGAATAAACCCGATCAGACACCAAAGCGACTCGATAAACGGATTGCCGAGGTGCAATACGCCGTTTACGCGGTACGAAAACGGGAACGCGTCGAAATCCACGGGAATGCCGTAGCAACACTGCGGCGACGCGTAATAGCATCCTATACGCCCGATGCACTGTCCGAGAAGGAAGAAAACCGATGCGAGATCGAGCATCTGAAGCATGCTCACTTTCGGCTTATTCGGGAAAAACTTGCGATATACGAACATGGCGACAAGCAGCCCGATGCCCGCGCCGATCAGCGCGCCGAGAACGGCTATGCCGCGAAAATCGAAATGATTGAAAAATCCGTAGTATAATACTCCGCCGCCGAACGCGAAAGGCACGCCGAATATGACGTAATCGAAAACGAGATCGGAGTAATATCCTTGCTTGACGCACGAAAACTGCCCCACTACCACGCACAGCACGATCGCCATGCCGATAATGAAACCGTACCAGTTCATTTCGCGTCCGAGAGTGAGCGCGAGAATAAGTATCGCCAAGCCGAATACCGCCACGACCGAGCCGAGCACAATAAGAAAACGTTTATTGTATGACAGCGACATGAACTTGCTCCACAAGTTCGGTTTTTTTTCACCTGTGTTGTTATTGTTATCGGACAAAATTAAAATACCTCATTATCTTTATACTCATATAGTATATATCAGACGGGCGGGAATTGTCAATAATTCTCGCCCGATTTTGTCCCGTTTTGTCTTTTTTATATTTGCGATTCAATGCTTACCGTCATTTACGGAGCTATCGCCACACTGCCCGCCGCCGATGCATAGTCGTCGTTGCGTATCCTCTTTTCTTCCACTCTTCCGTCCGGGTATGTTATTATAAGATACCCTTCGCTTTTTACGGCGGGAGCGCCGCCGCTGACGCGCACTTTTTCGCCGCTCGCCATTCCGTCGGTATACTTCCGCTCGGTGTCTATAAACTCTTCGTCCGCCGGACGTTCGCCCATAGACAGCGTAACGGAACGACAATCGATCTTATACGGCAATTCGGACGAATACATCTCGACGGTAACGCGCGTCGAGTCCGCTTTCGTCTTTATAAACAACGGACCGTCGCCGTTGTTCACAAAGCAAAGATCGCTCCACCCCGCGTTCACCATGGCGTCGAAAGACGGATCGACATAAGACGGCACGAGAGAATGCCTGTTTACCTTGGTTATTTTCAGTCCCGCGCGAAGAGCGCAGTTATATACGGTGGTGGAAGCCTGACAAACGCCTCCGCCGACACCCTCTACGTATTTGCCGTTCGAAATTATTTTTGCGCTTAAAAATCCGTTTTCCGCCGTGCGCCGTCCCACCGTTTCGTTAAACGAAAAAGTCTCGCCCGCTTCGAGCACCGTTCCGTTGATTCGGGAAAGCGCGAGCGCGACATTATGTTTCCGCTCGCTTGACGAAGATGCGTAAGAAGTGGAAAACGAAGCTCTGCGCTCGGTGTATGCCGAAAGATGCTCCGCGGTCACCTTCGGAGGAAGTACTTCCACTGACAGCGCGACGCGGCGCAGACCGCGCTTCAATGCGAAATATGCGTCGTCGTATATCCTCTTTTCATCCAGTCTGTACCCAGGCGAAGAACGTTTGATCTTAAACATCGGTTTTTTTTCAGGATCGAATCTGATCTCGGCGTCTTCGGGCTCGCACGATATTTCCGTACGGGCTTTATCCACGACGCGCGACAGCATCGGGAAGCAATAGAGCATGGCGTCGCGCACCTCGCTGCCGCTTGCGAGCAGTCTGTCCACAAGCTGCATTTTCTCTTCGATCGGCTTGTTGAGTCTGCGCCTTTCGAAATCCTCGGACACGATAAAATCGGTAGGCTCTATATACTTTTCGTAATACTCGTACCGCTTGTCTCCGTATACGAGACTTAGCGCGGGCGTTCCCTCCGCGGACGCCGTCATACACGTCACGGAAACCGCGACCGCGATAATGAGCAACGCCGCAACGAGCAACGCCGCGCGTCGGATATTGTCGAAACAAACAAAAAACCTCATACGTTTAATATGAGGCTTTCACTCGGTTGTTATTCTTTTCTCGCAAGTTTCACAAGTTTTTTGTGACGGTTCAATGCGGGATCGAGTACACATGCGGCGTGAAGTTCGGACAGTTTGGACTTGATTTCCGCGCCTTCATAG
Organism: uncultured Christensenellaceae bacterium; assembly: GCA_910587025.1. Taxonomy (GTDB): domain Bacteria; phylum Bacillota; class Clostridia; order Christensenellales; family Pumilibacteraceae; genus Protoclostridium. The sequence goes on from CAJUKR010000007.1 coordinate 30,629, forward strand.
CCCATAGACATCAGATCCGCGCCGTTGATCCTCAAGTCGCTCGGCTTTACGGGCGCGCCGCTCTCTATAAGCCGCGCCTTAAACTCCGGCAGTCTGTTCGGCTCGGGTCTGTCGTCCGTGCCTTTGCCTATTCCGTCGGCATCGATAAGTACGGACAGATCGTCGAGTATATCGAATTCGCGGGCGCAGAACACGAGCATCTTTCCGTCGCGTGTCTTGCGCTCTTTGTCGTACATATGATTGCGGACGAGTCTGCACACCCTGTCGATCTCTTTGGCAGGCATTTTCATACCGCTCTGACCGAGTATCCGTTCAGCCATCTCCGCGCCGACGACTTCGTGTCCGTGCATATTGCCGTTACGCTTTACGCACTCGGCTTTGCCGACGTCATGCAAAAGCGCGGCAAGCCGCAGGTGCGGCGGACACGCGCGCACGACGCGGAACGTATGCTCGAGCGCATCGTATTTATGATATTTCGCGGGCTGAGCAAGCCCGTCGAGCGCGGCAAGCTCCGGAATGATATAAGGCAAAAAACCGTAGTCGCGAATAAGCGTAAGACCGCGATAGTGAGCGTCTTCCACACCGTATGCGGTATCTGCCGAAAGTATACGCAAAAGCTCGTCACGCTTGCGATTGGGCGTTATGTCCGCCAAAAGAGGAGCAAACGACCGCGCCGATTCTTCCGTGGCTTTATCTATATCGAATCCGGTTTCGGCGGCGATGCGCACCAGACGCATAAGTCTCAGACCGTCGGAAGCAAAGACCTTGGCGGGATCGTAAGCCCTGAGCAGTCTGTTTTCGGCGTCCTTCACTCCGTCGTAAAAATCGGTGATCTCGCCCGTTACGATATTATAGTAAATGCTGTTTACGGTAAAGTCGCGCCGCGCAGCATCGTCGCATATCTCGGCGTCAAACGAAACTTCGGTCGGCGTATGTCCGCCGCCCGGCGCATACTTCTCCGTACGAAACGGAGTATATTCCGCTTCGGCATCCTTTATATATCGATGTTTTATAAGCGCCGTCCCCATACGCTTGTAACGCGTAGCGAAAAAGAACCCGCGCGGCAGAACGAGCTGCTCGGGCATTGCGCGCCCCGCGATATCTATGTCGGACGGAGGCAGACCGCAAACGGCGTTACGGACATAACCGCCGACAAGATATATCGGAACTTCGTTCTCGCGCACAAGTTTTACGAGCCATGTGGGAACTTCGATATTCATCTCGCTTATTTTATCATTATTCCGCCGATAATTCAATTATTTTCAACGGCGCGAAACAAATATTATCGGTTTTTCTTGATATAGCAAGCCGAAAATGATATAATAAAATCGATATGTATAATTTTATCGTAAACAAAGGAAGCGGAAAACGGCGAGGCGAAGAATTCTTAAACCGAATAACGGAATTCTGCGACAGCAAGGGCATAGAATATGCCGTATATCCGACGGAAGCCAAAGGTCACGCCGAAAAGATCGCGAGAGAGTTGTGCGGACAAGGCGTCGGCAATATCACGGCGATAGGCGGAGACGGTACCTTTCACGAGGTACTGAACGGACTGACATCTCCCGAAAAAACAACGGTAGGTTTCGTTCCCGCCGGTAGAGGAAACGATTTCGCCAGGGCGGCAAAACTGTCGTTGAAACCGATAGAGGCGTTCGGCGACGTGCTTCGCGGCGAAACCAAACGGATAGATTACATCAGATGCGGGGACAGACGCTGTCTTAACGTGGCCGGCACCGGAATGGACGTAGACGTACTGCAAGCCGTGATAGACAAGAAGAACGCCATTTCGTACTACGTTTCCCTCGTAAAATGTCTGCTCGGATTCAAACCGTATCACGTTCGCATCACCGCCCGCGGCGAAACGTACGAAAAAGATTGCATAATGGTCGGCATCGGAAACGGCGTGGCGATCGGCGGCGGAATGCTCGTCTGCCCGGACGCGAAAATCGACGACGGAAAACTCGACCTCATGATCGCGGAAAAACTCGACCGCGGACTGATCGCGTTGATACCGAAATTTATAAAAGGCAAGCATGACAAATTACCAGAACTGAAGCATTACGACATTGAGCGCGCGGAAATCGACACGTTCGGACGTCCGATACAGCTCGACGGCGAAATATACGAAAACACATCGTTCGACTGCGAGATAGTCAAAGGCGGACTGACGACGTACAAAGTCGCGGCGGACTTCGACAAAACGAACGCGCAGCCGACCGCAATGACGGACGACGAGATCATTCCTCCCGATAAAATAACGGAATAACTATCGTACGAAAACTACCGCAAGGTTCTCCCTGCGGTAGTTTTATTTATCGTCTCGGCTTATTGTTTTATCGGTTTCGCCGCCGCAAGCAGAAATCCGCGTATGAGTTTATCCGGACGTCCGACTTTGGATTCGAACTCGGGCTGGAACGATACGCCGACATAGAACTTTCTGTCCTTTATTTCGAACGCGTCTATATATCCTTCTTCGGATCTGCCCGAAACGGTCAGTCCGGCTTTTTCGAGCACATCCGCATAGTCTTCGTTCATTTCATAGCGGTGACGGTGACGCATACAAATTTTTTCTTCGCCGTATATGTCGGAAAGCAATGTACCTTTCTTTACCGTCGTGACGCACGCGCCCTTTCTGAACGGAATAAGACCGCGCTTTACCGCGGGACACTCCGCATCGGAATCGAATTCGTGACTGTCGGCTTTTTTAAGCCCTGCGACGTTGCGCGCAAACTCTATGAATCCCGCCTGCGCGCCCAGACCGATCATAAGACACGGGATATCATGCTTGCGGGCATATTCCGCGACGACGACTTTGCCGTCGAAACCGCGCTCGCCGAATCCGGCGGGAAGAATTATACCGTCGCACTTTCCTATCCTGTCAAGCGCGCGCTTATCTATTTTGTCGCTGCAAATACCGATCAGTTCATAGCGGACGCGAGTATCAATCGCGGCATACTTGACGGACTCGTAAAGCGAAACGTACGCGTCGTGCATTTCCACGTACTTTCCGACGACCGCGATCTTCGCGGTATGGGTCTTTTCGGTAGCGTAGGCGAGCTTGAGAACGCCCTTCCATGCGTCGAGATCAGCTTCGCGCTCTTCGAGCTTCAGTTTTCTGAGCACCGCGGAAGCAAACCCTTCCCGCTCGAGCATCATGGGTATTTCGAGGATATGATCGCTCGTAAGATTTTCGATTATGCAATCGACGTGGACGTTGCAAAACGCAGCCATCTTCTTTTTACTGCCCGTTTCGAGCGGATAATCCGAGCGGCAGACTATGACGTCGGGCTGAATGCCCACGTTCTGAAGTTCTTTGACCGAATGCTGAGTCGGCTTGGTTTTCTGCTCGCCGCTCATCTCTATAAAAGGCACGTACGAAACGTGAACGTACGCCACGTCATCCGCGCCCGCGAGTACGCGTAATTGCTTGAACGCTTCGAGGAAAGGCGTGCATTCGATATCACCCACGGTGCCGCCGACGTCCACGATAACGATCGTGTCGTCCTTAAACTTAAGCAGCTGATTTCTGATTTCGTCCGTAATGTGCGGTACGACCTGCACCGTGCTTCCGTCATACCTGCCTTCGCGTTCGTTGTCGATAACGGTCGAGTATACCCTTCCGCTCGTGATATCGCTCTTCTCGGTAAGGCAGTCGTTTATAAAACGCTCGTAGTGCCCTATGACGAGATCGGTTTCCGCGCCGTCCGCGGTCACAAACACCTCGCCGTGCTGATACGGCGAAAGATGCGACGAGTCCACATTGAAATACGGATCGAATTTCTGAAGCGTGACTTTATATCCGCGCGCTTTGAGCAATGCGCCCAGTGACGCCGCCGTTATTCCTTTACCCAGTCCGGAAACAACTCCTCCGGTCATAACAACATATTTGGCCATAATGTTTCTCATCGGCGCACAACCGCCCCGATGTTTTATCCTCCTTGCATTGTAAAACTTTATCTGTCCTCTTTTACGGCAAAACCGATCTCGGCAAGTTTTTTGCTGTTGTATTCGATAACCGTAAGCAGATGTTCGAGCAATTTTTCCGCAGACGCCTTATCGGAAAGCCCGCGCGAACGCGAATCGGCGGAATTATCCGAATGCGTATAAAAGTTTCTGTTGCGCGAATATTCCGTATAAAGAGCGGACATGACCTCGGCGTAAACTACGGACGGAATTTTACGCAAATACCCTTTCTTAAGCATATAACGACCTTCGTCGTCCTTCTCGTATGCCTGTCCTATCATTTTGACGTCGATGTTTTCCGCTTGCTGAAGATCGTATATGAATTTTTCGAGCGCGCGGTACGGCGGCATGAGAAGCACCGAATAATCCGACAAACGCGACACGTTGGCAAGATCGGTTATGCCGTTGGACAAGTCGATCTTCGACGATTCGGAAAGAAACCGTAACGCGGTCGGAAGATGTTTTTTAAGCAACCGCACATCGCTTTTGCTTTCGAGTCTGGACTTAAGCTCGGTAAGCAGTCTGCTTTGCCCGCCGACAAGCGATACGTTTCCGCGTTCGTCGCGAATGACCTCGACGGTCTCTTTGTCCTTCGATACCAGCGTGATCGCTTTGGTCTTATCGAATCCCGCAGTCGTCACTTTGGACTTGACGCCCTCGGTGTCTTTGAAATCTTTTACGATCCAATCCAGTCTTTTTGCGCTTACGCCTTTTATGACAATCGGCTTCGGCTTGGGCGGTTCGGTCTTACGCTTTTTAGTTTTCGCATCGGACGCGACAGTCTGCTTTACCGTCGATTTTTCTTTTTTTCGATCGGTCTTTTGCTTAGACGGGCTTTTTACCGCGGACTTATTTTCTTTCGATACGCCGCTTTCGACAGGCTTACGCGGCGACGGCGCCAAATTTCGCGACAACAAACCCGTCACCTTAGGCAAAGTTTCCTTACGGGCGTCGACAGTAAGTATTTTCGCTTTGGTGTCGTAAACAAGCGTCAGCTTATCACCCGCGGGAGAAGCGTATTGATATATTTCGAGATGACTTACTTCGGTCGTCGGAGTAAACTTCCGCCTGACAAATCCGTCCGAGTCCATCGCCGCGAACAGTGCGGCGACCGCCGACGTTTCCATGCCCTCGGCGCGATATCTCTCGATCTTGGTTTCATTCATAAAGTTTCAGCCTTTGCGACCGAAGACGTCGCGATTATTTTTTCGCCGAGAAGCGAATTGCTTATCACGTCGCCCGCATTTACGGGTGCGGCGACTGTCAGCTTTTTCACAAGCCTGGCAAGCGGAAGCACTTTTGCAAGAGGCACACGGCGCGCGGTTTTTGCGGACACGACGCGGCACTCTCCGCCGCTCACACGGACATTGAAAGTCACGCTGCGGGTCGGATTCGTATATTCGGCGAGCGCATACTCCCTGCCTCGTGCGCATGCGTTGCCAGATACGGCGGTTTCGTAAAGATCGCTGTCCACTCTGAGTTTACAGCCGCGCGGACAGATTATACAAGTAAATTCTTTCATACTCCCTCCGCGCTTACGGTAATATTTTCCGCAATAAGTCCGCCTTCGATCTTTATGACGACCGTTTCGTTCGGCGCCATAGCGCCGCGCTTCTTAACCGAGATTTCTCTGCCCGAAACTACTATCCTGCCGTCGGCAAG
>CAJUKR010000007.1:36266-46864 GCA_910587025.1 uncultured Christensenellaceae bacterium
CGCCCGGGTGCAAAAGCACAAGCTCTGTTTTTCCGCTCAATCCGAGCGCATGCAAAGCCGCATAACGACCGGCGCGCTCGCTTTCGGCGCTCACGTTGTCCACGAGATCGTGAACATGCAACGCATTGCCGCAAACGAATATGCCGGGCGCCGCGGTCATGCAATGCGAGTTCACGACCGCGCCCTTAGTGGATCTGTCCGTCTGAACGAACGGAACAAGATTCATAACGGGAATAAGACCAACCGAAAGTACGAGTGTGTCGCATCTCAAAGTACGCTTTGTATCGGGTATCGGCTTGAGATTTTCGTCCACATTGGCGACGACGACCTCTTCGACGCGCTTATCTCCGCGCACTTCGACGACAGTCGTCGAAAGCTCGAGCGGGATCTTGAAATCGGTCAGGCATTGAGCAATATTTCTGTTCAGTCCGCCCGGATGCGGCATGATTTCGAGCACGGCTTCGACTTTTGCGCCTTCGAGCGTAAACCGACGAGCCATTATCAGACCTATGTCGCCCGAACCGAGAATCACTATTCTCTTGCCTATACCGCGCCCTTCCGTATTGACGAACTCCTGAGCCGCGCCGGCGGTAAAAATGCCCGCGGGACGCGTACCCGCAATTTCAAGCGCGCCGAAAGCACGTTCGCGGCAACCGGTGGCAAGCACGACCGATCTCGCTTTGACTTTTTCGTAACCGCTTTCGCTCACGATCTCCGCTTCGAGCGAGGAATTGAGAGAAGTTACCGTGCCGCGAATAACGGAGATGCGCTTGCTTGCCTTGACTTCGGCAATATCGCGAGCGGCATATTCCGGACCGGTAAGTTCTTCGCCGAAACGTGCGAGACCGAAACCGAGATGTATACATCTGTTAAGAATACCGCCGAGATCGCCGCTTTCGACTATAAGAACGCGCGCGCCCTGCTTTTCGGCTCCGAGTGCCGCCGCAAGTCCCGCGGCTCCTCCGCCTATTATGAGTACGTCGGTGCGAATCACTGTCCCTCCTTTGCGAGGACATAGCTTCCGCGCCTGTCTTTTTCGATTTCGGTTACATTTTTTCCGAGCCCGTCGGCAAGGATTTTCATTACCGAAGACATGCAAAATCCGCCCTGGCACCTACCCATGCCCGCGCGCAGTCTTTTCTTTACGCCGTCAATAGTGCGCGCGCCGCGTCGAATCGCTTCCGCGATTTCGGCCTCGGTCACAAGCTCGCAACGGCAAACTATTTTGCCGTACTTCGGGTCTGCGGCAATTAACGCCTTTTTGTCGTCGGCGCTCTGTTCGCAAAGCCGCTTGATACGATGACGGGAAGGATTAAAATCGGTGCGCTTTTCGAGCCCGAATGACCGCGCGACGGAAATGGCTATTGCGGGAACGCACGACAAGCCCGGCGAACATATACCTATCACATTATAAACGTTCGGATTTCGACCTTTACCTATAATAAAGTCGCCCGTATCCGAAACGGCGCGCACGCCCGCAAATGCGGTTATCTGTTTGTCGTACGGCAATCCTTTGACTATCTTATCCGCCGCGGCGGCAAGCTCCCCGTACGCCTCCGAACGAACGCGAACGGAAGAACGGGAGGAATCGACGGCGGTCGGACCTATAAAGAAATTACCGTCCGTCGTAGGACAAACGAGCACGCCCTTTCCGAGCGAAGTCGGAGCGCCGAAAATCGGACGACCGACGAAATGCACTTTATCGAACAAACGGTATTCGCCCGCGCGGTGCGAAAGACGGAATAGATCGCCGAGCATTCGCGCAACTTCGCCGCCGTTGTTGCCGGCACAATTTATGACCGTCTTTGCAGACACCGTTCTTCCATCCGAAGAACGAAGCGTCATACCGTCGTTTTCCCTGCGCGCCGAAACAACGCAAAAATCGAATATGAATTCCGCACCGTTCGCCTCCGCGTTTTCACGAAGCGCGAATGTAAGCTCAAACGGATTGACAACCCCTGCGGTCGGCGCATACAGTGCGGCGACAACTCTGTCCGAAAGATTGGGCTCGAGCTTATGAGCCTCGTTTCCGTCTATAACCGCAAGCCCGTCTATGCCGTTGGCTCTGCCGCGCTCGGCGAGCAATTCGAGCGTGGAAAGTTCGGTCGGATCTATTGCAACGGTAAGCGATCCCGTTTGCTTATAAGGAACGTCGAGAGTCGCCGCATACGCGCGGAAAAGACGCGAGCCGAGCGCGTTATACTTGGCCATAAGCGTTCCCGGCTTCGGGTCGTACCCCGAATGAACTATGCCGCTGTTCGCCCCGCTCGTCCCCGTACAAACGTCACGAGCCGCTTCGACGAGCGCGACGGTAGTTTTATATCTGGTGAGCTCGCGCGCAATCGCGCAACCAATGACGCCCCCACCGATTATGCAGAAATCATACATATGTTTATTATACTATACTTCGGAGAAAATGACAAGCAAAACCGAACGATTTAACGGCATACAAAAAGCCGTTGCCTATACGGCAACGGCTTTCATTTTGACAAATTATGCGGTTTTACGCTTACGGAATCTGATAAAGTAAATTATGATTCCGGCGATAAGGATAACGCCTACGATGATGAGAACTACCGCAAGAGTGGTGATCGCATCGGACGAAACGTTGCTCGACGAAGAAGTTACGTTGATCGTATACGAAACCTTGGAAGAGTTACCTACTTTGTCGGTTACGGTATAAACTATCTGATAACGACCTGCCGTAGTGAACTCATACGAGCTTCCGTCGTTCTTAGCGCTTGCACGCGTTACGGTCGCGATAACGTCGCCCTCGGGATTGATGAGCTGTTTCGAATAGGTAAGACCCGTCGTGCTTTCGCCCTGATCGAGAACGATCGCCGCGAAATCGAATCTGTCGCCTACGGACGCTTCGACTGCGCTGCTGACCTCGTATTCGGTATCGTTGACCGAACCGAACTTAGCCGAGAACTTGGGAGCGACTACGTCGCCTGCCTTGATAGTATAGCTGGAGTCTACCGAACGGTTATTGAGCGTAGCGGTGTAGGTAACGGTATAAGTGCCGTCTTTCGTAGCTTCGAACGCGAACATATGTCCCTTAAGCTCTCCGCCGTTATAATTCTCGGGCATTTCGTCGTTCGTATAATCGTCGACGTCATAGTACGTAACTTCGTTGCCGTCGTTATCGGTGATCTTGACCGAAATATCGGTCGCATTGCCGTTTGCCGACGAAGCGGAAATATTGGGAAGTACCACATATGCGGGCTTGCCGCTCTTCGATACAGGCGTATAGGTGGGCATAGCGCCGAGAAGTCTGAACGTTGCGGAAGTTTTATCCGAAGCCGAAGAAACCTGAGTTCCGACAAGCTTATTTTTATTCGTGATCGAATAGTCGGCGCCGTACTCGACAAGTCCGGTGCCCGTTGCAGGCGTACCGTACTCGAACACATAATCTTTGAACGAATAGGTCGTCGTCTGAAGCGCGGTGAATTCGGTACCCATAAGGCTGAATCTTCCGCCGGTTATCGAACGGATAACGCCGCTGTCGTTCCAGTCTGCGGGAACGGTGTAATCGTTCGGAAGATCGTAAGTTACGTTATAACCGAGCTGCGAGCCGATGAGCGCGGAAACGGGTTTCGTTCCGCTCGTCGTGCCGTTTACGGTAACAAACGCCACCTGAACGTTGCTTGCGCCCGAAACATGGAAACCTCGTGCGACGATCATATACTCGCCTGCTCTCGTCGGAGTGAATCTGATGTTATCCACGTGGATAAGCTGGTTCGTTACGGTAGCTCTGTTCTCGCTGTAAGTTTCGAAAGAAACGTTGGAAAGCGGAGCTTCGTTTACGTCTACGCCGTCGGCATCCTTAACGCGCTGAACATAAAGTTCGAAACCTGTGTAGTTGCGCTGAGCCGCTTCGCCGTAGTTGACGGTCATGTCGCCGAAAGTATACAGCTGACCTACAACGCCGTCCGCGGTATTCGTGTTCGAGAATGCGGGAGCGTAAGCGTTTGCGGCGGGAGCTACCGTTCCGTCGATCACGGGAACCGCTTTCATGAACGAAGCGGTGTTCCCCGCCGAATCGGTCGCTCTGAGAGCAACATACACGGGGTTAGCCGTAGTAACGGTCGAAGTGATTTTATCGCCGCGGATGTCGGTCACGGTAAGCTCGAGTTTGTCTTCGACTTTTTCGAGAGTAAGCGACGTATTTGCGGAAGATGCGGAAAGTCTTACGATATCCTTATCTTCGATATCACCGAGGTTCACATCATCGAACTCGGCATCGTCGGCGAACTTGTTGTTGAAAATGAGATAGTATTCGACATCGAGACGAGCGTCGTTGGAATCGGTAGCCGATACGTCGGTGATCGTCTGCTTTGTTTCGAAGTTACGGAAAACAAGGTAGTCGGGAGTGTCGAAGTCGACCGAAGGAACGGTAACGTCTCTGAATACCGACTGAAGCGTCGTCGTATAGGTACGCGACGAAGTGTTACCCTGATCGTCTCTCGCTCTGTAAGTTGCGGTGTAATTGCCGAGATAATCGGTCACGCCCCACATAGCGAAATTGAAGAAGCCTTTCGTTATACCGCCGAGTTCCTCGTCGAAGTAAACGAGCGAGCAGTTGTTGTCGCCGGTAAGTCCGTTACCGGTAATAACACCCGTGTTTTCGTCCACGGTATAGCCCTCTTTCTCCCAGTATCTGAAGAAGTAGTAAGTTCTTCCCTGGTAATCGGACGCGTAATCCGCCGTAGCCGCATAAGAGTTGCTGTCCGAATGCTCGGTCGCATAAATGTTATCGAAGCTCAGTACCGTTTTGTTGTTGTGATCGGTAAGAGTAAACGACAACTTGAGTTCGTCCTGACTTGCGGCGTTGTCCGAAAGCTCGGGCATGGGATATGCGATATTGAGCGCGCTTCCGCTGAGACGAACGGGTTCGTCGTTCACGTTCGCGCCTGCCTTATAGACCGTACGACCCCAGGTCGAAGGAATAAGGCTCGCGTTGATGTCTTCGTATACAACGGCGGTGGTATCGGAAACGGTGATCGTCTGAGGATACTCTACCGTACCGTTCGAAGTGGATTCGGTATATTTGCCGGTGCTGTCCTCCGCGCGGTACGTTACTCTGTAAGTACCCGCTTCGGTGGGATAGAACGTCATGAAATCGGCATTGTCGAATATTACAGCAACCGCCTCTCTCGGATCGGAAGTGGTAACAAATCCGTCGCCGTCGGTAACGTAACCGGTATGAGTATCGGTATTCTTTGCTTTATAATATTCGCCGGTAGCGTATCCCGTCTTTTCGTCTATGACCGCATCGGGTACATAGTCGAGCTGTACGGACGTTTCACCTACCGTATAGGTATGTTCTACTTTAATATACGTATTTACTCTCTCGTCGTAATTGTCGGTGACGGTTGCGGACGGAAGTTTGACAGCCGTATTGAGCGACGACGAAGCGGGCACGCCGGATATGCTGAGCGTCGGCGCGGAAGTATCGCTGAACTTGCCTTCCACCTGAGTGGTGTACTCGGCGGTATAGAGGTTGTCCCCGCCGCCTACGCGCGCGGTATATACGATAAAGTAAATGCCGTCGGTATCGGTCGTAACCTTTGCCGCATCCGTGCCGAGCTTGGAAGAATCGAACTCGGTTTTCTCGCCGTTGGGATCGGTCACTACTGCGCTTACGGAAGCGCTCGTATCGGGAAACCATTTCGTACGGTCGTCATCCATATAATACAACGTAGCGGAAGGAAGAGTGAAAGACTCGCCTGTTTTCCAATACGTCGGTATTGCGGCGGCGTTGCCGTCGACCACGAACTTGTATTCGTGTTCCATATATACTTCTACGTTATAAGTGTAGCTTGCATATTTGCCTTTTGCCGCGTTATTGTACGTAACTTCGTAAACGCCCACGCGCGACGCGGTAACTTTGCCGCTTACGGGCGCTACGATCTCGCCGCCCGGATCTTTGACCGTAACGGTAACGCCCGTGCCTGCGGCTACGCTGAAAGTGCTGCCGTACTTGACGCGGTTGATAACGTTAGTCTGCACGATCTCGGCAGGCGCATCTGCGGTCGCCGCATGAAAAGCGACGCTTGTAAACATGAAAGACACAGCGAGTACGAGTACCGCAGCTATGGCAATTATCTTGCTTGCTATCTTTGACATTCCGGAAATTCTCCTTGAGTTTAACTGGTTTGTAAGAAATTACAAATTACAACATCAATAAGTATATAGAATACTCTCGAAGTTGTCAAATATTTTCCGCCGAATTTACGGTAAATATTTTATTTTTTTATCAGGAAAGCACTCTTACGAGACTTACGACCTTATTTGCGTCGTCGAGTTTTTCTATCTCGGCAACCGAACGCCGCACGTCGCTTTCCTGCGCGGTATGCGTAAGGAAGCTGATCGACGCCCCGCCGCTGCCGCCGCGCTGAAGCACGGTTTCGATGCTGACGTTGTTTTTCGCGAATACTCCCGCAAGCGCCGCAAGCACGCCGGGCGCGTCGGGCGCGGAAACGGAAAGATAATACTTGCTCGTAAAATCCTTACCTATCGTAATCCCCGCCGCGATCTTGCCGTCGTTCTCGAAATCGGAATAAATCGGTTCGGTGCGTTCGGCGGCGTAAACGACGTCGCTGACTATGGCGCTACCCGTGGGACGGGCGCCCGCTCCTCTGCCGTAAAACATCAAATCATCCACGAAATCGCCGTTGACATAAACCGCGTTGAACGAACCGCTTACGCCCGCAAGCGGATGATCGGCGGGAACGAAAGTGGGATGCACGCGCACCTCGACGGTATCGCCCGAACGCTTGCCTATCGCAAGAAGTTTTATGACGTAACCGAGTTCTTTGCCTGCCTTTATGTCGGCCTTTGTTATACCCGTGATCCCCTCGCGGTATACGTGCTGAAAAGGAATGCATGTATGGAATGCGAGAGAGGAAAGAATGGACAGCTTATACGACGCGTCGAAGCCTTCGACATCGGCTGTCGGATTGAACTCGGCATAGCCGAGCGACTGCGCTTCCTTGAGCGCGTCGGCATAGCTCATGCCCTCTTCCGTCATCTTCGACAGAATGTAGTTCGTCGTACCGTTGATTATGCCGACGAGCGAATTGACGTGGTTTGCCTGAAGGCTCTCGCGAAGCGCGCGGATAATAGGCACGCCGCCCACACAGGACGCTTCGAAATAGAGTCCGGCTCCGCCCTTTTTCGCCGCCGCTTCCAACGTCGGCCAGTGCTTGGACACCAGTTCCTTGTTCGCCGTAACGACGCTTTTACCCGAAAGAAGCACTTTCTCTATAAAAGTCTTTGCGGGTTCGACGCCGCCCATCGTTTCGACAACGATCGAAATATCCTTGTCCGATGCTATCTCGTCCACACCCGAAGCCACGGCGGACTCGGGAATGCCGAACGATTTGACGCGTTCGAGATTCTTGTCAAGCACTTTTTTGACGCGAAAGTCTATTCCGTGATTGGCAAGCAGATAATCGTGGTTCTGCGTAAGAATTTCGTAAGTGCCGCCGCCGACGGTACCTATGCCCATAATCGCTACATTTACGGTTTTGTTCATAATAGTATTCCTGTGAAATTATTTTTCCGTGTTTAACTTATATATAATGTTCAGTCCGCGGAGAGTAAGCGTCCTGTCGAGAACATCTATGACATCGCTGTTATGCTTTATGATCTCCGCAAGCCCGCCCGTCGCAATGACTTTGGCATCGGCAAAACCCGTTTCTTCGCGCATAAGCCGAACTATTCGTTCCGCCATGCCTATATATCCCTGAAGAAGCCCGGATTGCATATTCGTGATCGTAGTACGCCCCACCACTTTGCGCGGCATAATAAGCTCGATCTTAGGGAGTTTCTCCGCCGTCTGAGAAAGCGCTTCGGACGCGCTTTTGAGTCCGTGTCCTATCGCGCCGCCGAGAAACTCGCCCTTCTCGCCTATGGCGTTGAACGTCGTCGCAGTGCCGCAATCGATCGTTATGCACGGTCCGCCGTAGATGTAATACGCCGCGACAGAATTAACGATACGGTCGGCGCCCACTTCTCTCGGATTGTCGTACTTTATATTCAGTCCCGTTTTTATACCCGAGCCGACGACGAGCGGTTTTACGCCCATATAATAATCGCAGGCATGCTCGAACGTATAATTCAGTCCGGGCTTGACCGACGACATGATCGCGCCCTCGATATCGTCGGGCTTGATTCCCTTGGACGCGAGTTGAGCCAGAATATCGACGCCGTATTCGTCGCCGGTACGAACGTGCGCGGTAGACAATCTGAACGAATGCAGAAGTTTGTCGTTATCGAACACGCCGATTTTTATATTGGTATTGCCTATATCTATTACTAATAACATTCTATATTTTTTCTTCCGTGTCCGTATCTTCCGTATCGTTTTCGGCACTAACGCTCGAATCGGTCGGGGCGTCGGGGATGTCCGAAATTTCCGAAGCGGCTTTTATGCGCGGTTTTCCGTCGATTCCGAGTCTAAGTCCGCGTCTTACGCCCATTATGACTATGGGAGAAGAAATCGTCGTGATAAGAAGTTCGGGCAGGAAATTCATTACCGTAAGAATGGCATAAACGTCCGAAAGCGTCTGATACTGCCCGCTTACGAGGAACATCATCGGAAGAACGAACGCGGTATTCGCAACGACCGTAAAGAATGCTCCGATGCCGAGACGGAAAAGCTCGATAACTTTTTCGTCGCATTTACGACTTACCGCGACAACCGCCGGAGTCATACCGCCGATAAGGATAATCAAAAGTACGAAACCCGAAAGTCCGAGGAAGAACATCAGACCTTCCGCGCCCGAAAATACAAAGAACATAATCATGCCGACGACCGCAAGCGTAAGAGCCGCTATAGGCACGGCGATATTGAGTTTTGTTTTCTCGACAAAAGCGAGATATGCGTCCGAAAGCAGTTTCGCAAGTTTATATGCGCCGAATCCGGTGATCCCGACAAAGAGTCTGGGAACTATCGACACGAGCGGATTCTGAAACAATACGTTCGGAAATATAAATGCCGCTATGAATGACGAGACACCGAACAGCAAACCGCCTATCGCCGAATAGACGAACTTATTGAAAAGCAACGATACCATGACGACGCAGATAAGCTCGCAGATCGCAAGCGCGGCGCCGCCGACTGCCACTAACCCCTGAGAATACGCCTTATCGAGAAAGGTCGCAACTATGGTCATGGCCGCCATGACCGAAACCATGGCAATACTTTTGGTTGAAATTTTCATAATGTAAACTCCTTTGTCGAACCCCGATTCTTTCGGGTGTCCGCACGGTTAAATTATTGACAACAAGGTCGCACGCATTCAAGCTGTACGCCGAAAGTGTATACAATCCTAAAATACACTTTTGAGAATTATATCATTTTAAGGCGGAAAAAGCAAGAGTTTTGTACCGCTATCGCATAAAAAGACGCCGAAAGTTATTCACGTTCGGCGTCATGCGTATTAGTCGATTGTTACTTCTTTTCCTGTTCGTCGAAGAAGTTATAGAAATTGTCTACGTCGTAGCCGTCGGTCTTGCTCCTGCCCTTGCGGTTGAATAACCCTTCCGCATTGGGTATGGCTTCGGCCGCCGCGCTTGACATAGGTTTATCTTCTCCTCTTCCGCTCGCATCTACCGTCGTGGTCGTCGTTGTCGTCGTGATCGCTCCCGGCACTACTCCGTTCACGATTCCCCCCTCAGATAACGCAGGCTTCTCTTCGCCCTGTACAGACACTATCTGCGTCCCGGCCAATTTCTGCAATGCCGCAAGCATCAGTCCGCCCAACGCCTCCATGCTTACGTTTCCGTTCATCCCGGGCGTCATACGGCTCTCTGCTCGGATCTTAGACAACTCAGCTTCTACCCTCGCTTCCAGCGCCTGTTGCGACGCACGCGTCTCAGATGCCGACATCGCTTTCTCTATCGCTGCTACCTGCGCAGCCAAAACCTGTTGTGACGCTTCCGCTTTCGCTTCTCGCTGTTCGACACGTAGACGCTCTATCTCCGCCTTAAGCTCCGCTATTATATTCATATCCATTCCCGTCGCTCCGGACACTGCCGGCATTGACGATTGCGGCATCGGTTGTTGCATTTGCATAGGCATTGACATCTGCGGCATCATCATAGGCTGTTGTTGCATCATCATTCGCGACTCTCGCTCCAGCCTTCGCTCTTCCGCTTCCTCTCTTCTCCTCCTATCCTCTCTCTCTTCCGCTCTGCGCTTTTCCTCGAGTTCTTCCTTACGTTTACGTTCTTCTGCCTCCGCTTCCAGTTTCGCACGTTTCGCCGCCCTCTTCTTGTGACGCACGGCAAGCAATACTATGAGCAGTATTAACAACAATACTCCCAGTCCTATCGCAAACCACATCCAGTTGGCTGCAAAGAACGCCATCACGTTGTCCCAGAACGTCGGCTCGCCTATATGCGTGTATTCATATACCTGACTGAACGTTCCGTCCGTCTCGAAGCGACTCGCAGCGCTTTCGCTTATCACCGCTTTTATATAATACTTCTTGTCTTTCTCCAGCGCCTCGTAACTTATCTCTTCCGTGCAGCTCTCGTCCGTATAGTATTTATACTCTATTACTCCTTCGTAACTGCCCTTATAACTC
>CAJUKR010000008.1 GCA_910587025.1 uncultured Christensenellaceae bacterium
ATTTTCTTTGAAAAGGTAATAGGTTCTATATTTACGTTTTGACAGTTACCTGCTTCGAACACGGGACAATTAACCAAAGAAATTTTGTTATCGTTATTCTTTTGCGGTGATATTTCTCTTTTAATTTTATCTAAAAGTTTCGTTAAAACTTTATTAACGTCTTCTTCGTCGTAATATTTTTTATACCATGTTCCATAGTGAAAATTATATAATTCATTGATTATAGATAAGTATTCCTCACAAGTAAGTGGTGAATTAACGCTTGAACCCGATGCGCTTTTGATAGCTATAGCAAAGTTCTTATGTTTATGTTCAAAAGACGGTTGGTAATATGGATATTTTAATAAAACATAATTATCAATTGATAAAAGTTTCCTAAAGTAATTGCTGTCGACATCGCAGTATAAGCCGTCATTTTGTGTAAGTGAAATTTCCGTAATTATATATTTAAAAAGCCGTTTCTGTTTTGATAGATTTTTGGATATTTCATCAAGACATAATTGGTAAAAATTATAAAAAGCGCAGGGATTACGTTTTTCGGTACAAATATAATCGATTATTAACGTTTGAGAGTCGGGAAGATAACCGAACTCGGCAAATCCGAAAAGTTTATCATTTAAATATAAATTATAAAAAAAGAGTTTGCGATTTTCGTCTTTAGAGCCCGATAAAATGTGATGTTTAATTTCGTTTGTGTTTGTATAGGAAGTTTCTATATCGATTGCTGACAAATAAATTTTTAGTGCATTTTCTATATCTTTTTTTCTTTTTTGTGTTTCAACTATATCATATGTAACCATAAATACCCTGCAATAATTCTTAGTTATTTGAGGAAAATAAACTTGACTTAAAGTACTCATTTAATGAGTGCTTTTTATTTTTGCAATCATTTTGTTACCAATATCGTCAAAATAATTTGATGCCAAAAAATTTCATTTTGGTTTCGAAAACGTTTAATTTAACTTATTAGTAAATTTTAAAATAACAAAAGATACCGACTTTTTATAATTGAAAATAAGGGTTTTCAATTATTTGAAAACCCTTATTTTCGTTACTTAACGCTATTTTTATTTTTTTATTTTCTCATCGCTTCTTCGACCGCGACTGCGCACGATACCGAAGCGCCGACCATGGGGTTGTTGCCCATACCGATAAGTCCCATCATCTCGACGTGCGCGGGAACGGAGGACGAACCTGCGAACTGAGCGTCGGAGTGCATTCTGCCCATCGTATCGGTCATACCGTACGAAGCGGGACCCGCCGCCATATTGTCGGGGTGAAGCGTTCTGCCCGTGCCGCCGCCGGAAGCGACCGAGAAATACTTGACGCCTTTCTCGACGCATTCTTTCTTATACGTGCCTGCAACGGGGTGCTGGAAACGGGTCGGGTTGGTGGAGTTGCCCGTGATCGAAACGCCGACCTTTTCAAGCCACATAATCTTTACGCCTTCGCGAACGTCGTCCGCGCCGTAGCAACGTACTTTTGCACGCTCGCCGCTCGAGTAAGCGGTTTCTTTAACGATGTCGATTTTGTCGTTGAAATAGTCCATTTTGGTCTGAACGTAAGTAAAGCCGTTGATTCTCGAAATGATCATAGCGGCGTCCTTGCCGAGACCGTTGAGGATAACGCGGAGCGGAGTCTTACGGACTTTGTTCGCGCTCTTTGCGATACCGATCGCGCCTTCCGCAGCCGCGAACGATTCGTGACCTGCGAGGAAGCAGAAGCATTCGGTTTCCTCTTCGAGGAGCATTGCGGCAAGATTGCCGTGTCCGAGACCTACGTCGCGTTGTTCGGCGACCGAACCGGGAATACAGAACGCCTGAAGTCCCTCGCCTATCGCGCGAGCGGCGTCCGCGGCTCTGGTGCAACCCTTCTTGATCGCGATCGCGCAACCGAGCGTGTACGCCCACTTTGCGTTCTCGAAACAGATATTCTGTATACCCTGGGTGATTTCGTAAGGATTGAAGCCCTTGTCCGTGCAAATCTTGAGTGCGTCCTCGAAATTCTTGATCCCGTATTTCTTCATTACCGCGGAGGTTTTAGCCTCTCTTCTTTCGTAACCTTCAAAAGTAACAGCCATGTTTACAAACCTCCTTATTCCTTGCGGGGATCGATGAACTTGCAGACCCCGTCTTCCTTGGTGAACCGTCCGTAATGTCCGGTAGCGGCCTTGAGAGCCTCGTCCGCGCTCATGCCCGCCTTGATCTTATCGAGCATAACGCCGAGCTTGATATATTCGTAACCGATGACCTGATTATCCTTGTCGAGCGCCATCTTGGTTATGTAACCCTCGGTGAGTTCGAGATAACGCACGCCCTTGGACTCGGTGCCGTAAATGGTACCCGTCATGGAACGTTCGCCCTTGCCGAGATCCTCGAGTCCCGCGCCGATAACAAGTCCGTCTTCAGAGAAAGCGGACTGCGTTCTGCCGTAAACGATCTGCAGGAACAGCTCGCGCATCGCGGTATTGATAGCGTCGCAGACAAGGTCGGTATTGAGCGCCTCGAGAAGAGTCTTGCCGGGAAGGATCTCGCCTGCCATAGCCGCCGAATGAGTCATACCCGAGCAACCGATCGTTTCCACGAGAGCTTCGCGGATAATGCCGTCCTTGACGTTCAGGCTCAGCTTGCACGCGCCCTGCTGGGGAGCACACCAACCGATGCCGTGCGTATAGCCGTTGATGTCTTCGATCTTATAGGCCTGTACCCATTTACCCTCTTCGGGAATGGGCGCCGGACCGTGCTTCGGCCCTTTGGCGACGCAGACCATTCTTTCTACTTCCTTGGAAAACTGCATTTTAATTCCTCCAAAAATTTTTGCACGTTTGTTTCATTGTGAAATCTTTAATATTTTATCATAGCCGTGACGTTTTGGCAAACGATTTTATATACTACGCCATAATTTTACATTATTATATCGCGACAAAACGGTTATAATAAACATGAAAGGAGGTGAACAAAGGTTATGGCAAGAACCGCAACAACCAAGACTTCTTCGGCAAAAAGCGCGAAGACGAGCTCTACGGCAAAGTCCGCGTCGGCAAAAACGACTCAGACCAAGACCAATGTCGGAGCTAAGTCTCAGAGCAAGAAAACCGGCACGAAGTCGAAGAAAACTTCGAACTGCACGAACTGCAACTAAAGAGAGTGCATGAATCGAAAAAAGAAATCGGTCGACGGTATATCCGACCGATTTCTTTTTTTATGATTTTATTTCTTTATATCGATAAAGTTACAGAAAAATATAAAAAACAGGATGACCGAAGTCGTCCTGTTTTCGTCTGTCCGTTGATTGGTCTTTAACCGCTTCCACCGTTTTATTTGCCGGCTTTTGCGTATCTCTTATTGAACTTATCGATTCTGCCGCCCGTTTCCACTCTCTTCTGCTTACCGGTATAGAACGGATGGCACTTCGAGCAAACGTCGATTTTGAGTACGTCGCCCTTCTTGGTCGTACCCGTAATAAATTCGGCGCCGCAAGCGCATACGCACTTTACTTCGTGATAATCGGGATGTATCGCGTCTTTCATAAATAACTCTCCTTCTTAGCCGAGGGCATAAACGTGATTTACGAATATGTATCTTCGGATTGTAGCCTTAATATTATAAGCGCACCGCGCACGCTTGTCAAGCGTTTGGGCTGTTATTTTTTATAAATCATACTCTTTATGTCGGTCACGCCGTTTTTTATACGCTCGCTCGTCGGCATCAAACGCTCGATCTTATCCCGCGCGTGCATGACCGTAGTGTGATCTCTGCCGCCGCATATGTTCCCCACCGTTTCGAGCGGCATATTCGTCAGATCGGCCATAAGATACATACAGATCTGACGCGGCTCGACAACCTCTTTCGTCTTTTTCTTACCGAGAAGTTCGTCCTTCGTTATGCCGAAATACTTGCATACGCAATCGATGATTATTTCGGGACGGACTTTTTCGTCGGTGACGTTGCGATAATCCTTGAGCGTTTCGCGCACGAGTTCGACGGAGGGCGGACGCTTGGTCAGTCCGGACAGGAAAACCACTTTATTGAGCAGGCTCTCCATTTCGCGCACGTTGTTCTCTATCTTTTCCGCCATGAACGTAAGTACGTCGAGCGGAATATTGCATTGAAGTTTGTTCGCTTTTTTCTTGAGGATCGCTATACGCGTTTCGATATCGGGCGGCTGAATGTCCGTTATAAGTCCCCACTCGAACCTCGAGCGCAAGCGTTCCTCGAGATCGGGGATTTCCGCAGGCGGACGATCGGACGTAAACACGAGCTGCTTGCCCGCGTCGTGCAGATCATTGAAAGTATGGAAAAGCTCTTCCTGCGTGCGCTCCTTGCCCGAAATGAACTGGATATCGTCGATCATGAGCACGTCAGCCGAACGGTATTTGTCGCGGAACGAAGTCTGCGATTCTTTGCTGTTCCCTATCGAAGTAATGAAATCGTTGAGGAACTTTTCCGAAGAAACGTATATGATCTTCTTTTCGGGATGCGAAAGCAATAACGAATTGCCGATAGCGTGCATGATGTGAGTTTTTCCCAAACCCGTACCGCCGTATACGAAAAGCGGATTGAACTTCGAACCGGGAGCTTCGCTGACCGCGTGCGCCGCGGCTACGGTAAATTCGTTGCACTTTCCGACGACGAATTCCTCGAAATTGTATTTCGGATTGATAGGAGTGCCGACGGCATAATTCGGCGCGGGCTTGTTTTCGGTCGCCACGGCGGCTCCGCCCGAATACAGCTCTTTCTCGCCCGCTTCGATCACGGCTATACCGCTTAAGAAAGGCGCGACCTTCTGCGCCACGAGCTTGAGCGTTATTTTATGCCCCGAATTGACCTTCGCTTTGTGTTCTTCGTTCGTCGCGACGAGGACGAGCCTGTTTTTTTCGTCCACGAGAAGCGGCTCGAGAGTTTTTATCCACACGTCGAAACTGACCGCGCTGACTTCGTTCTCGAGTTCGCTGAGCATATCACGCCAGATTTCGTTAGCACTCTTCATAATATCATCCTTGCTTGGTGTTAAATTCCTTGAAAAAGAAAAGGGTCAAAAGCCGCACGGCTTCGTTGAATTCGCTTTCCGTCCATTCTTCGCGAAGCAGTTCGACAACTCCGCTCATATATCCCGAAGCCGCTACGTTCGCGAGCATTCTTTCATGCACGCCGAGCGCGCGTTCTCCGAAATTTCTCCGCACGATTATACCGCAGACCAACTGTTCGACGACCTCGCGGAAATCCGAATACTCGGTTCCCGCCGCGCCGTGAAGCAGTATGTTCAATTCGTCCTTGTGTCTACGGAACACGCGGCACATTTCCTTTGCCATAAACGACGAAAACTGTTCGAGCGGCATATCGAGCACGGTTATGGTGCCCGCAAGATCGGCAACGAACTTGGGTATGAACTTGGACACGCTGCCGACCACCGCGTCGAAAAGATCGTCCTTGCCCGTGTAGTAGCGATAAAAATTTCCGACGGAAACTTCGGCGTAAGCCACTATGCGCTGTATGCTCGCGCCGGCATAGCCGCGTTCGAGAAATTCCCGACGCGCCGCCGCCTTGATCTTCTCGTCGATTTCCGTTTTGCGTATCTGCATATCGATTGCCCTTTTACAGTATAACAGAATATAAGAAAAGGCGCAAGCGATTTCGACCGCCGCTTGCGTGGGTAATTATTTTATATTTTTTCCTTTTTCGTACACCGAAAAGAAACAAAATGCATTTATACGTGTTTTTCACGCGCCGAAAAAGTGTAAGAGCGTTTTATTGAAAAATTTTTATTTGTTCGAAGTTTTATTTTATATACTTTTTCATACACCGAAGAGAAACAAAATGCGTTTATATATTTTTCATATCCTCTTTATTCGAATTAAAAACACACGGTATACGAATATCGATAAACCGACGAAGCGGCATACGGCAACAATCACAAGATGCATTATATCAAGGCTTACTTTACTCCGCTTCCCTTCAGGGAAGTAGTCGCGGGGGTTTGGGGACACGCCCTAAAGTGTCCCCAACGCCTTTTTGGTACTTTTCGGCGCACGAAAAAGTACATATATACGTACATACAGTAAAGAATCAACAAAGAATTTTCTTTGTAAAACGCCTTTTACTTACTTTTCCGTATTCAAAAGTTCGGAATATACCACGCTCTTCGATACTCCGCGGTCGCGCGCAACCGCTTTCATCGCGTCTTTGTCGCTCATACCGTCGCGAAGATATTTCTCGTAATGCTCGCGCACGGTAAGTTTCCCGAGTTCATCCGCGGGATTCGGCGCGCCCTCTACAACGAGAACCATTTCGCCCTTAAGCGTCGCATTTTCGGGTAATTCGGGCAATACGAAATCGATAACATCCTCGTGCAACTTTGATATCTCGCGCACAAGACAGGCTTTGCGCGCTCCCAGTTTTGCCGCGATACTCGCGGTATCTCGTTTTACATCGTGAGGCGGAATATAAAAAACAAGCGTCGAACGGAGAGCTACGAACCTGTCGAGAAGCCTGTCGCGGTCGACGTCTTTTTCGGGCAGAAAACCCACGAAACAAAACGACGACGGATCGAACCCGGACAGCACGAGCGCGCTTACAGCCGCGCATCCGCTTCCGACTACGGTATATTCCAGACCGCGCTCCTTCAATTTTTTGACGAGTACGTTGCCTGGGTCGGATACGACGGGCGTACCCGCGTCTGACACAAGCGCGATATTCTTCCCCGCTTCGAGCATATCGGCGATTTCGTCCGCATGCCTGCTCTCGCTGAACTTCTCGTACGACCGAGTACGCGTCGCTATGCCGTAATGCGAAAAAAGCACAGCGGAATGCCTGGTATCTTCGCATAAAACGAGATCTGCGCTTTTCAGCGTTTCCACGGCGCGATATGTGAAATCGGCAAGGTTGCCGATGGGTGTAACGACTATATAAAGCATAATTTACCTTATCCTCTCCCGTTGTTTATCCTTTCCTCGATGCGCGCCAAACCCGCACAACATTTTTCCGCAAACAAAAACGCAAAGCCCGTAATTCGACATATCAGTCCGTTTGTTCGTAATAATAAGAATAATCTATTCCTTTCATGAAAATTTCGCGGTCGTAGATTTTGTCGGTCAGAGCATTCTCCAACAGTTTTTTGATCCCGATACCGTTCGTCACGCTAGATTTCATAGCTTCGAGATAATCGGTTTTATCGATCATGCTCCAATCCACACATTTGGACAGGCGTTTTTTCAGCATCAAATCCAGCCAAATTCGCATGCTTCTTCCGTTGCCTTCGCGGAAAGGGTGCGCAATATTCATTTCGATATATTTATTTACGATTTCGCCGAATGTATTTTCGGGCATGGCTTCAACAGATTTCAACGTATCTTGCAGATACATAGCCGGCGCAAATGCGAATCCGCCTTTGGCGATATTAACTGCTCTGATCCGACCTGCGAAATCATAAAGTCCTCCGAAAAGATAGGAGTGTATTTGCCGTAAACCTCGTACCGTACCGACCTCTATCCCGTCCAAAAGCGAACTTTCAAACAAAGCATATGCTTTTTGTTTACTTCTGCCGTCAACCGACTCTTCCGAACTTGTAAACCATCGAATAAATTTCGAGCCCGTTTTGCCGGGAAACTCCGACGCAAGCATGATGATACCGTCGGCGTCGAGAGCGTCGGAATTATAACGTTTGCCGTCTTTCGCAGTTAATTTCAGTTGGGTAGTGGCACTAACCAACCGATTATTTTCGCGCTTAAGTTTGGCTTTGAGATATTTCCAATAATTGCGACTTTTCGAATAAGACGGTTCGTTCCTGATTGCCGAAATAATATCCAAAACACTAAAGTACCAACCCGATTTTTCGTCGTTCCATACCGCGCGAACGGGAACATCGTTATAAAACCGTATCGATGTTTTCTGTATCATGAATGGGTAATCTCTCCTTTATTGAATATTATCGACATTGTTTTTTATCGCCGACGCGCAAAAAATCTTTCTCGGTATATCGAAATAATTATAACATACTTTTTCGAAAAATCATAGCAAAACAAAACGGCTTCGGAAAATTACTTATAAAACGCCGACATGCGACGAAATCGCAACCGCCGCAAATTCGTCAAAAAAATATCGTATTTCTCCGAAAAAAGTATATACAAAAAAACAAATGCGGACAATACGTTGTCCGCATTTGTGTGCTATAATAAAAATAAAATTTCGCGCGCGGTCATTCGGGATAATCGAGTCCCGTAGAACCGAGAACGTCGCGCTCGGGCAGAACTTCGAGTCCCTGTTTGCCGTCCTTTATACATTTGAGAAGGAATATATGCGGTTTTTTGCCGCCCGGACGAAGTATCTGCAACACCTTGGGCGTAAGGCGTTTTTTTATCGCGCCAGAAATAACCTCGTCCAGCCGTTCGGTAATATGCACGGTATAGAACTTTCCGCCCGTCGGAAGCAGCCACGCCGCCGCGTCGAGAACGTCGGATAGCGTAAGCGAGACTTCGTGCCGCGCTATGCGCACTTCTTCGGTCATACTTTTTTCGCCGCTCCCCGCTCTGCGGTACGGCGGATTGCACGTCACGATCGTGAACGACCCGGCGGAATAAACGTTCCGAAGCTCCTGCACACGCATGTTGAGTATCTCAACGGGAAGATTATTCAGCCGCGCGTTGCGTTCGGCAAGCTCGGCGACCGCCGTCTGAATTTCCACGCCCACGGTGGGGATCCCCTTTTTGCCGGCGAGAAGAACGGGCACTATTCCCGTGCCGCAACCGAAATCGATCGCGCGGTCGCGCGGCGTTCCGCTTACGAAATTGGCGAGTTCCACTCCGTCCGTGCCGAACGGAAAAAATCTGTCGTCCTGTACGAACTTCAGCCCGTGCGTCTGCAAATCGCACACCGTTTCCATCAGTTGATTTTATAAACTCCGTCGAGATTGCGGTACTGCTGGGCGTTATCGAGCCCGTAACCGATTATGTAAGGATTGCCGACGAGAGTAAAAGCATTGAAATCGGGATCGATGTCGTCTACGACGCGGCAATCGGGTTTGTTGAGCAATGTTGCGATCTTGACCGTTTTCGCACCTTTTTCGTAAAAGTACGCCTTAAGCGCCTTGAGCGTTCTTCCCGTATCTATAATGTCCTCGATTATGAGCACTTCCGCGCCCACGATTTCCGACTCGTCCACCGACGAATATTTCATATTCACAGTACCGGTCGAGCGCATAAGTCCGCCCTCGGCGTTGTAATACGAACTTGCCGCAACGAAGCCGAAACGCACGTCGCGGTTTCTTATAGCCTTAACGAGATCGGCATAAAAAAGCACTGCGCCTTTGATTACGCAAATCGCGAGCAAAGGACGATCGGCGGCAAAAGTTTTTTCTATCTCGTCCGCCATTTCGTTCACGCGGTTTTTGATCTGTTCCTGCGTATAGATCTGAGTGATCTTTTTATCGGTCATATCTGTTCTCCTTCCCCTGCAAGCCGCGTCTGCGTCGCTTTCGCCGCCGCGACCGTGGTTTCGTCTATTTTGATTTTTTCGCCCGTGGCTACGCCTATTACGGCAAGCACGTCGCGTCCGCTCGCTATATAAAGCAACCGCTTACGTTCATACCTCGGGATCTTTTTGTCTATGAGCCAGTCGGACAGCGATTTTTCATTACCGCCGAACGGAGTGAATACATCGCCGTCTTTTCTCGTACGTATCACGGCGCCGAGAGGGATTTTGTTCAGATCGAACACCGTGCCTACCTTGCTTACTTTCGCTTCGCATTTTTCAACGGACACCGACGCATGCGGAAAAACATGTTTCCCGAGCGAGAACTCCGTTTCGCACTCCGGCGTTTCCGAAGAAGAGAAGATCCGTACGCCGTCGCTTTCGCGTTCGGCTCTGTATCCGTGCGGCAGATCCACTCCCACGCCCGACGGCTTGCTTTCCAGTCCTTTGATCGCGATCACATGCGCTTCGGTAAAGTCTTTCTTCAGTCCCGCCGCGTTCATGGCGGCAACGACGTCCGCGCCGCCGAAACCGCAGCAAGCGAGCATTACCGATCCGTCGGGTCTTATCTCATGGCATTTCCCCGCCGAAGCAAGCATTTCCGCAACGGCGTCGCCGAGCCTCGCGACCGCTCCGTCCACGCCCTCGTAACGCGAACGTACGAGGGGAAGTATCTCATGACGTAAAAAATTCCGCGTGTACGTCGTATCGGCGTTGGTCGAGTCCTCGACGTAAGGCACGCCGTACTCTTTCGTATATGCCGCGATCTCGGGTTTCGTTACGTCTATAAGAGGACGAACGAGATAACCGTCGCGAACCGTAGGCCCTATAAGCCCGGAAAGTCCCGAGCCTCGGAAAATGTGCATAAGCACCGATTCGGTACGGTCGAAAGCATTATGCGCGGTCATTACGACAGATACTCTGCCATCCCGAACAAGCTCGTCGAACAGAGCTCTTCGCACACACCGCGCCGCCGTTTCGATACTCTCGCCCGACGCCGCCGCGTCCTTGGGTACGTCTGCGAAACGGCTCACGAGCGCAAGCCCGCGCGCTTTGCAATAATCGGCGACAAACGCCGAATCGCGTTTCGATTCTTCCCCGCGTATCCCGTGATCGACATTGATAACGACCAGTCTTTCGCGAGGTAAAAGACAAAAACGGAGAAGGCAGTCGAGCAGGCACATGGAATCGCTTCCGCCGCTTACGGCAACGCCTATGTCGCCGTCGGTCGGAACGCTTGCGCATACCGCTCGTTTTACCTTTTCCGTCAGAGTCATGAATTTATTATCCTTTGGTCGAATAGTTGGGAGCTTCTTTGGTTATGGAAATATCGTGAGGGTGGCTCTCGATAAGCGACGCGCTCGTGATCTTGACGAAGCGCGCGTTGCGGCGCAGGTCATCTATACTGCCCTGTCCGACATATCCCATGCCGCTGCGCAGTCCGCCGATAAGCTGGAATACGATGTCCGCAAGCACTCCGCGGTAAGGCACTCTGCCTTCCACGCCCTCGGGTACGAGCTTGGTCGTCGTCGAAACGTCGCCCTGGAAATATCTGTCTTTGCTTCCGAGCGGCATCGCGCCCAGACTTCCCATGCCGCGGTACGACTTGAAACTTCTGCCCTGATATATCTCGAGTTCGCCCGGGCTTTCCTCCGTGCCCGCGAAAAGAGATCCGAGCATGACTGCGTTCGCGCCCGCCGCGATCGCTTTCGTGATATCGCCCGAATATTTTATTCCGCCGTCGCCGATCGTCGCCTTGCCGAGCTTGTCCGCCGCCTCGCTGCAATCCATGATCGCGGTGATCTGAGGCACGCCGATACCCGCGACTATACGCGTCGTGCATATCGAGCCGGGTCCCATACCGATCTTGACGACGTCCGCGCCGCGGCGAATGAGATCTGTCGTCGCGTCAGCGGTCGCCACATTGCCCGCGATAAGCGCGATATCGGGGAAAGCGTTTTTGATCTTTTCCACGGCGTTGAGAACGTTCGAGTTGTGACCGTGAGCGGAGTCGAGACAAAGCACGTCTACGCCCGCTTTGACGAGCGCGCTCGCGCGTTTCAGACAATCCGCGCCCGCGCCGATAGCCGCGCCGCAAAGCAGTCTGCCCTTCGCGTCCTTTGCGCTGTTCGGGTATTTTATCACCTTTTCTATATCTTTTATAGTGATAAGTCCCTTAAGACGGAAATCCCTGTCTACGATCGGGAGCTTTTCTATTCTGTGATCGGCAAGTATGCGCTTGGCTTCTTCGAGAGTGGTGCCCTCGCGCGCCGTTATGAGGTTTTCTTTTGTCATAACCTCGTCGATCGAACGATCGAAATTGGTTTCGAAACGGAGGTCGCGGTTGGTCAATATACCCACGAGCTTGCCCGATCCGTCGGTAATGGGCACACCCGAAATGCGGTACTTCTGCATGAGCGCGAGCGCGTCTGTCAGCTTGTGATCGCGGGAAAGAGAGAACGGATCGTTTATTACGCCGTTTTCGCTTCTCTTTACCTTGTCCACCTGCTCGACCTGCGCCTCGATGGAGAGGTTCTTGTGAATGATACCGAGACCGCCTTCGCGCGCCATCGCGATCGCGAGCTTGGACTCTGTGACGGTGTCCATCGCCGCGGATACGAGCGGGATATTCAGCTCGATATTCTTCGTCAGTCTTGTTTTGAGACTTACGTCTTTGGGCACGACCTCGCTCTTTGCGGGAATCAACAGCACGTCGTCGAACGTCAGTCCTTCCTTCACAATCTTTTCCATTTTGTTTCCTCCGTAAAAATGTTTCCTATTTGATTCGATGAGCAAATTTGCTTGCTTGCAATGGCAAATTTGCGATGCCGACAAAGGTTCATACCCCGCCGCGTGCGGCGGAAAGCGAGCGCAGCTCGCGGACATAGGGCTTGTCCCGTGGTATGATCCCATTTATAAATTCCGTATATTCGCGCCTTATCACACCCGCAGCCGTCCCGAAATAATCTTCGTCGGAAAGGTTGTCCGCAAGCGACATAAGTCTGTAAAGCAGATTCGCTTTCGTTGCGACGAGTTCGGTTTTACGCGCGCCGGTCGCTTCCTCGATGATGCCGTCCAGACTGTCCGACGCATATTTGTATGCCGCGAAAACCGTTTTCGTCTTGCCGAGCTGTTCGGCGTCGAGTCTGCGCTCCGCCGTATAAGCAACTAGCATACACAGCGTTTCGCCGTCGGGCGCGTTCAGCTTTTCGTTCACGTCCGCTTCGGCTTCGTCCGCTTTGCCGCCGCCGATCGCACACATGGCGCGTATGCGTTCGCCCGCGACGTAGCCGTCATATCCGTACAATACGGATAGCACGGCGAGGTTTTTCCCGTATTCCTTTATATACGTAGCGTCCACGCGCGCCGAATGCTTCGCACGGCAAGGCGCGGAAACGTATGCGTCGGTGAATTCGTACAACCGCGTATAACTCGCCTCGGTTCCGTCCTCGGCCGCGATCACGGCTATACCGACCGCCGATTCGAGCAGATTCATATACGCGCACGCGCTTTCTTCGCACTCGGCCGAATGACTTTCGCGCATAAGAGCCGCCGCCGCGTAATCCGACGCTTTGCCGTAAGCTCCGAGCCCGCGGTACATATCCATATACGCTTTCGGAAAAAGGCAGCCTATCAGTGCAGCTGCCAAAGAGAGAACGACAAACGCGCAAATCACAGTCAAAACCGAAACCCGCGCTATGAAACAGCCGAGTCCTTCCTCGGCTTTCTTATCATTTTCCGTTACGATTTCAGACTTATTATCCGCGTCGTTCATTATTAAATGTCAGTATACCACAAACTTCGGAATTAGTAAACCTTTTTCGGGTCGGTGTAAAAAATTTTTTCGCGAAAACAGCCTCCCCTTTGCGCTTATCCGCGGACGGCGGCGATTTCGCCGGTATCGATCGAAACGAGCACCGAAAACGTTTCTCCGTCGTGAAGAAATCCGACGTACCAGTACCAGCCGCCCGCCGCGGTGATCGTATTTTCGGACACGCGCAGAAGTATCTCGTAACTCTCCCACGTTTTGCGCTTTTCCTCGCACTCGGAAAGCGCAAGCGTCAGCGCGTACTCGCCGTCGACGCCGTTTTCGCTCATACCCTGCCGCGCAAGAGCGACCGTTTCACCGTCGAGAGAAACGGAAAGCTCGGTCGACGTTACGTCGACGGCAATCGGGAACTCCGCCGAATACGTGCCTTTGAAAGGATGTTCGGCAAGACTTGCCGTCATTTCTTCGCCGCCGAACGTTACGGTTATTTCGCTTACGGCGCGGTCGCCGAGCGGACGCACCGTAAACAGAGTATATTCCGTCTTTTCCTCGGCGCACTTCCCGTCCGAAGCAAACGGCGTTTCTCGCTCGCCCGAATATGCGTCCACGGAAAAAGAGTCGCAAGCGTAGCGGAAAAACGCGTAGCGGTAATCCGCTATGCGGTCGCCGTATCTTTCCAGTGAAGTGCGGTCGCACGACGCGAGTATCGCGGTCGCGGCGAGAAGCACGAATAATATAACGATGCTCAGACCCTTCTTTGCCATATGCGAATATATGCCGCAATGCTCCGAAAAATGCGTAAAACGAAAAAACGGTACCGTCGGAATAAAACCGGCAGCACCGTTCAGTCAATCGTTTTTATCCTGCTTTGACGCGGGTAAACATTCTCACTATGTCGATATTCTTTTCGGCAAAGTCCGTCATGATCGCGGCGCGATCCACATGACCGTCCGACGGATAAAGACATTCGGAATACATGCGCGCGTAAGCGTGCCAGTCGCAGTCGCAGTCCGATTCGTCGGTGCAGTCGTCGTGATACTCGAGATATTTATCGATAAAATAAACGTATTCGGACAGAGCGTCGTACGACTCTGATGCAGTTTCGGAATCGGACAGAGCATCGAGCACGAGCGCATCCCATTCCTCGATCGCTTCTTCGGCTGTCATTCCCTCTTCTTCGAGTTCGGAGACATAAAGCGAACGAGGGTCGTTGATCTCTTCCACGATGTCCTCGGCGGCGCTCGCGACCGGAGTCGCCGCGCCTACCCAATACATGTTTTCGTACGCGACGTTATACATATTCAAGAACGCGATAAAATACTTCGCCGCTTTCACATTGCCCGCGTATTTCGGAATGCACATGCTGTCCACCCATACGTTCGTGCCCTCGACGGGGACGGTATACCACAGCCCGGTATTTTCTTCCATGCCGATGACGTAGCCCGCGTCGCACGACCAAACGAAGCCGAGCGCCGCCGCCGATTTACCGTTTTTCAGATCCTCTTTTCCCTCGTCGCTCTCGTAAGCATAAAGGTGTTTTTTCTGATCCTTGAGCGTCTTTTCCGCCGATGCGATCGTTTCGTCGTTCGGGTAATTCATGCACTGAGCGAGCAGCGCGTGATACTCCTCGCCGTAATTCGTCCAATTGTCGGACAGTTCGCGCAACATATCCGTATAGTTGTATATGTTCGCCGAAGCGTAAGCGTCGCGGACGCTGTTTTTCATATATATATGTCCGGAATATTTGGAGCCGAAAAGCGCTTCCCAGCTGTTCATATCCTCAGCCGAGCCTCCGAGCGACTCGATCTCGGGCAGGTCGTAAAGCAAACCGAACGTACCCCACATATAAGGCACCGAATAAACGACGCCGCCCGTGCTCCATCCCTCGTCGTAAGTCGCGACGAGTTCGGTAAGCGACGGACGCATAATATTGCGGTAAGTTATTTCTTCGCCTTCGTCGAGCCCGTACGTTTCCGGATCTTCGTCCGAGAACGCGTCCGCCCACACTTCGTCGAATTCGTCGTCGCCGAGCGGAAGCAGCAAATCATTCGTCAGCATCTTCTGCACGGTGTAATCGGAAGGACACACGACGTCGTAATCGGCGCGCTTGTTCGCGATCTGCGTGTACATTGTTTCGTTGGTGTCGAACATCGAGTATTCGACGCGTATACTTTCGCCCGTCTTTTCCTCGTACCACGTTTCGAACTCGGATATTACGTCCATACTGTCCACGCCGTCTGCGATGTACTCGCCCCAGTTGTAAACCTTAAGTACCGTCGTTCTGTCGCCGCAACCTGTCATGAAACCCATTGCGGGAAACGCGATCATGAAACAGAGCGCGAATACGATAATGCGTTTGTATTTCTCGGTAAATCTTTTCATAAATCACACCTCCCGTTTCAATTGAATTTCGCTTTCTTCTTTCTTCTCGAAGAATAGATATTGAGCGCGATAAGCACGGCGAGCACTCCGACGAAAATTATTGTGGAAAGCGCGCGGAACGTCGGATCTATTCCGTGCTTGGTCGACGAATAGATCAGCGTCGAGATCGTTTCGAGCCCGCTTCCTTTATTGAACAGCGTGATGACGAAATCGTCGAGCGACAGCGTAAACGCCATTACGAGCCCGGATACGATCCCGGGTACGAGCTGAGGAAGCATTACGGTAAACAGCGTCCGCACAGGGCCGGCGCCGAGGTCGCGCCCCGCTTCGTATAAATTCGGGTTTATGCGGCTCAGGCTCGGCATGACGGACAGAACGACGTAAGGTATCGTAATGACCGTATGCGCGATTATGAGCGCGGGATAACCGTCGAGATAATTCATGCACACGATAAAGAACATCATGAACGCGACGGCGGTAACTATGTCCGCGTTTACGACTGTGATCTGACCGAGCGCATTCACGAACGGTTTTACGCGGCGGTGAAGATAATATATCCCGACCGCGCCGATCGTGCCTATGAAGGTTGCGAGCACGCTCGAAACACCGGCGATCAGAAAAGTATTTCCGAACGCCGCCATGATCTGTTCGTCGGCGAACAGATTGCCGTAGAGATCGAAGGTGAAGTCGAAATAGCTCCACGCGCCGATACCAGAAGAACCCGAAAACGAGAATATTATCAATACGAGAATGGGCAGGTACATAAGCGCGAGCATGATACCTATGAATATTCTGCCCAAAAGGCGCACTTTGTCTTTTATCACAGCACACCTCCCAGTCCTTCGGTTTCGACTTTTCCTTTCGTGACGAAATTTGAGATCGCCATTGTCCCGGCAACGAGGATGAGCAGAATAAAGCTGAAAGCCGCGCTTCCGCCCCAGTCGCCGCCGTTTATGAGTTCGTTTATCATGCTCCCTACCATGTAAGTGTCCGCGCCGCCCATGATCTCGGTGACCGAGAACGTGGACATCGTGGGCATGAATACCATTGTCACTCCGCTCATAATCCCGGGCAGCGACAGCGGCAGGCGAACTCTGAAGAACGTAGAGAACGCGCCCGCGCCGAGGTCGTGAGCCGCTTCGGTAAGCGATCTGTCCATATTCGCAAGCGAAGTATAGAGCGGCAGGAGCATGAACGGAAAGAAATCGTATACAAGTCCTATGAGCGCCGCGCCGAAGCCGCGTTGCATTCCGAACAGGTCGATCAGAAGATTCTGAAGCGCGTAAGTGCGCAGAAGGCTGTTGACCCACATGGGAAGTATGAACATGAGTACGAGCAACGCCGATTTATTGATACGCGACGAAGCGAGGCACATCGCGAGCGGATATGCAACCGCAAGACATATGATCGTCGTAAGCGCCGCCACGCCCATGGAATAAAGCATGGTGAGAATGTTCTCGCCGTGGGAAAAGAAATACGCGAAGTTATCGAACGAGAACGTGTCGTCCGGACCGATGAACGCAAACCCGAGCAGTATGCAAAGCGGCACGACAACGAATATTATGCTGATCGCTATGTAAGGGAAACTGAAATACGAGCGTCTGAATTGCGGCTTGCGACGCACGCGCTTAAACGCCGCGGCTTTATCTACGAGAGGAGGTTCGACATCAGTCATTGTTTTCTTCCTCCTCGAACTTCGTCACGGTCACTTTTTCGCGGATCAGATTGATGCCCACTCTGTCGTTGATGTCCCATTCGTCCGACGTATCGACATAAAAGTCCTCGTCGGTATCGGTATACACCTGTACCTGATAATACGTACCCTTGTAAATGGACTGCGTCACGTTGCCGCCGATGACGCCGTCGTTCTCGTCGTCGGTCAGTTCCACGCCGTCGAAAGGAATGCGCACTTTGACTTTATCGCCCTTTTCCGTGCCTTCGGGAAGGTCGAGTTCGAAATCGCCTTTGCACATCCATACCGTATTTTCTCCGTCCGCCTCCCCGATAAATTCGTTGACCGAACGGAGTTTTTTCATTATGTGTATACCGTCGGGGTCGACGCGCATACCCACCTCCGAGCCTACGGCTGCGCCGTCGGTGCTCTGTACGGTAAATTCGTAACCGCCCGTTTCGACTTCCATTTCGTAATACGTGCCCTTAAAGACGGACGAAACGATCCTGCCCTTCATCTGAGCTTTGTCGGAATCGGCGGAAAGAAGTTTGATGTCCTCGGGACGGATGACGACGTCGACGGGCTCGTTTTTCGCAAAACCCTTGTCCATACAGTCCACCGTCACGTCGAGATAGCTCACGCGGAAATCGGAAATCATTTTTCCGGGAAGAAGATTGCTTTCGCCGATAAAGTTCGCGACAAACGCGTTGGCGGGCTCGTCGTAAATCTTCTTGGGCGTACCAACCTGCTGTATCGCGCCGTCGTTTATGACTACGATGGTATCCGACATCGTGAGCGCCTCTTCCTGATCGTGCGTGACGTATATGAAAGTTATGCCGAGTTCGCTGTGCATACGTTTGAGCTCGAGCTGCATTTCCTTGCGCATCTTAAGATCGAGTGCGCCGAGCGGCTCGTCGAGAAGCAGAACCTGAGGTTCGAGCACTATGGCGCGGGCGATGGCGATACGCTGCTGCTGACCGCCCGACAGCGTCGTCACGTTGCGATAACCGTAATCGGAAAGTCCGACGACGGACAGCGCGCGCTCCACTTTCGATTTTATCTCGGCTTTGGTCAGTTTACGGAACAGCGGTCTGACGCTGCCGTCTTTGAGCGTTTTCTCGCCCGCGGGCACTTTGAGCAATTTCAGTCCGAACGCCACGTTGTTGAAAACGTTGAGGTGCGGGAAAAGAGCGTACTTTTGGAATACGGTGTTTATCGGGCGGCGATTGGGCGGAATATTCGTAACGTCCTCGCCCCCCAGCATGATCTTGCCCGAAGTGGGAAGCTCGAAACCCGCGATCATACGAAGAAGGGTCGTTTTGCCGCAGCCGGACGGTCCGAGCAGAGTGACGAATTCGCCGCGGTTTATCGCCAGCGAAATGTTATCCACCGCCGTCATATTGCCGAACATTTTGGTCACGTTCGTGATCTCTATTATTTTCTTTTTCTTGTAGTTTACTTCCGCCATGATCATTCACCTACTATTATCCATACGAACCGCGCCGTACGATCGCTCTCGTTCGCTATATGATGCGGCTTGCCGCAGTCGTAATAGAACGACTCGCCCGCCGCGATCTTCTCTTTCCTGCCCCCGCACGTCACGGAAATTTCTCCGTCGAGCACATACCCGAATTCCTCGCCGTCGTGCGGTACGTCGCGGTCGGTTTCTTCGCCCGCGCCGAGCGTCAGCAGCATCGGTTCCATGAGCAGTTTTTCGTTGGACGGAACGAGCCACCGTATCTTCATGCCGCCGCTCTCCTTTTCGAAACAGTCCTCGGGCGCATAACGAAGCGGCATTTCTTCCTCTTCGGCGAAAAACTCTCCGAACGTGATCCCCAGCGCGGTAAGCATATCGCCGAGCGTGCTTATCGAAGGACTCGTCAGGTCGTTCTCGAGCTGACTTATATATCCCTTGGTCAGTTCGCACCTGTCCGCCAGTTCTTCCTGAGTCAACCCGGCTTTCAGTCTCAGCGCTTTGATTTTTATTCCTATGTTCATAATTCTTTCCTTTTCGGTCTTTTTTAACTGCACTATGATGAGTTTACTTTTACTAAACTTATAACTTAACGTTCTGTTTTTGCCTAAACATTATGTTTAGTAAAAATAAACACAAATAACGAAAAAATTATATACGCAAGACGCGCATATGTCAAGCGTTTTATATACGTTTTTAGTAACAAATTGAGGAATAATTACGAATTTCGGTAATTAATATCACAAAATTCACGGAGCGGGGTCGATGCGGGTTGACATGATAATCGGATATGGTGTATAATTCTTGTTAAAAGAAAACATTTTCTAGTGAGGATAATCATATGGGTAAAAATCTTACGCAGGGTATCGGAAAGGCGCCGCAGAGATCGCTTTACAAGGCTCTCGGCATGACGGACGAGGAACTCGGAAAACCGCTCATCGCCGTAATTTCGGCAAAGAGCGATATAGTGCCCGGACATCTCCACCTCGACAGGGTGGCGGAAGCCGTCAAAGCCGGCATTTACGCCGCGGGCGGCACGCCGTTCGTCATTCCGTCCATAGGCGTCTGCGACGGTATCGCAATGGGACACGCGGGTATGAGATACTCGCTCCCTTCCCGCGAGCTCATCGCCGACAGTGTGGAGTCCATGCTTATCGGGCACGCGTTCGACGGCGTCGTACTCGTTCCCAACTGCGATAAGATCGTACCCGGAATGCTCATGGGCGCAATCAGAGTCAATCTTCCCACCGTCGTAGTTTCGGGCGGACCGATGGAAGCCGGCGTGGTAAACGGCAAAAAAGCGTCGCTTTCCACGATGTTCGAAGCGGTGGGCGCGGTAAGCGCGGGCAAGATGAGCCTTGCCGAGCTCGACGAAATGGAAAACAAGTGCTGCCCCGGCTGCGGTTCGTGCTGCGGTATGTATACCGCGAATTCGATGAACTGCCTGCTCGAGTCGCTCGGTATCGCTTTGCCCGGCAACGGCACGGCGCTTGCTACGAGCGCGGACAGGATACGCATCGCCAAAGAAGCGGGCAAATACGTCATGAAAGCGGTGGCGGACGACGTCACTCCGCGCATGATACTGACGAAGAATGCTTTTCTCAACGCGATCGCCTGCGACAACGCGATCGGCGCGTCGACGAACAGCGTCCTGCACCTTATCGCCATAGCGAGCGAATGCGGTATCGAGCTTACGTACGATATGTTCGCAAAAGCGTCGGGGGCGACTCCCAACCTCTGCAAGCTCTCCCCCGCGACCGAATACGATATGGACGCGCTCGGCAAAGCGGGCGGAATCATGGCGGTATTGAAACAACTCGGCGACCACGGGCTCGTGGACGGCAACGTACTCACGATCACCGGTAAGACGCTTGCCGAGGAGTACGCGGACGCGGACATCAAAGACGAAACGATAATCCACACCGTGGAATCGCCTATTTCCCAAACGGGCGGGCTGGCGTTCTTGAAAGGCAATATCGCCGAAAACGGAGCGGTCGTAAAGCGCAGCGCCGTATGCAAAGAGATGCAGACGTTCACGGGGAAAGCCAAGTGCTTCAACAGCGAAGAAGCCGCCGTTGCCGCTATCATGGGCGGAAACATCAGCGCGGGCGACGTCGTGGTCATACGTTACGAAGGTCCCAAAGGCGGACCCGGAATGCGCGAAATGCTCTCGCCCACTTCGGCGCTCGTCGGGATGGGGCTCGATTCGTCGGTAGCGCTCATAACCGACGGACGTTTCTCCGGCGCGACGCGCGGCGCGGCGATCGGACATGTGGCGCCCGAAGCCGCAGTCGGCGGAAAAATCGGCATAATAAAAGACGGGGATAAGATCAAGATCGACATACCCAACGGAAAGCTCGAACTCGAAGTTCCCGCAAAAGAAATCGCCGCAAGACTCAAAAAGCTCAAGCCCGTCGATTCCAATCCGACCGGTTACCTGCTCCGCTACGCAAACCTCGTCACGAGCGCGGACAAAGGCGCGGTAATGAAAACGAAATTCTGAGCTGAGCGACAAACGCAATCAGAGGTTATAACACTATGGCAATGACTTTATCACAAAAAATACTGGCGGCGCACGCGGGGCTCGAATCCGTAGTCGCGGGTCAGCTCATCACGGCGAAACTCGATCTCGTTCTCGGAAACGACATCACCTCGCCCGTGGCTATAAAAGAGATCGAAGCCCACGGCGGCGGCAAGGTTTTCGACAAAAGCAAGATCGCGCTCGTTATGGATCACTTCGTCCCGAACAAGGACATCAAGAGCGCGGAACAGTGCAAATGTTGCCGCACGTTCGCAAAAGCGCAGGGCGTGGAAAATTTCTTCGACGTCGGCGAAATGGGTATCGAACATGCGCTCCTGCCCGAGAAAGGGCTGGTCGGCGCGGGCGATCTCGTCATCGGAGCGGACAGTCACACCTGTACGTACGGCGCGCTCGGCGCGTTCTCTACCGGCGTAGGTTCGACGGATATGGCGTACGGTATGCTCACGGGAACGGCGTGGTTCAAAGTCCCGTCCGCGATCAAAGTAACGCTTGAAAACAAGCCGGCGAAAAACGTATCGGGCAAGGACGTGATCCTGCATCTCATAGGCGAAATAGGCGTTTCGGGTGCATTGTACAAGTCGCTCGAATTCACGGGAGAAGGCGTGAAATACATGACGATGGACGACCGTCTGACGATATGCAACATGGCGATCGAAGCGGGCGCGAAAAACGGCGTATTCGCATGCGACGACATTACGCTCGCTTACCTTAAACAGCACTGCGCCAAAGCGCCCAAAGTATTCGCCGCCGACCCCGACGCCGAATACGAGCGCGAAGTCGTAATCGACCTGTCAGCGCTCAAGCCCACCGTTTCTTTCCCTCACCTGCCCGAAAATACGCATACGGTCGACGAGATCGACGATATAGAGATCGACCAGGTAGTCATAGGGTCATGCACCAACGGACGCATATCCGACCTCAGAGCGGCCGCCGAAGTGCTTAAAGGGCGCAAGGTGAAAAAGGGCGTACGCACGATCGTAATTCCCGCAACCCAGTCCATATATCTTCGGGCGCTCGAAGAAGGACTTATACGCACGTTTATCGAAGCGGGCGCGGTAGTATCCACGCCGACGTGCGGTCCGTGCCTGGGCGGATATATGGGCATTCTCGCGAAAGGCGAAAAGTGCGTCGCGACGACCAACCGCAATTTCGTCGGTCGTATGGGCGCGGAGGACAGCGAAATATATCTTGCGTCGCCGTACGTTGCGGCATGCTCGGCTGTGCTCGGAAAGATCGGAGTTTTATAATTTTCCCGAAAGCCTGCGAGGGAAAAACTTTCTTGCAAAAATCCTTCCCTCGCGTGCCTCGAAAAACTCAAAACACAATACGACTATATAATCAGTATGCGTAAAGTCTGATTAAACAAGGAAACAATCATGAAAGGTTTTGTACACAAATATAAAGACAACGTCAATACCGACGAGATCATCCCAGCAAGATATCTCAACGACTCCTCCTCCGCCGCGCTTGCCGCGCATTGCATGGAGGACATAGACAAGGCGTTCGTCGGCAAAGTCAAAAAAGGCGACGTCATCGTTGCGGAAAAGAATTTCGGTTGCGGCTCTTCGCGCGAACACGCGCCCATCGCGATCAAGGCGAGCGGCGTTTCCTGCGTTATCGCATGCGACTTCGCGCGTATATTCTTCCGCAACGCGATCAATATCGGTCTGCCCATCCTCGAATGTCCCGAAGCGGCGACGGATGCGGAGAACGGCGACGAGATAGCCGTCGACCTTGCGGCGGGCAAAATAGAAAACGTAACGAAGGGCAAGAGTTATTCCGTTCCGCCCTTCCCTCCCGAGATCCGCGCGATAATCGACCGCGGCGGACTGCTGAACAAATAAAAACGGACAAATAAGAAGCAACGTAAGCAAAACCGCTTACGTTGCTTTTTCGTTTTACGTTGCTTTTTCGTTCCGCCCCGAAAACGTGCCGATTACAGATACCCGTCGTAGTGCATTTGCGAGATAAGTTCTCGTCCGAGTATGCGGCTGTGAATGACGGCGCCCTCGCGCGTCAAGTGGCTTATACTGTCCGAAATGTACTCGATCGGGAACAGATGATCGAGACAATTCGAGATATACGAAAACTCGAGATAATTCTTCAGCCACGTTTCGTACATCGTATACTGCGACTTATCGCCCGTAAACGCGTATTCCCACATACCGCAGCTCGCGAAATACATCGTTATGCTTCGCGGGACGTACTTATTAAGGTATATCTTGTTTGTCACGTTCGTCACGTAATTTTTGAACATGTCGTAATCTATCGGCGTAAGATCCTGCGTCACGTCCGCTTTAACGACGTCGAAATTGTCCGCGCGCGTAAAGTATTCGTTTACCGTATCGTTGTAATCCTCGTAAGAGAGCGCTTTGCCGTCCTCGAGCTGTCTGAGCTTACCGACGTATGTGTAACTCGACGAGCCGTGCTGAAATTCGCGGAACGCTCCGAACACTCCCGTATAGTCGCGCAGGTCTATAAACCGAAAAGCGTCGTAAAACTCTTCGAGCGCGATCCACGTCGGCATATCCCATTCGTTCGAATATACCTGCTTACCGTATTCGGGAACAAACACCATTACATCGCCGCGACGCATAAAGCTGGAATAAAGATCGAGCATAAGAGCGCCCGATACATAAGCGTTCTGTCCGCCGTTTATTATACGGAAAAACGATTCGTTGAACATGCCTGCGACGGTGGCGCCGTCTATGCCCTGGAATATACTGCTTCCGCCGTAAAACACGATATTGGTTTTTCCGTCGTTACGGGTATCGTAAAGAAGCTCGAAACGGCGGACGGTAGTTCCTATGAGATGATTCGAATATACGGGCGGAAGCACCGCCGTCATGCGCAGATCGGACAGCTCCGGACAATCGGAAAAACTGTCGTCGTAGATATACTCAACGCTGTCGCAGAGATAAACGGTCTTGAGCTTTTCGCAGGACGCGAACGCACGACGCTCCACCGTTTTTACGTTTCGGGTTATGACGACTTTCTTTATACCGCTTTCCTCGAAACATCCGCCTGACACCGTTATTACAGGAAGCCCTTCGACGGTAAGCGGCACGACAACCGTTTCGTCGCGTCCCGTATACTTCGTAAGTTCGACGCCGACGTTCTTCCCGTTTTCGGTAACATAGCCGAAAGTAAAATCGTCCGCAGGCGATTCCTCCGCCCACATGACATAAATATCCACCGTATTCGCCGACTCGAATATGCGGCTGCCGAGCGAATACGCCCTGCCGCTTCCGTCCGACGCGGTATTGTATTCGATCGGAACGTAGCCTTCGCGCTCGAATGTTTTGAAACACCATTCGCCGAACGCCGCGGGATATAAGTATACGTCGCTCGAAAAAACGTACGTCACGCTGTCGTCGGAGCTTCCCTTAACCCTTCCGCCGTTGGCGTGGTAAGTCACGATCCTGCCCGCCGAAACGGATTCGAACACCGGCTTAAGCTCCGTTTCCTCGGGCAAGACGACGTTATTCGCGTAAGAATATCGCTCGCCGCCGTCCGTCCAGTAAGTAAAGACGTAGCCGGGATCGGCGAATGCGGAATATACTATGCCGCCGCTTACAGTCGCTTTCCGTACGCTTCCGTGCGCATAATATTCCGTCGATACGTTTTCCCTTCCGAAGAAAAGCACGATGTCCTGATCGGCTTTTACGTTTTTCAAAGTCACCGTTCCGTCAAGATAAACAGCGCCGCAATTGTTCGTCACATAATAGTATCCGTCCGTAACCGTGATCTCGAAGACGACGTCGCTTCCGACCGTCACCGTTTTTTCGTAAGCTCCGCGGACGGAGAACCCCTCTCCGCGAATAAGTCTGACGGTAACTTCGGTCTTTCCCGCTTCCGCCTTTTTCCTGAGCTGTACGAACAATTCCGAATCGGCGCGGACATTCTTTACCGTCAGTCGTCCGCCGTCGTAATCGACCGATCCGCCGCCGATAAGCGTCGTCCCCGCATACTCGTAGTTTTCGTCTATCGATACGTCGAACACGACGTCGCCGCCGTAAGGCGCTTCGACGGACAGTCCGCTTACCGGCTCGCCGTCCGAATATACGGTCATACCCTCGGCTGCGTTCAGCCGTACGGTGTGATACGTTATGTCTGCGTCTATAACGACGGTCTGCGGCGTCCTTACGTTCTTCAGCGTAAGCGTCCCGTCCGAAAACTCCGCGCCCGCATTATTCGACACGTAATAGCAGCCCTCCGACATTTCCACGCCGAAGGATACGTCGCCGCCGATCTCCACCGACTGCGGATTTTTTCCGAGCACCTCGTAATACTCGCCCTCTTCCACCATGACGCGCACTTCGAGCGGCTTTTCCGAACATGCCGAAAAGGTCGGCAATACCGACAGCAATACAAGTATCAAGATCATCGAAACCGCTTTTTTCATGTTCACCGCTTTGTTTTGCCGAAGTATGGGCTAATCGCCGCTTACGAGATAGTCCGCATACCGCGACCAAAAATATCCGGTGCCGAAGTCGGATACGGTCGCGTTCACGATCACGATTCTGCAACTTTGCGGAACACCCGTCAACAATCCGTCCGATACGGCGATATTATCCTGACTTTTTTCGAGTATTCTTATACGCGCCAGCGAATCGCATCCGTCGAATACCGAATTGTCGATCTGACTGATGCCGACGGGCACGGTAACCTCTTCCAGTTTGTCGCAACCGCGAAGCGCGCCCGACAGTATCGACACCACGTACTTATTGTCGTGTACGACGGGAAGAACTATGCTCTCGAGCGACCTTACTTCCTCTTTTATCCCGCATACGGCGAGATGCCCTTCCTCCGTTTCTTTATATTCGAAAAGCTCGGAATCGGTATACGGTAACGTCAGATCGATCTCGCGCTGA
This sequence comes from uncultured Christensenellaceae bacterium, assembly GCA_910587025.1. Classification (GTDB taxonomy): domain Bacteria; phylum Bacillota; class Clostridia; order Christensenellales; family Pumilibacteraceae; genus Protoclostridium. The sequence continues at coordinate 26,178 of CAJUKR010000008.1, forward strand.
ACGTACACGGGCTCGGGCGGATCGGGCAATACGACGTCCACCGCCGAAGTGTCGCCCGCCGCGCGCTTCAGATCGCGCACGAGCATCGCCGTACGAAGCGTTGCGCCGCTGTCGTTGAGATGAAAGTTCGTATCGTAAAAATATCTGTAATCGTAAACGTAACCGTACGGATCCGAGATAACTTCGCAGTCCAGTTTCCGCGAAAGATATTCGTAATACGCCGAAGTGTCCTCTCGGAGCGTATTTTTGTTCACCGCCCTGCCGTTGACCGGCGCGAACGAATAATACACGCGCGCGCCGCGTACGCGGCAATAATTTACGTAATCGTTGACGTAATTTACGAATTCGTCCGAAATATCGTTTATATCATATTCGATAATATCGTTCAGATACCCGGTGGCGAGCACGTTGCCCGCACGAGGAAACAGCTCCCTGCCGATCTCGCCGTATTCGTTGACCGCGGAATTTCTGTACACGCCGCTTATATCGAATTCTTCGCCCGAGCGCAGATTCTTCAGCTTGGTAAGCGCAAAGCCCCACGACGCGCCGAGAATATCGCCTACGTTATCGAACGCGGTATTCGCGAGAATATCGAAACGTTGTTCCGTCGCTTTAAGCACGGATTCCGCGCCGAAATAGAGCGAAAGCGACTCGGGCGAGATCTCGGGCGCGAGCACGACGGTATCGCCGCTCCGTATATTGACCTTGGACAGATCCATCATCACTTTCACGCCAAACGAGCCGTAAAGCCCGAACGCGACCGACGGCTGACCGTAGAGTTCTTCGAACAGTTCGCTGTCCAGTCCGAACGCGACGCTCGAACCGCCCACTACTATTACTTTGGGGTCGTTTACCGAGCGAAGCCTGTCATACTGCTTCGCGAGCGCGGCGTAATAAGTTTCCGAGTATTGCGCGCCCGTCGCCGCAAGCACGCATGGCACGGCGACAAACGGAAGCGAGGCGACGATGACGAAACATATGATAAACGCGATGACTTTTTTCATATCGCCTCCTAAAACTGAAAATAGATGAATCCGGACGAAAGCCCGTTCGCGATGAGAAACAGCCACGCGACCGCTATAAGCCATATTATATAGATATAGCCCGTATTGACGCACGCCGCTTTTTCGCCGCACAGCACGTCTTTTCCGCGAGTGCGGATAATAAACTTATCGACGGCGAACATGACTGCCACGACGAGCGCCGACGTGACCGCGCCGACGACGTCCATACCCATAAGCGAAAACGTATCCGAAAAATACTCCGCCGAGAACGACCAGTCCGAGAACAGCTTGCCGAAGAAAGCGAACGCGTTGCCTACCGTGTTCGATCTGAACATTATAAGCCCGAGCATAAGTATCGCATTCGTCTTCAGAATACGGATCAATCTCGTCTTGCTTCCGTTCTCCGTCCAGCCGAACTTCGAGCAGATCGCGCTCTTGGGCTTTTTGAGCGCGCCCTCAAGCACCTGACATATACCGTTATATAATCCCCATATAACAAACGTCCAGTTCGCGCCGTGCCACAGACCGCTTATGAAGAACACTATAAGCAGATTCAAGTATATTCTCGCTTTCAGATGTTTCTTCCCTATCGCGCGGTAATTCAGCGGCAAGTATATATAGTCTCTGAACCAGCTGTTGAGCGAAATATGCCAGCGCGACCAAAGCTCGTCCAGGCTTTCGGACGAAAGCGGACGGTCGAAATTGACGGTGAGTTCTATTCCCATCATTTTGGCGCACCCGGTGGCTATGTCCGAGTATCCCGAGAAATCGCAGTATATCTGAACGACGAAAAGTACCGTCGCAAGAAGCACCGACAGCCCCGTCACCTGTCCGAGATCGGCGGCGTTGTATACGGCGTTGACGTACACCGATAAAGTATCGGCTACGACGACTTTTTTTACGAATCCCGCCGCCATGATCTTGAAGCCTTGCAAAAGGTTGTCTTTGTCAGGCTTATGCTCGGCTTTAAGCTGAGGTATAAGATCCTGCGGCCGCTCGATCGGTCCGGCAACGAGCTGCGGAAAAAATGACACGAACAGCGCGAAATAGCCTATATGTTTTTCGGCGTCTATCGTGCCGCGATACACGTCAATGACGTATGACAGCGTCTGAAACGTATAAAACGAGATGCCGACGGGAAGAATGAGCTCGAGAAAGAAATCGTCGGCTTCGCCGCCGAACAGCCGTATGAGCGACGTAACGCTTCCCGACAGGAAATTGAAATATTTGAAAAAGACGAGAAACCCTATGCAGACGACAAGCGTTGTTACGAGCAACAGATTTTTCACACCCTGTCTTTCAGTTTTTTCCATAAGCAGACCGGAAAGGTATGACGTAAGCGTCGTCGTAAGGATAAGGAAGATGAGCGCGAAATTCCAGTACGCATAGAAAAAATAGCTTGCTATAAGGAGCATAGCCCACCTTATCTTGTGCGGCAAGACGTAATACAGTACGAGCACAACGACGAGGTATATCAAAAAAACGAGCGAATTGAAACTCATTCTTCCTCCTCGGGCTCGGGCTTTACTTCGTCTTTCTTCCCTTCGCGTTCTTCCGCCGCTTCGGCTCTCAGACGTAAAGAAACGACACGCGTAAGATAATAAGTCGCCACGGTCGCCGACAAAAATACGAGCATTTGTTCGAGAGTCGCGCCCATGATCAAAAACGCGATCGCCGCGGCGGCATGCAAAACCGCGGCGACAATTCCGAAAGCGGTCGATTGCACCGTATGCACGAAAAAATGCAACGCCGCGGAAACGGCAATGCATATAACGATTATCAGCCAGACGTTCAAGCCCGCCTCAATGCAGAAGCTCCGAAATGCAGTCGGTAACGTCGCCGACCGTGCGGAACTTCACAATGTCTTTCATCTTTAACTTAACCGAAAAAGTTTTCGAAAGTTTCGCAAGGAAAGTCACCTGTCCCATGCTGTCCCACGATTTCAGATCCGCAAGTACGGTTTCCGCAGTCAAAGGCGTGTCGTCGTCGAATACCTCGCGGTAGTCGGCGACCGTTTTATCGAATATCTCCCGTTTGTCCATATCTTTCTCCGTTCGGCGGTATGCGGTCATTCCGCATAGTATCGCCTGTCGATTTTTCCGTTCGCGTTGCGTCTGACTTTATCGATGCGTTCTATGATCTTCGGCGTTTTATATCCCTCGAGACGCTCGGAGAGATAGTTTTTCATCGCGATCTTGTCAAGGTTTCCGCCGTCTTTCGGAACGACGAGAAGAGTAACGATCTTGCCGAACATTTCGTCCCGGCGACCCGTGCATACGCATTCCGCCGCCAGCCCCGACTCGAGCGCAATGTTTTCCACTTCGGTCGGGTTTATTTTATGTCCGCCCGAAATTATGACGTCGCCGGCGCGCCCGGCTATGCAAAGATATCCGTCGGCGTCGGTATAGCCGTAATCGCTCATAGTCACGCGGTCGCCGCGTTTTACCTTCGCCGTAGACTCTTCGTCTTTCCAGTATCCGCGCATGAGCGTATCCGATTGTACCGTTATGTACGCGGGGTCGTCTTCGGATGCCGCGACTTCGACGCCGCATTCGTCGGTGAAACGAACGATTGTTCCGGGCACGGGTCTGCCTATTCGGTTTTCGGTAGCGCCATCGGCGGAAAATTCATAACAGCTTATCTCGCCCGTTTCGGTGGACGCGTAAACAATAAACAGTCTCACCGAGGGAAGAAGCCGCATAAGTTCGATCTGTCTTGCGCGGGGCAATTTCTCGCCGCCGATCTCTATAAAAACAAACCGATCCGCGCGCGCCGAAAACTCGTCGCCGGTAAGCGCGATGATATAATTGAGCGCGGACGGCGGAAGCGTAAACGAATTGACGCCCGCGTCGTCGACGGCGGAATAGAACGCGCCGAGATCGGTCAGACCGTCGAGAAGCACCGCCGTGCCGCCGTGGAGCAGAACGCAGGTACACCTCCCCACCGAAAGCAAATGATTCATGGGCGCGGGCAACGCCATCACGGTAGCCGTTCCGTACGGAAGTTCGGTATTTCTGCGGGCGGGTTCTATAAAGTATTTATGATCGAGAACAACGCCTTTGGCTTTGCCCGTCGTGCCGGTGGTAAAAAGTATCTGCCCTATGTCGTCCGACTTCGGAAAATCGAAAACGGCTTCCGGGTCTAAATGCGACCTCGCAAGCGCGGCTACGGACGACTGCGGAACAAATACTTTACACGCATCAAGCACGGCTTCGGCGTCCGACGCGATCGAAATAACGGCGAACACGTCGCCGAGCGAATGTGCGGTAGCCGCTATCGTTTCGTCGGAGCAGTCTTTTTCCAGCGGCACGAAAACGCCGCCGGCAAGGTGAACGCCGAAAAACGCCGTCCAGTACCAAACTGCCGCCGACGCTCTGCAAACGACGAAATCGCCTTTTTTTATTCCGTTATGTTTCAGATACGCACAAAAACCGCGTACCGAATCATACAAACCGCCGTACGATATGCTGTCGCCGCCCGCGACTATCGCCGCTTTGTCGGGCTGCGATCTTGCGTAAACCGCAAGCTGCCCGACTACGCTGTCCTCCATATTCCCCTCCGCAATAAGTACAGATTTTCATTCTATCCTGAATTTATTATAACGTCACCGCGTCGCTCCGTCAATAGGCGTGGCACAGACGGGTACGAAAATGTCCCCGTTGGAAAGCGCGCGGCACAGAGCAAAAAAACGACCCTCTCTCCGCAGTCTCGGAGAAAGGGTCGCAGTTGCGTGCGTCGAAGGGATGTTTCGGCGCTGATGAGGGGCAAATTTAGATGTACTTATTCTTCGGTTGCCTCTGTTTTTTCGTCTTTTGCGCTTTCGGAAGCATCTTTATCTTTCTTCGCCTGAGCCATTGCGCTCCAGATCGCGAAGAATCCCCAGATCGCCGCGCCGATCATGATGCCGATGTTGAGGAAGAAGATCATGACTTCCCACCATGCGAAGTATGTGATGTAATATCCGCCTTCCCCGCATCCGTTCATACCGTTCGAGCGAACGGACGCATAAAGGATATTCTTTACGCTGTTCCTGAGCACTACGTAATCGGCGTTCGTTTCGGGCGACCACGGCTTAGGCGTGTTGGCAAGGTTGAGATCGCCGCCGGCATACGCCATCTGCTTGGTATCCATGAAAGGTTCGGTGTTGAAGTCGGTGATGACAAGACCGCGGAATCCCCATTCGTTTCTGAGTATCTCGGTAAGCAGACGATAGTCGCCGCCCGTCCACAAAGAACCTATACGGTTGAACGAGGACATCATTCCGAGCGCGCCGCCCTCCTTGACTGCGATCTCGAAAGGCTTGAGGTATATCTCGCGGAGCGACTGCTCGGTAAGCCATGTGCAGACGCCCGAACGGTTGGTTTCCTGATCGTTTACGGCGAAATGCTTGATCTGGCAATATACGCCTCTGCTGCGCGCGCCCTTGACGACTTCCGCCGCAAGTTTACCCGAGATGAACGGATCTTCGGAATAGTACTCGAAGTTTCTTCCCGAGAACGGCGTACGGTGAATGTTGATCGCGGGAGCGTACCAACCGGCATAAGGTCTGCCGTCGGCGCGGACGTTACCGATGACGCCTTCGTTACCTACGGACAAGCCCATCTCGTAAGCAAGCTCGACGTTCCAGGTCGCCGCGATTACGCATTCGCTCGCATACGAGCAGGTGCGGTAAACGGGGTTCTGGCTCTCGATCTGCGCCATGAAGTATACGAAACCTACGGGGCCGTCTGTCGACAGCATGGGAAGCACGCCTATACTCGAAAGCGCATCTGTCTTGAACGCGCCGTTCATCGTATAGTTCATCATCTCTTTCACGGTCAGAAGATCGAGGTACGAATTCCAGTCGGGATCGTCGAAGTCCACCATTATCGTGCCTTCTTCGTCGCGGATGACTTCGTCGTTTTCGTCGAACTTGATGAGCTTATATATCTCCATCGTTGCGGCGGGCGAAGCGACGGTAGCCTGCGTGGGCTTAACGACGTTCGGATCGTCGACGATCGGATTGTTGGTAGCGGTACTCTTTATCCGATTCATGAACTCGGGCGAAACGGTACGCGACAGGTTGCGCGCTTCTTCGCTTTCGAGATCTTTGGACTCGTTTACGGGGAACGTGCCCGTCCAGTCGTTTCTGGACAATTTGCTTTCCATGCCGTAGTTTTCCTCGAAACTTACGTCGTCATAGCGGTTTACTACGTCGGTTTTGGTAACGGGGTCTTTTCTGTACCTTACGTTCGAAGCGAGGTTGAAGCTCTTGCTCGCAACTTCTTCGTGAGCGTTCTTCATTACTCTTACGGTATAAGCGCCCTCGTCGAGTTCATATCCTCTGAAGTCGTTTTCGTTGGCGTCGCGGTAATCGTAAGATGCGAAATCGTAACCCTTGAAGGTAACCGTGACTTCTTCGGTAGCGCCCTTTTCGATCATCGGCGTTTTTGCGAAGCCGACGAGCGTTACGTACGCTTTTTCGATGCCGCCCGTGTAAGGAGCGGTCATATAGACCTGAACGACTTCCTTACCCGCTCTGTCGCCGGTATTGGTAACTTTGACTTTTACGTTAAATTCCCTGTCCGCGTCTGCCGTCCAGTCCAGCGTTTCGTTGTCGGAGAACGAGAAGTCTATGTCGTTCGCATTCCAGTCGAAAGTGGTGTAGGACAGACCGTAACCGAAAGGATATACGACATTGTCCTTATACCACGATTCGTTGTCCTTGCCGCGGGTTTCGTAATAACGGTAACCTACGTATATGCCCTCTTCGTAATCGACGAAGTGTTCGGGTACCGAAGGCTTCGAGCCGTCCGAAACAAGGTACGTGTTACCGTTCTTAACGAGCTGATCCGCAAAGTTCTGATACGTGGGGTCTTTGGTGAAATCTCTCTGATACGTGTCGATCGTTCTTCCCGAAGGATTGACCTGTCCTTTGAGAATTCTGCCGAGCGCATTGATACCCGACCAACCCGGACCGCCTATCCAAAGCGCGCCGTCGATCTTGGTATCTATACCCGCCATACCGGGTATCAAAGTATCGTCGTTGTCGTCATGACCGTCGAGGAAACCGAGTTCCATCGAAGTCGAGCAGTTGATTATTACGATCACCTTGTCGAAATTGTTGCATACTTCGACGAGAAGATCCTGTTCGTTTTTATCGAGTTCGAGATAATGATCGTCTTCGCTCATTGCGCCTTCGGTGTCGATCATCGTACGGGGCAAGTCGAACGACTCGCCGCCTATACGGGACAGCACTACGAGCGCGGCGTCGTTGTAATCCTTATAGCTGTTTTTTACAGCGGCGGTATAACGCGACATCTCCGTTTCGCCGGTACCGAAGCCGGGAAGCGTACTGCGTTCCATGTCGAGCGGAGGCGAGGTTGCTCTTCCGTTGCCGGATGCGCCGTTATCTTCGTAAAACTCTTTGAGCACAGTATTATACTTAAAGCCCGCGGCATCGAGGCTGTCGAAGAGTGTGGGCGTTTCGGAAGTTACCGTAAACGCGCCCGAGCCCGAACCGCCGTATGCGAGATTGACCGAGTTTTTACCGAATACCGATATCTTGCTTCCTTCGGCAAGCGGCATTACGTTATTCTCGTTCTTCAGCATTATGATGCCTTCTTCGTTTATTCGTTCGTTTACAAGATTCGACTTCTCGAAAGCGTCTTCCTTATCCTCATAGTCCGATACGTAGTACGTACCGCCGCCGAACGTCTTATTCAGTCTGGGACCGATAGCGGACGAGAACACTTCGAACAACGCGGTTTCCGCAAGGATACCGACAATAACGAAAAACGTTATCAACGAAACGGAAACGATGAACCATATACGAGATCTCTTATATTTGAATATCGTTTTGATAAAATTCATAATTTCTCCTGTTTTATTTGATTATTTTTTGCTTTCCGCCCGCCGCTCCGCCGTGAAAAGCGAAGCGGCAACGGAATATAAGCATGCTGTTACTGACCGAACTCGTTCGACGTCATGGGTATCCACGTCAGATTTGCCGACGTAGAGATCTTGATGCAGTCGATGACGGGCGCGGTACCAGACATCGTACCTCCCATACCGTGGTTATTCGCGGTGATGAAGGAGAATACGTTTTGTCCTTTCTTGATCGGAAGATTTACGCCGAGCACGTGGTCGGAGAAAGGTCTTCTTCCCGACGCATGACCGGTCGTATCGGTGATCTCGATGGTTTCGTAATAGACGGGCTCGTTGTTGAGCGTAATCATATACTGCGAGTACTTCGTACCATTTGCGGTTTCACCGTCGTTAAGGATGGGGTCGATCGCGAAAGGCGCGTTCTCGCATGTGATTCTGAAGATGAGCTTAGCGTCGGCAACGTCGCGGTCGGATGTGATCATGAAATGAATCGCAAGACCTTCGGCGTAAAGATAAGTTACGTAATATCCGTTACTTGCATTGATGCCTTCCATTCCCGGAGGGGGCGGATCGACCATGTTGGGACCCGTAGATCCGCCGGACGCGCCCATGCCTTGCAAAGGTTCGCCCGTAGCGGGGTCGGTAAGGCTTACGTGCTCGGCTTCGAAGATGTAAGTACCCGTCCACTTCGCATAGATCGTAATGTTGCCCGAGATCTCGGAAGAGAAGTCATAAGGCGTTTTGCATTCCGCATCGGAGTACCAACCGCCGAACACAAATCCGGACGACTGATGTCCTTTTTCGGTTACGTTGGCTCTCGTCGGATCGGCGGGACGCGATACCGCATAGCTTACGGGAACGGTCTTTTCTTCAGTCACCGCTTCCGTGCCGTAATTGTGACTGAACGTAACGGTATGAGTCGCGGTACTGTCGGGAACCCACATAGCGTAAAGCGTCAGGCTGCCTGAAACCGCAGTATTGAAGTCGTAAGGCGTTTTGCCGTTCGAGCTTGCGCTCCAACCGGCGAAGATATAGCCGTCCCTTGTATCGGGTTCGATCGACCAATCGGCTTTGCCGCCGACTGTGGAAGCGGTCTTATCCGTGCCTCCGGCGTAATTCGCCATATACGTGACGCCGAACGACTGCGTCCAGCCCGCATACAGCGTTATGTTCCGTGTGATCGGAGTAAGCGCGAAGTCGAACAATTCGTCCGTTTCGGTATACCAACCGGTAAAGCTCCACTCGGGTCTCGACGGAGTTGCGGGAGCCGTCGCATGCTCGTTGATCGTTACGCGCTGCGAAGGAATGGGATCTCCGCCCTCGTAACCGAGATCGAACGTCACGACAAACTTCTGTTTGCCTACTTCGATCATGAAATTGGCGCGCGCGCCGTCGAAAATGACGGAGACGAGCTTCTCGCCTTCCGAAGTCATGTCGGGAGATGCGACGGAAACGCGTTCGTCCGTAAACAACACGTCCTCTGTCGTATCGTCTTTATATGTAACGCCGAGCACCCCTCCGCTCAAGTCCAGCTCCTCGTTGAAAGCGTAATACAGCTTATTCGGCTGAGTCTTGATTTCAAGCGACTTGACTCTGGAAAGTTTTACTTCTTGTCCGCAGTTGTCGCATCTGCCGTTTCCGTCCCTGTCGATGTGGCTTATACAAGTAAGACTCATAGCGCAAGCACCGAACGAAAAAACGAGAGCGCCGACAACCACGATAAGCAGCAGTTTCATTAGCTTCTTCATCTTTGACAAGTTCCTCCTGTTAAATCGAACTTTGATATATTATCCGTCGGAATCCCGACGGCTTGTTTTCGTCATTATAATTTTCTTTTCCGCCGCAACGGGCGCGTTGATCTAAAATACGATACGCCGCCTTTTGCGGTCTGTGAGACGTTTTGACGATAATTCCGACGCCGTGGGGGAAAGACGCATCCGTCTTTCCCCCACCCGCGATCGGAATTCCGTATTACGGAATCTTTGTTTTAGTCTTCTTTCTTACCTTTGACAGCTTTTGCTACGGCAAAACCGACAAATGCAAGACCGAGTACGGCTACGAGTACGATCGAGGTCGTTCCTGCGAACGATCCGCAACCGCCCTCTCCGGGAGTACCGGATTCGCCGGGAGCGCCCGGTTCGCCTTTGAGCTGATCGACAGCAATTACGTCTACCCATTCGCCGCCGTTGAATTTAGCCTGAATCATTCCGTTCTCTACGCGGAACTCGACGGAGTCGGGTATCGCTTCGAACTTAGCCGTAAGAACGATGTTTGCGTTAATGGCGGTATCGAAATCGAACTCGGCGCCGTCTGCGTACCAGCCTACGAAGCGCTGTCCCTCGGGAGCCTCGGGATCTGCGGGCTTGGTAAGTTTGGAGCCTTTTTCGATCTTCTGATCGACGCCGTTCACCGTAACGGTGACAAGTTCGCCGACCTTGAGAACAAACTTGCTGCTGTAATAAGCCTTTCTTTCGGAAACGTTACCCGAGTTGTCTACCGAATGGCTGACAACGGTGTAGGTAACCGTCGTTTCGTATTCGCCCGCCGTCGTGGGAGTACCCGAAATCTTGCCGGTGGTCGCATCGAATGCGAGTCCTGCGGGAAGTCCGGTAACGCTCGGCGTTACGGATACGATACCGGGCTGTTTGGATTCGAGGTCCGGGGTCGGAGCCCAGAAGTCCTGAGATACGGTAGCCTCGTAAGCCGCGTTCTTCGCAACGGTAAGGCTGCCGGTATACGTAACGGGTTCTACTACTTTGACTGCGAATTCGACAGTCTTGTTTGCCCATCCGTCATAGCTTACCTTTACTTTAACGGAACCGTTGCCGATCTTTGCGTTGTTGCTCGTGAACGTAAGATTGCTTACGTTGAACTTAACGCCTTCGGGAAGTTTGGACTCGACAAGCTCGTACTTAACGTCGGAGCCTTCCGCAAACGTTGCGCTGATGGTTTTGGTACCCGACGCGTTTGCGGGAAGCGTGATCGTCTGAGCCGCGAAGTTCTTCTGGAAGTCTGCGCCGTTGTCGATAGCGTTCGAACGAACGTGCGTATACATGATCTCCATTGCGCGCATTCTCGCATAGTAGTACTGGATCTTCAGCTGCTGACCCTTATCCGCGTCGTCGATCGAGATGAATTCGGTCGTGGAGTACTCGGGAACCCAAATTACGTTGCCGGAGGAGTCGGTGCTCTGCTTCATTGTGACTTTGCCGACTTTTACGCCGCCTTTGCCGCCGCGAAGCGCGGGATCCCACTGTCCGCCGCCGCGTGCGTTTGCTGCGCGGTCGCCGAGAGGAATGTTGTTACCCGAACGGGTCATTATCTCGAGGTTGTTGAGCGTGTCGCCTACCGTACCTACCTGGTAGTCGGTTACGACGCTGCCCTTGAAGCCCCACTCCTTACGAAGGATCTGAGTAAGAAGAGGATAGTTTTCGGAGCAAGCCACAACGCCGATACGGTTGAAACCGGTCATGACTGCGGATGCGCCGCCGTTGATTACCGCATACTGATAAGGACGGAGAATATTCTCGCGGATAGTCTGCTCGTCTGCCCAAGTAGCGATGTTGTTTCTCGAAGTTTCCTGATCGTTAAGCGCGAAGTGCTTGATGTAAGGATAGATACCTCTGGACGATACGCCGGAGATAACCGCGCCTGCGACGAGACCGCCGTGTACGCCGTCCTGAGAATAGTACTCGAAGTTTCTTCCCGAGAACGGAGAACGATGGGTGTTCATCGAAGGAGCGTACCAGCCGTTATAGCCGTTCCACATACCCTCTTCGCCGATAAGTACGCCGAGATTGTGGAGGAACTCAAGGTTCCAAGTAGCCGCCTGCATCTGAGCCGCGCACCAGTAACGGGTGCCCGAAGGACCTCTTGCGGAGATGTAACCGTCTTTGGTCTGACCGCCTATGCAGCAAGGACCGTCGGGGTCGCAACCTTCTTCTTTACCGACACGCTCGATTTCGGCGGTCTTGAAGAATCCGGTCGAGTTGAGGAGTTTGAGTTCCTCATACGTAAGCTGGTTCATGAACGCTTCCCAAGCCTTGATTCCTGTCTTGCCGTTAAGAGCTTCGTTCTTGCTCTGTACGACATCGGAGCTGTACGGGTCGATACCCATCATTTCCGCAAGACGGATGGTAACCGCTGCTTTCTCGTTCGCAGCCTGAGTCCAGGTGTCGGGAATGTTCACGTCTTCGTTGTTCCAGATCTCGTGCGTATCATCGTCGCGACCGAGGATGAAACCGAAGACGATCTTATCGTGCATTTCTTTCTGAGTAATGGTATAATCCTTGCCGTTTGCGAGAGGATTTACCGTCAATCCGTCGTCGTAGCCCTTAAGCGTAAGTTCGTCTGCCGTAGGAGCTTTCGGGAACGTTTCGATCATTTTGGATCTCGACATGATGGTCATCGTCGGGCTGATGGACGTGAAGTTGTATTTTGCGTCCTCGTCGAGAGAATCGATAAATACGTTCTTTACTTCTACGCCGGTCGCCTGCGACTTATCGAGCTTAAGTTCGGTAAGCGTAACGGTCTCTGCCGTAGCGACGCCGTTTTCGTGCGAGTTCTTTCTCGCATAGAACTTGTAAGCGCCCGCTTCCACTTCATATCCCGCGAAATCGTTTTTGTTCGCGTCGCTGTAGTCGTACGAAGCGATGTCGTAAGCGTCAAAGTTGATCTCAACGACTTCGCTTTTGCCCGGAGCGATAACGCCGGTCTTTGCGAAACCTACGAGGGAAACTTCGGCTTTCTCGATACCGCCGGCGGTATAAGGCGCGTTCATGTAGATTTCCACAACGTCCTTACCTGCTACGTCGCCGCTGTTGGTAACTTTGACGGATGCGGAGAAGGTCGTGTCTTTCGTGAAATTGATTGTGCTCTTAGTCACGCTGAAATCGGACCAGGTGAAGTTCGTGTACGAAAGTCCGTAACCGAAAGGATATACGACGTTCTTATTGTACCAATCGTTCGCTTTGGCAGTAGCGTCATCGCCGGCATAGTCTTTTGCCACGGAATCTTCGCGCTTGCTTTCGAGAACTGCTTTGGCGTCTTTGGAAGTGGGATCTACGTTACCTGCCGCGATTTCAGCATGCATGGTCTCGTAGTACTTGTATCCGAGATAAATACCTTCCTCGTATTCCACCGTGTTGGTACCGCCGCCCACGGCTTCCGCCGTTTCGCTTTCCTTCCACGTATAAGAATAGTTGGTCTGAGTTTTACCTTCTGCGGTAAACGGTTTCGTCTGCGTACCGTCGCCGAAGTTCTGATACGTAGGATCTACGGTGAAGTCGCTGTTATAGATGTCGACCGTTCTGCCGGAGGGATTCACTTTGCCCGTAAGGACGTTGAGAATACCGTCGAAACCGAAGTCGCCGGTCTGTCCGACATGGACGATAGCGTCGATCTGGGGATCTTTTTCAAGATCGCCGAACTCGATGATATTGCCCGAGTTGAAGAGGATGACGACTTTGTCGAATTTTTCCTCGACATGCTTGATAAGCTGTCTCTCGTTGTACGAAAGCTCGAGATAGTGCTCGTCTTTGTCCGCAACGAGTTTGCCGTTCTCTTCCTTCACACGGTTCTCTACGTTTTTACGCGCAAGGTCGTTTCCTTCGCCGCCGAGACGGGATATGACGATAAACGCAGCGTCGCTGTATCTGTCATAAGTCGCCTGAAGCGCGGGAGTGTAATAGCTCATCGGAAGCTCTTTGTCTTCGTATGTAGGAGTGGTATACGTTGCAACCATACTGAGCGAGCCGCCCGAATGCTTCTTATACAAAGACTTAAGACTGGGGTTGATCGCAATGCCCGCATTTTCGAACGAAGAGTAAATATCTCCGCCCTCGGCGAGCTGTCCGGATCCGGAACCCGTACCGCCATAGCCGTAAGCGTCGGAGTTGATACCGAAAAGGCTTATGTTTTTGATATCCTTATACGGTAATTTATCCTGACTGCCGTCTTCTCCGCCGCCGTTCTTAAGAAGAATGGCGCCTTCGCCGGCTAATTGTATATTGGTCGCTTTGGTAACCGCAGACAACTCTTCATTGCTTGTAAACGAAGAATAATATTTTCCGTCGCCGTTATTACCATGTCCCAATCGGTCGGCGTTTTTGATCGCGGTGATCGCGAATGCCGATATCGACGAGCATATGAGCGCGATGCAAATAATTGCCATCAAAAGCTTTGCGCCTATACGCTTGCCGACATGTTTGAACTCGGTTGAATTCATTTTCTTACCTCCAAATAGTTTTTAATAATCCGAACTTTTACGCCCGTTTTATCCGTAAATCATCAGAGGAAAACCGAAGACAAATAAAAAACGTCGGGCGAGAACTATGCTCGTCCGACAGGGAATGACCATAAAAAACAATCATCACGCCCCTCTCCAATACGTGCCAACTCTTTCCTCTTGGCTCAGTATATCAGCGCTTTTGCGTACCGTCAATACCCTTGGCACGGTGAGAAGTCTGACAGGCACACTCGGTAACCGACGCTCGTAAGAGATCGTTTTCAACCCGCTTGTGCAGCATTTTGCCATCATATTCCGACATAAAAAACGACTGCGTTCCGGTCATTCGAAACGCAGTCGCATAAGGATATATTATTGATTTTGCTGTACGGCGCGGAAACTTTCGAACGCCTCGGTAAAAGCCTTCTTATAGTTCCGGCTTACGGGAACGACTGAATGGCGGAGATACACGTCGTTGCCCTCGACCGACGTAACGTGACCGAGATTGACGAGATAACTTATGCTGCTCCTGACAAAATCGTATTGCAGCAACTGCTTTTCCGCATCCTGCATCACGCCCCGCGCCTGAAAAACGCTTTCTTCGTCGCCGTTTTCGCTGACATGATAAAAAAGATAATGCCGACGAACCTCTATGTACGAAATATCGTTTATATTCAAACGCTTGTGTCCGCCCACCGTTTTCAAGTGAATATTTACCCCCCCCCGTACATTTCCGAGCTTTTTCATAGCCTTGTCGAGAGATGCGGTAAGCAGATTTTTGTCTATGGGTTTCGGAACAAACCCGAGCGCGTCGATCCTGTACCCGTAGATCGCCACGCGGCTGGACTCGGACATCAGGATCACCGCGGCGTCGCGCCTAGCTTCGCGCAGTTTTTTCGCCATCGGCATTTCGTTCATACCTCCGATCCCGAGCAGGATTATCCCGCTGTCTTCCGAAGCGTCGAGGTACGAGTTCACGCTCCGAAAACGTCGCACCGTCAGATCGGCGCGCCGTGCGCTTTTGTATTGTTCAAGCAGTTCTTCAAGCAGGTCGAGCACGGTTTCGTCATTGTCGATAATACAGACTTTGCACATTCTGTATCCCCTCCTTTCCTACACTGTTTTTACTCCACAACCCGTTTTACCTACAACCCTTTCGGCATAATTGCAAAATATTTATTAATCCACAGTCCCTATCACGCGGGAAAGCGGTACATCGCCCATAACTCTCGAATCCTGCGACACCGTACGGTTATCCCCCATCATAAAAGCGCAACCTTCGCCTACGATATAAGGATCCCACCTTGTCGCGTTACGCAGTACCCCCGCAATATCCGGATTCAGGGTTATCGGATCGAGCGCGACTTTTTCGCCGTTACGGTCTGTATACTCTTCTTTCGTCGTTCCGTCCTCGCCGTCCGAAAAACGTATGACAACCTCATACCCGCCCTCGACGCGTTCCAGCCATATCATGTCGTTTTCAAGCGCAACGACGCGTTTTATAAGCAACTTGGCTTCTCCCGCGAACAAACCGAATGCGGACGCCAATCGCGGTACTGCCACGTCGTCGTCGAAATATACGACCACCTTGCCGCGTTCGATGCTCCCGAGCCTGTTGACGAATACCGATTCCCCGTCGGCGTACGTCGGCGACATGGAAGTCTGCGTCACGGTTATTCTCGTTACGAAGAATACTTTTACGACAAGAAATACGACCAACGCGGCGACAAGCACGATCAGCGCGATGTTCAGTATGCGAAGCGCCTTGTTGCGACCGTTCTTTTTTTCTTCCCCCGCCATACTATTCTCCTTCCGTTTCGTCCGAAGAATCCGAAACGGACTCTGCGGACTGCTCTTCGAGATCTTTCTTCTTTTTCTTCAATACGAAATCGTGTTCGTTCGTGATATATACGCGAATCAGTCCTATGATAACGACGGCGCACACGATATACGTGATCCATACGAAAAACATATTGAACATAAACGACACTATGCCTGCGCCGACCTCGCCGCCGATTATTATCGCCAAAATATAAACGACAACCGAAACGCCGCCGAGAAAAAGCAAAACCATTATCGACCAGCCGAGCGCCTTTTTTACGATTTCCAAAACTTTCTTCATAACATCACCGCGCTCGAGATCAGACACGCCGCCATAAACAGCAATTCCACGAATACGAACTGTTCGACGCTCCAGCGCACGGCTATGCCGTTCACCCCGCGCAAATCGCATTTCAGTATGTTCGCGCCGATGAACAGACAGGGCGCGGACGGCGGGATCGTCCCGGACAGTCCTCCGCAGATCAGCGGCAACATTGCGGCGACGATGAGAGGGCTTGCGCCGGCGGCGACAAGCACGGCGAGTATCATATTACCGAAGAACACCGTAATTGCGACTGACGAAATAATCATACTCATTACAGAAGTCAGAAGCGGTACGATCAACGCAAGCACGGCGAGCGGAAGATCGAGCCCGCTCAGGAACGCGCCTATCTCGCCGACGGATATTATGTTGCCGATAAACATGGAGAAAAGCACCATGGCGACTATCATTATTATACCGTTCGCATTTTCCGCGAACGCGTTTGCGAGTTCGGTAAACTTCGGACGTTTGCTTCCGAGGAAAAGAGAACATATCGCGGCAAACCCGGGAATGATCAGAAGAACGCTTTTGGATACCATGCCCGCGGCTTCGGCGCCTATCCTGTCCGCAACGAAACCCGAACACGCCATATCGAGGATAAACGGCAACGCAATTATAAGCGGCAGGAATAACGCTTTCCAGCCGCTCTTTATCGCGTCGCGGAATCTCGGAAGATCCTCTTTCGGCACAGTCACGACATGATTGATTTTGCATGAAACAAAAACGGTGACGATCCTGAACAAGATCATTACCGCCGCTATGATCCACATTACGCCCCACATTTCCGCCGACGAAACGGAAGTGTATCCGCTCGCCGCGCAAAAACCCGCGTATATACCGAACGCCGCCGCATACGTGGGCGACGGAGGGATAAAGTTACCCATAAGACTGTCGAATGCCGATACGTTTACCGCGAGCTTGTCGGGAATGCCCGACTTTTTCATCGACGGCAACGTCATCGACCCCACGACGGGGATATTCTGAGGGCCGCCGCCCGAAAGCGCGCCGAGAAAGGTATTCGCGACTATGTCCGCATAAGCCGCGCCGCCCTTGAACTTTCCGCATACGGACGTTATGAGCGCAACGCAACTGTCCATGACCTTCGTTTCTTTCATCACGATCGAAAAAGCCATGAATGCAAATATGGTATATAATATAGTCTGAGAGAACGAACTCGCAAGACAGGTTCCGAGCCTGTCCCAACGCCATGTGACAAACAGAATGATCACAAAAGCGACAAACGTCGCTTCGTATACGGGTCGTTTCGGCACGGTTATTATCACGATAATAAGCGCAACCAAAACGATCAGGTAGATCAGTTCCACCGGCATCGCCGTCCCCTCCTTTTCTCCTACTCGATTTCATTATAATTTAACATTTGTTAAAATGCAAGTAAAGGGGGTATCGCCCGAATACCAAGTGTGCCTAAAGCATGCCCGAAACGGCACGGTTGGAAAAAGACCCGCTTGTACCGAAATACAAGCGGGTCTTTAAGTAATTTATTATTATACAAAATCGGTCATAATCAGTCGTAAATCGTGCTTATGGGCGAGTCGCTGAATACGCTTTCTATACCCTTTGCGAATATAGGCGCGACGGTAAGCGGCACGAGCTTCGAGAGTTTGAACGAATCGGGCTGTTCGATCGTATTGAGCATGAACAGCTTTTCGATATACGAATTTTCCAAACGATCGCAAGCGGGTCCGGAAAGAACGCCGTGCGTACAGCATGCGTATACTTTCTTCGCTCCGCCCACCTCGACGAGAGCTTTCGCGCCCTGCGTGATAGTGCCGGCTGTATCGATCATGTCGTCCACGATAAGACATACCTTGCCTTTTACGTCGCCGACGATATTCATAACTTCCATTACGTTCGCTTTGGGACGACGCTTGTCCACGATCGCGAGCGGTGTCCCGAGCTTCTCGCCCATTCTTCTCGCGCGCGCCACGCTGCCGACGTCGGGCGATACGGTGATAAGTTCGTCATGCGCCATGGCATCCTTGAAGAACTGCTGCTTTTTGATCGCATTGCCGAGAATGGGAATGCCGATAAGATGATCTACGGGGATGTCGAAAAAGCCCTGTATCTGATTGGCATGGAGATCCATGGTGAGCAGCCTGTCCGCGCCCGCGGTAGCGATCATATTCGCGACGAGCTTCGCGGTAATTGGATCGCGCGGGCGGGCTTTTCTGTCCTGACGCGCATATCCGAAATACGGTATGACCGCGGTTATTCTGCCTGCGCTGGCACGCTTGAGCGCGTCGATCATGACAAGCAATTCCATGAGGTTGTCGTTTACTGGATACGATGTTGATTGAATAACGTAAGCGTCGCTTCCTCTTACGGTTTCGCTCACGTGCACCGAGCACTCGCCGTCCGAAAATTTGCCGACCTCGATCGCGCCGAGCGGAAGACCGAGACAGTCTGATATCTCTTTGGCAAGACGGGGACAAGCCGTCCCCGCGAACAGTTTGATCTGATTACCGTGTACGTTCATTATTTATCTTACGTCCTTTATAAAAAGTTATTTTTTCTCTTCGCCCGAATAAGTATTCTTGCTCCAGTTCTCTTTGACCGACTGGACGGCGCGGCATATGGCAAGCGCGCGCGGCGGAACGTCGGACGTGATGACCGAGCCTGCCGCGATAAACGCGGAGTCGCCGATCTCGAGCGGCGCGACGAGCGTGGAATTGCTGCCGACGAATACTTTATTGCCCAGGCGCGTACGGCGTTTGGTCTTGCCGTCGTAGTTGGCAAACACAACACCCGCACCGATATTGCAATCGTTGCCTATCTCCGCGTCGCCGACGTACGCGAGATGACTTACTTTGCTTCCCGAGCCTATACGGCTGTTTTTGATCTCGACATAATCCCCTATCCTTGCGCCCGACTCTATGACGGCGCCGGTACGGAGATGAGCGTAAGGTCCGACGGTCGCGTTCTTGTACACGAGCGCGCCGGTGAGCGTACTGCTCCGAACCACCGCGCCCGACTCGACGATCGACGATTCGATCACGCAGTGCTCGCCTATCGTTGCGCCGCCGCGAATGATCGTCTTACCTTTGAGAGTGCAGAACGGATGTATTTTCGCACCCGATTCGACCACGACGTTTGCGCCTATAAACGTGGAGTTGGGGTCGACTATTTCGACGCCGCGCTCCATGAAAAAATACACGATGCGCGAACGGAGAATCTCCGCCGCGTACGCAAGCTGATTATAATTGACTACCGTGACGAAATCGTCGTCGCCCGGCGTGAATACTCTGTCCGTATATATTTTATCCGTCGTGCGCGCATAATCGGTGCGGATTATCCAACCACGCGGCATACGCAGAACATTCATGCTCTCGTGACGGAATTTGACCAACGCTTCGTTGACCGCAGAATACGTGATAAGCGGCGTATCCGAGTATAAAACAACGGTGATGGGACGCACGTGATCGAGGTGCGTGACCACGACAGGCAACAGCTCGTCGCCCTCGTTGTACGGCACGCTCTCCGTTTCCATTCCGCGCATGGCGCAAGACACCCACTGCTCGAGGGTGCGACCGAAAAGATCCGTATCCGCCGTCGGTTTGCCCTCGCCGCGGTTCGTGCGCAGTATCAATACTTTTACGTCATCATTCACGGTATTATTATATGTCGTAAACGGAAATAAGTCAAGTAAAAAAAAGGTTTCCGACAGCGCAAAGCGGGGAAATTGCGATACGCCCCGTAAGTCATGACGAAACTTACGGGGCGTATGTATGTTTTTCGGTATTATTACTGCATATCCGACGCTCGGAAGAATTCCGAATAACGCTCTGCCAGATAGCCTATACGCTCTGGAGTTATGATCCCCTTACCTATCGCTACTTTCAGATACCGTCCGTTCAGAGCTTCGAACGCGCTTTCGGGGA
>CAJUKR010000009.1 GCA_910587025.1 uncultured Christensenellaceae bacterium
GCGACCACCGAGATCTACACTCTTTCCCTACACGACGCTCTTCCGATCTGTCGAATACGCTTTTTGCTCTTTTCAAGTCGCCGAATTTCCAGATCTGTCCCGAGTTATATACGGACATAAACGGCTCGTCTATCTCGAGCAGATTGTGCGTCGTGTCATAAAGATATTTTATTTTCCCGAATCGATCGAAATAAAATACGACCGACTTACTCGATTCTATCGGTTCGGAATTATAAGTCACGCAATCTCCGTCCGTAACCGATATTTCCCGAAAGCTGTCGCCGTCCGTCCAAAGATCGCCTTCCGCGAAGACGATCTGATCGGGAGACAACGAAAACGCCTGTTTCAATCCGCAGTACAGACTGTAACCCGATCCGTACTCGGCAAACGCTTTATTCTCGGTCAATATGATCTTGTCCCGAAAATCTTTGCAATACGTCTCCGTAAATTCTTTCAGTTCCGCGAACTTATACCCGCCCACAACGATGATTTTGTCAAAAGATGCGGCTTTGTCGATCGCCTGCCATAATAACGCTTCCGTATAATCGCGCTCGTAATAAATACACTTAAGACATTCGCGTCCTACGGAACGACCGAATCTCGAGGACAGTCCCGCAACAGTCAACAACAAAACTTTCATCACTTGATCTCCGCGACGCACATCTCTATACCTTTTTCGATAGATACCACCGGCTTCCAGCCCGTCGCTTTTCGTATTTTTTCGGTGTTCAACAATCTTTTCTCGGGATCGGAAGCGCGATACCCTTTGAAAATTATTTCGGGTTTTTCGATACCGAGCTTTCTCCCGCACAGTCCCACAAGGTCAAGAATGGAAATCTCCTCGTCCGTTCCTACGTTATAGACCGATCCGTCAAGCGCTTTGTCGCAATCCATCAAAGCGATAACCGCCGAACAACTGTCGAAGTTATGCAGAAACGACCTGCAATTCTTTTTCGAATTTTCCAAAAGTTCTACCCCCCCCCGTTCTTTCAACGAAGTAAGAATATGAGGGATTATATGTTTCGGATACAATTCGCTTTTGCTGTAAACATTCGCGAACCGAATGGAACAACCGTGAATTTTTCCCGTTTCGACGGCGTCTTTCATGAAAAACTCCGTCATGAGCTTACCGACGGCATAACTTGTGCGCTGACTGTGTTCGGCATTCGCAAGAGTAAGAAAATCGCTTTCTTTCACGCCGCCTTCTCTGTATGAATCCATCGAATACACTTCCGACGTCGAACAGTTGATATAAGCGACGGCGCCCACATCAATCGCCTGATCGAGAAAAGTTTTCATCGAAACGACGTTTGTTTCGAAAGTTCTGTCCACATGATAAAAATGTTCCGTATGTACGACCGCGGCGCAATTGACATAAGCAATTTTTCCGAACGCGCCCGATGACTTCAGGGAAAGCACTTCGTCTTTCAATAAATTCATTTCATCTCCGTTATTCAGGTCGTACTCGTAAAAAGTAAAATTCGGATTGTTTAATATGTCTTTTATACTTTCGATCGAAGACGCAAAAAAATTATCGAAACCGATAACTCTGTCGCCGCGCGAAATAAGCTGTCGTGCGACTTCGTTCCCCGTCATGCCGGTAACGCCGCTGATAACATATAAATTCATGTCAGACACCGTCCTTTAATCTGTTTTTGTAAAATTCATCCACCGATCCGTCAAAATATTTTTGTTCGTCCTCGATGTCGTATTCGACCTTTGACAAAACGATCTCTTCCGTTTCGGTATCCAGAACGGCAAACTGAGCGCGATTGTTCAGATTTCGCGGCTGACCCACCGATCCGGGATTTATAAAAACCGTCTTTTTTTTATTACGCGTCCGCGGATCGTCGACCGCGGAATATCTTTCGAAGCAATGCGGCAAATGCGAATGCCCGGACAGAACGTAATCGTATTTTTCGTATCCGTCCGTATCGGAATCGATACAAATGCTTTTCCAATACTCGTCACGCAAACTGCCGTGCACCGCCAAGCATCGCTTATCTCCGATCATAAACTCGTATTTTCCGTCTGACAACATTGTTTCGTTTATATATTTCCACGAATCGGCGCTCAGGGATTCGCGGGTGCGCCGTGCGCTTGCTCTGCCGCGCTCGGAAGAAAACCGTTCGTACGTCTCTTCCGTTATCGCATTTTCGTGATTACCGCGAATATTGCAAACGACAGGATACGAGCAACGTTTCAATGCGTCGATGACCTCGTCCGAACGCATGCCGTAATCGACAATATCGCCGAGAAGCGCCATTGCATCTATATCCGTTTGCGACGCTTTTTTCAATACGGCGTCGAGCGCGTTGAGATTACCGTGAATATCGGATAAAATAAGCAGTTTCATTTTAAGGCCTACCCTCCTTCGTCACGAACGGTTATCCGAATATCCGTATACCGAATACAAATGGTGCGGCGTCTGCTCTTCAACCGAAGGAAGTTTCATATAGTCGCCGTATAAGTGTCGCAAGATATTATCGTATCCTATCGGGATCTTGACCGTTATACCGTCAAAATCCGTTTCCGTAACGTCGGCAAAATCACCGAGATCATAGCATTTGTTTTCGGCGATACCTTCCCATACACTGCACGCAACAAAACCGCTACCCTGTTTCGCGACCTTTCTCGCAAGTTTTTCCAACTTATTTATATAATAGTTCTTTCCGTGAAATTTTGCAATTAAATATGCCGGGAATTTCAAAAGATTCCTGATTTTGCTTGTTTTCGACGGCGAAAAATGTTCGGAGCAAGCCAACGACAAATACTGCATATACCGCAGCTGTTTTTTTCCGAATCTTTTTCGCGCCAGTTTATCGGGGTCGATCTCGTCAAGCGGATAAATATCAAGGAAAAGCCCGCTGTCGTAATGTATCATATTTTCATATACGGCTTTATATCGCATATCGTTAAACCGCGGTATGGCATAAGGATATTTCGATTCCGTTTCAAGACATAACAATGCAAACGGTTTAAGTTCATCGCGGTTTTCGACGCAATACCGCACGAATTTTTCGTAGTCTTCTCTCAACATCGCGACATCGAAATCGTCGTCCCACGGAATAAAGCCGTTATGGCGTACCGCACCGATGAGCGAACCGTAAAACACATAATAATTCACGCCGATCTTATCGCAAATCTCTTTGAACTTTTCAATGACCCCAAGCGTTCCTTTGTGTATTTCCTCTATCGTAAGCGGCGCTTCGGACTCGGGGGTTTCCGCTTCCGGGGTTTCTTCCGTCGTCATATCCTTGCTCCTTTTTTTGAATTTACCCGTTATTTTTCCAAGCACGCCCGTGATCATCGGCTCTCTCGAAATTATAAGACACATTCCGTAAACCACAATCGCGCCGACAATCTCCGCCACCGCTTTAACCCATTCGATCGGAATAAGGAAATGACATAAAAACAGATATGCCGTTGCGATGCCGCCGGAGACGGCGATTTTCAACATCGTCGGAATAAACGACTGCAAGCGGAAAAATTTACGACCGAACGCAATATATACGATCATGACTATCGCTTCGCCGATAACAGACGCTATCGCCGCTCCGTACTCGGCGTAAATCGGGATCAAAATCAGATTTCCGATGATGTTCGCCACCGCGCCCGCGCCGACGCTCACTATCATGAATTTTTCCCGATCCGCCACCAATAAAACCCGAGAGCCGAGAAGATAACCGATAGGCGAGATCAATAAAACACATGAAAGTATACGCAAAACGTATGCGGAATTTATATATATATCGCCGTAAATAGCGCACATTGCAAAATCCGCAACGAACTGAATCCCGATAATCATGGGGACGGCAATGAGTACGATCACTTTTAGCGTTTTAGTCAGGAGCATATTGTATTCTTCGAAATTCTTTTCCTTGTAACAATAAGAAATTCGCGGAACGATCACCATTGTAAACGTATTTACGATCTGCAGCAAAATCCTGTTTATTTTGCTCCCGTAAGAATAAAACGCGACATTCGAATCCCGACAGAATATTCCCAACATCGTCGTATCGACCAATGTGTAGATCTCTATCGCAAGATTGACGGCGACAAGCATTAATATCGGTTTCATATGTTGCCTGAAATTCAATCCGCGTAAAGTGAACTTCACGAACTTTTTGGCGTGCAGAACATTCAGAATATAATTCCCCGCCGTTCCGATAACCGTAACCGCGGCATATATCAAATAATCTTCAGTGCCGCGCACGAATATTATCAACAATATAAACGACAATAACTTGAAGACGATATTTCGGATCGAGATAAAAGAAAACTCTTCGAGTCCTTCGTACAGCCATGAGTTATTTAACGCATTCAGAGCGATCGCTCCGCCCGTAATAAGATATAACGGATAATTATCCCGAAAAGACGGAACGGAAAAAACAAGAACAGTATATGCGGACAGAAAAAATACCGTCGATATGAAATTGATAACGCACAGCTCAGAATAAACTTTACTGAGTTTTCCGTAACTGTTGCGCACCTTGGCGATCTCGCGTAAGCCGTACGTCGGGATACCGAGAAAAGCCAAGATCACGAAATAAGAAGCTATATTCTGCGCATAGGCCACCTGACCGATAACGTCGGGCAACAATACTCTTGCGACATATATTCCCGTGATAAACGGGAACAATACGTTCAGAACGTTATAAATCAAATAAAATATGCTGTTTTTCGCAATCGATTTCGCCATGATCAAGTAATCTTAATATAACTCTGTTATCTGTTTTATACCTTAATCGATACCGTTTGCCGCTTATGATCGAATACACGGAAAAAATGCCGTACTCCGTATAATATCGCAAACACCAACGCAAACGAGTACCCGCTGTATACCAGCATGTTATCGAAAATCGACATCGCAAAGAGGAAGAACAATATCGAATAGGAAATCAGTTCGCACGAAGCATCGGACATACGGATAGACATAACGATTTTCGCCGACAGCAGATATAACCCGAAACTTATAAGCATACCCAAATATCCGGAGCTTATATATGTAGCGGCATACATCGTCGCGGTAGTAAATTCGGACATAAGCAATCTGATGGGATTTTCGACGTCGAAAATTCTTTTTCCTATAAAATCGGGAACGACCGAACCGAAGAAAGCGTTAACCGAATAGTCGGGCCCGAACGATACGTTATAGTTCAGATTTCTCAGCGAACATATAATATATTCTTCCACCCAATACAATGGACTGAAAAATCCGTACGGATCGGCATCGATCTTTGCCAACCGCAAGAACTCACTCGTATCGTTCCAATCGGCGCCGCCGCGAATATTTCCGAAGATGCCGAACAACCACATAACGACTACTGCCAAAATCGATAAAACGACTATCGTCCCGAGTTTTATTTTTTTATTCACGAGATATAATACAACGCATACCACGCCGCAAAATACCATCATTCCGCGCGAAAATATCAATAAAAAATACAAAAAGACAAACAATGTTATCAGCGCGTTGGATTTTCGCTTAAAGCACAAAAACATATACGCATGATATATTCCGTAAAAAATGCCGAACGTAACGATAAGCACATGCAAGGTCGGAATACCGAATTCTTTATAAGCTCCGCCCGAACCGTTTAACGTATCTACGATAGGAATTTGTCCCGAATATACGAATTCCGCGACATAAAGAATCAGCAAAAAGACGGTAAGCCATACCGACGGCTTTTTATATTTGATTTCGAAAACTTTATTTTTGAATTTTTTATTGAAAAAATGCGCGCAAAAAAACGAAACGACAATCGTAACCGACAAAATAACGATAAGATTCATATCGAGGCTCGAATTGGCTTTGGACGGAGACAAAAAATACATAATTATAGCCAGGCTCCAAAATAAGCCGTAGCCGAAAAACGGATTTATTATCCACGGATTTTTTATTTTGATTTTTTTCGTTGCTCGATTCATCTTACCACAATAAAATATTTACCCGAATAATTCACGTAATGCCGATTCAAAAAATCTTTTTGTCGACAAACAAATCGTCTTTATGCCGCTCCGCCCATTCGGACAACGAGCAAACGATTTTTGCGGGATTTCCTATTACTACGGAATCGGCGGGAATATTGCCCTTTACGACAGACCCCGCGCCTATAATAACATTGTCGCCGATCGTCGTTCCCGGCAACAGCATTGCCCTCGCTCCGACGAAAACGTTATTGCCTATCACGATTTCTTTTTCGATGTGCGCGTTTTTCACTTCGTCAAACTCGCGCCCCAATGACATCAAGCCCGTCCTGATCGAAAAGTCATGCGTCAATAATACGACGTCTTTGGATATTATCGACTTATCTCCGACGGTTATCAACGAATACCCCGTTCCGTCTATATACGCGGACGAACATATATAATTCGGCTTGCCGTTAAAATTCACGCCGCGTTTCGACAAAAACTTCACATATTTTCCGGTGAATTTTTCATTATTTATGCCGTCCCATAAAAAAATAAATTTCTTATGAATTCGGCTCAGAACTTTTTTTATTACGCGCACCGAAATATCTCCTTAAAGCCCTTATCATGTTGATTCTTTTTTTTATCTTAAATCCGAACGTTGTTTTTTTCAATCCCAAAGTGTTGGATTCATGTATACGATAATCTATCAAACTTTTCTCTTCGAAACGAACATTACCCACTTTCAACGCAATCAGTCCCAACCACCAATCATGAATATGAATCGATCTTTCATCGGGAAACGGCGTAGCATATTCGGATAATTCCCGTCTGAACGCCATGCAACAACCTATAAAAGAATTTTTGATTATGTTTTTCGAAACCGAAGTTTTTTTACCGATTTTACTTTGCATGTCACCTTCGTATTCGCCGGTAATACTGTTGAAAATATCGGCATTGTGACAGACGAGAATGTTTTCCGTCAGCTGCGGCAGTACGACTTCGACTTTATCCTTATGCCAAACATCGTCCTGATCGCTCAAAAAGATATAACTGCCGCGACAATTTGCCAAAGCGTTTCCGAAATTTTTAACCACACCCGCATGCGGACCGTCAAAAAGTTTTATGCGTTTATCGCGCTCCGCATACTGTTCGATTATACTTATCGTATTGTCACTCGATCCGTCGTCGCTTATAACAATCTCATCGTTTGCGTCCAAACAACGTAAAATGCTTTCGAGCTGTTCGGATAAATATTTTTCCCCGTTGTATGTCGCCATTGCAACGGAAATTCTTATATCAGGATTTTGATCTTTCGGCATGATTATATTCACCCAATATTCCTCGTTTGGCGTCCGCCCGCCCTTTTTTAATCATCTTCAACTTTGCTCTTTTATCGCGCTCGAATAAAATAATCTTCGGTATATCGATGAATAGATCGTGTCGATATAACTTCCCGTAAAACTTCTTATTGCGCTTGTAAAGAAATCGGGCATTTCTGAATCTGTAATACAATCGGAGAGGCGAATGATTCATCACCGTAAACTTTTTGCCGAAAAAACTGTGTTGTACCGGCTCGCCGATTTTATGCGACAGAGACAAATCGTTCCAATACGCGATTTTCTTTCCGATATTACGGAATTGTTCGTTCAATTCCACATCTACGTAATCTATAAATAAATCGGCATAAAAACCGTCGATCAACTTATAATTCGATAAATTTATGAAATTACCCGAAGTCAGCCAACAATCGATCTCGACCAATTTTTTCTCTTTTCCGTCGGAATTGAAATTCAGCCCTATGATCCCGTAATCTTCGAGGTTTTCGATCTCGCCGAATCGCCGTTCCAGCTCGGCTCTCGTAACAGTCGGGAACAAACTGTCCTGATCCATGGTCAGGCAAAAATCATATCCCAGTTCCGCCGCCCGTCCGACACCGACTTTAAGCGCGTACGCTATACCTTTGTTCGCTCCGAAGCCGATATATTCCGCTTTATCGATTCGCTTTATTTTTTCGACAAGCTCGGGATTATGATCGGTCGAATTATCCAGCACATACAAAACGTCTACCAAACCGATATAGCTGTCGATATTGCTCAGACATTCGTCGAGAGGATTATATAAAACAACGCACCCTGCGATCTTCACGTTTCTATTCTCCGATTATTTTATTCAGTTTGGTTCTGTCGCCGTAAACGCACGGTGAGTCATACGGCCTGTCCGGATATTTTCCGTAATCCAGTTTTATGGGCAGGTTATTTTTTTCGATATAAGATTCGACCATATCGCCGAGCCCGATCGGAACGCCCGAACAAACTTCTATAACGCCGTTTACTTTATCCTGCATGATGCAGCGGCAAATAAATTCCGCGAACACATCGATATGAATAAAATCGTATTTGTTTTTCCCCGAAGTAAACGGGAAGCTCTTTTTCCCTTCTCCGACGGCCTTTTTCAATTTGCAAAAAATCGAATTGCCGTACGTATCGTCGCCATAAATATAATAGCCTCTGAGCCACTGAAAAATCGCGTCCTTTTCGGCGGCGTAAAACCGTATCGCTTCCCTCAACGTATTTTTCGCGATACCGTACAAAGACAGCGGATTGCACACGGTATCTTCGCCGATCATTCCGTCGATATATCCGACTTCGTGCATGGAACCCATCGAAACGATATGCCGCAATCCGTTATCGAGTAGATTTTCGACAAACCCGAAATGCGCCGACAAATCCTCGATATTCTTAATCGAATTATGAACGAACCCGTCCCGCCAGGCAAGATGAAGACATACGTCCGGCTTACCGAAAAAATCATACCAATTCGCATTATCCGAAAATATATCGGCGGAGTAAAATTCGGCTCTCGGATCGATATGCGTATTGTCGATGTCCACGGCGGCAACGTTTACGCCGAAATCGGCCAGTTTCTTTACCACTTTCGAGCCTATATATCCATTTGCCCCCGTAACGAGTATTCTCATAAATTCTCCTAAGCCATTAATGCCGTCAACCAGTTATCGATATGATACTTTTTTATTTCCGTGTTTTCTTCGCACAGTCGATCCTCGAAGAACTCCGCGGAAAAATCGATTTCGTTTCCGTCGTACACATAAACCTGATCGCTGTCGAAAAAATCGTAATCTCTTATATTTGCGTTCGACGTAATCAACTTTTGTCCTCTCGACAGAATTTCGAATGTCCGTATCGTCAGTCCGTTCTGATCTTTCATCGGGACGTCCACAATTATTTTCGCCCGTAATCCTATTTCGTTGCAACGCTTTGTCGACAAACGTTTATACCTGAACATCGACATCTTCGCATCTTTGAATTCTTGTCTGTATTTGAATTTATAATACAAATACACCAGTCTGCTTTGCAGATACAAATACTTGAAAGATTTGTCGTATCGCTCGTCGAGATTGTCCGTGATTTTTTTTATTTCACCGAACTTACCTTTTTTTACCGTCCCTATGAAAGCATAGTCGTAAACCTTTTCGGCATTGACGAAGTCCGTATATCCGTCGTCGAGATAATAAAACAGAGGTAAAAACTCCAACGCTTCGTGAGTTTCGCAGTCGTTTTTGTCAAACGAAAAACATTTGTCGAAACAGGGCAACAGCTTCTCGGAATCGGAGAAATTCTTAAGCGAATCCCACATATACAACACGAATTCGGCGTCGGCGTGATCCTTTTTCAGCGACTCGACGAATTCGGCAGTCAAAACCTCGCCGTTGACGACCACGACGTATTCGTAATCATAGTTCGCGGCAAACTTCCGAATTTTTTTCAGATACTTGTCGATCGACGATTTCAACGCGCTTTTCTTTACACGCAGGAGCGCCTTTTTCATAAAAGAAACGCCGTTTCTGTCGCTGAACCAATCGACGATATATCCCTTTTTTTCCATCGCCGATTTTATGATCTGCGAATAATTGAAAAAATCCGGAGATATCAGTAATACTCTTTTTTCAACCGCCATACCCGTCAAAACGTAAACGTATCCTTTAATACCGACCACTTGCGGTCCTTATCCGAAAGTATGAGCGGACTTCCGTCGTTCATAGTATAACCGTCCGCGGACGCGGTGCCGTCGTACTTGCCGATTACGCCCCAGTCTATTCCTATCTCCGGATCGTTCCAGGCAAGACCGCCCTCGTCGCCGGGGTGATAGAAATCGGTTACTTTATAGCAGAACTCCGCAACGTCGCTGAGCACGAGAAACCCGTGCGCGAAACCCTCGGAAATATAGAACTGTTTTTTATTCTCCTCGGTCAGCTCGACGCCGTACCATTTGCCGAACGTAGCGCTGTCCTTTCGCAGATCGACCGCAACGTCGAAAACCCGTCCCTTTACGACGCGTACGAGTTTGCCCTGCGGATATTCTTTCTGAAAATGCAGTCCGCGGAGCACTCCCTTGACGGACATGCTCTGATTGTCCTGTACGAAATCCATATCGAGCCCGTGTTCCGCCATGTCGCGCTTGTTGTACGTTTCCGTAAAATACCCGCGACTGTCGCCGTGCACGGCGGGTTCGATTATATACAGCCCGTCTATCGGGCATTTTTCGACTTTAATTTGTCCCATTGTCAGCTCCCTGCGCCGCCAGATATCTTTTCAATGCGTCCCGCCAGTCCGGAAGCGGCTTAAACCCGCTCTCAGTCAGCTTACTTTTATCGAGCCTGCTGTTGAACGGCCGCGCCGCTTTGGATAATCCGTATTCCGCCGTCGTAACGGGTACGACCTCGGTCGCATACCCCGCCTGTCTGAAAATTTCTTTCGTGAAATCGTACCAACTTATATATCCGCCCTCGTTCGTCGCGTGATAATATCCGTACTTTTCGCTTTCCGCCATGTCGACGAGAAGCCGCGCAAGATCGTAAGTATATGTCGGCGTACCGATCTGATCGCATACGACGCGAACGGACGCGTTCGTTTTCCCTATGCGGAGCATGGTTTTTATGAAATTCTTTCCGTTCGTTCCGAACGCCCAAGCGATACGCACTATGAAATATTTTTCCAGCACGCCCGAAACGGCAAGTTCGCCTTCGAGCTTGGATTTTCCGTATACGCTGAGCGGCTTGTAATCTTTGCAATCCGCTTCCCACGGCGTCGTTCCCTGTCCGTCGAAAACATAGTCGGTAGAAATGTATATCATTTTGCAATCGGATCTTTTGCACTCGTTTGCGATATACTCCGTTCCTTTCGCATTGACGGCATAAACCTTGGAAATATTCTCCCGATCCTCCGCCGCATCGACGGCAGTCCACGCCGCGCAATGCACGACGACCTGCGGATCGATCTCCGCGAAAACGCGCTTTACACTGCTTTCGTCGGTAATATCCATTTCGTCGATATCGACCCCGACCGCCTCGTGTCCGCGCTTATTCAATTCATTCATGACGTCGTGACCGAGTTGTCCCCCGACGCCCGTTACCAAAACTTTCATTTACGATTCCCGTACATTTTTTCATAGTAATCGCGATATTCGCCCGTAACAATGGGTTCCCACCACGATTTATTTTCAAGATACCATTCGATAGTCTTTCGTATGCCGTCGGCGAATTTCGTTTCGGGCAACCAGCCGAGCTCTTTGTGGATCTTCGTCGGGTCGATGGCATAGCGCATATCGTGCCCCTTTCTGTCTGCGACATATGTAATCAGGCTCTCGGGCTTGCCGAGCGCGCGGCATATCATCTTCACGATATCTATATTTTTCATTTCGTTATGCCCGCCGACGTTATACACCTCGCCCACTCTTCCTTTGTGAACGATAAGATCGATAGCCTTGCAATGGTCTTCCACATACAGCCAGTCGCGAACGTTCTCGCCCTTGCCGTAAACGGGCAATGGCTTGTCCGCCAACGCGTTTGCGATCATGAGCGGTATGAGTTTTTCGGGAAAATGATACGGTCCGTAATTGTTCGAGCAACGCGAGATCGTTACGGGCAGACCGTAAGTTCTGTAATACGCAAGAACAAGCAGATCAGCGCTCGCTTTCGACGAACTGTACGGACTGCTTGTGTGTAAAGGAGTTTGCTCGGTAAAAAACAGATCGGGACGGTCGAGAGGCAGATCGCCGTAAACCTCGTCGGTAGACACCTGATGATACCGTGTTATACCGAATTTGCGGCATGCGTCCATGAGCGTCGCCGTACCGATAATATTTGTCCGAAGGAAAATGCCCGGGTCTTCGATAGATCGATCCACATGGCTTTCCGCCGCGAAATTGACGACGACGTCCGGCTTTTCTTCTTCGAAAAGATTATATACCGCCGCCCTGTCGCAAATGTCCGCTTTTACGAAACGGAAATTCGGATCGTCCATAACGGGCGCGAGCGTCGAAAGATTGCCCGCATATGTCAGCTTATCCAGACATACTATGCGATAGTCCGGATATTTTTTCAACATATGAAATACGAAATTGCTTCCTATAAATCCGGCACCGCCGGTCACTATAATTGTCATCCCGTTCTCCTGAATTTAATACAGCCCGTCGAGGAACTTGCCGTCGATAACATCTTTAAGATACTGCCCGTACTGATTTTTGATCATCGGCTCGCAAAGTTTCAACGCCTGCTCTTTGTTTATCCATCCGTTAAGGAAAGCTATCTCTTCCAGGCATGCGACTTTACGATGCTGATGCGATTCCACCGTTTTTATAAAGTTCGTCGCGTCGACAAGACTTTCATGCGTTCCCGTATCGAGCCAGGTAAAGCCCTGACCGAGTATCTCGACGTGAAGTTTTCCGTCATTGAGATAAATTTTGTTCAGATCGGTTATTTCGTATTCGCCGCGGGAAGACGGCTTGAGCGCTTTGGCGTACTCGACTACTTTATTGTCATAGAAATACAGCCCCGTCACGCAATAATTGCTTTTGGGCTTTTTCGGCTTTTCTTCCAACGACACGGCTTTGCCCGTTTCGTCGAACTCGACGATACCGAACCGTTCGGGGTCGTCGACGTAATACCCGAATACCGTCGCGCCCTCTCCGCGCCTTGCGGTATCGACGGCTTTGCGAAGTCGTTTGTTGAGTCCGTGTCCCGCGAAGATATTGTCGCCGAGCACCATCGCCACATTGTCGTTGCCGATAAAGTCCGCCCCGATCACGAACGCCTGCGCGAGTCCGTTCGGTTCCTGTTGCACCGCGTAACTGAGTTTCAGCCCCAGTTCCTTCCCGTCTCGGAACAGCTTTTCGAAGCGCGGCGTATCCTCGGGAGTGGAAATAATTAAAATTTCCCGTATGCCCGCATTCATGAGCACGGACATCGGGTAATAGATCATCGGTTTGTCATAAATCGGCAACAGCTGTTTGCTTGTTACCCTTGTCAGCGGATACAATCTCGTACCCGAGCCGCCTGCCAGGATAATACCCTTCATTCGTACGCTCCTTGATTACTTCGCGCCTTTATGTCTGACGACACCGGCCATTGTTTTGAAAACGATTTTTATATCCAACCAAATCGAGCAATGATCGACGTAGTACAATTCCATTTTCTGACGCTCGCCGCTGTCGTATGTACAGTTGCTTCGCCCGTTCGCCGCCCACCAACCGATCATACCCGGTTTGACGGACAAAAGTTTATCCATATACGCGCCGTACTTTTCCTCGGCTTCTTCCCGCATAAGCGGTCTGGGTCCGATAACGGATATCTTTCCCGTAAAGATCGCCCATATGTTCGGAAGCTCGTCAAGACTCGATTTGCGTAGGAACTTACCTATCTTCGTAATTCTCGGATCGTTATCGATCTTATATTCGCGCCTGTACTGCTCAAGCTGTTCGGGCGTCAGCATATCTTCCAGTCTGTCCGCATTTTTCTTCATACTGCGGAACTTCGGAATATAAATATCGCGCCCGTTCTTTCCCACACGCTTGTGTCGGTAAAAAACCGTACCGCCGTCGCTGCATTTCACGACGATCGCAAGTATAAGATACAGCCACGAGAAAAGTATCAAAAACAATCCCGACGATACGATGTCGAAAGTTCTTTTCGTAAAAAGATAACAACCGTATGCGAACTTATTGCGCTTTCGCGGAACTAATGAAATTTCTTCCGCAACGAAAACAGGCGCGGCGTCCTCGATATCGTCTTCTATTATCTCTCCGTCGAAGATCACATAATCATCCGACTCGGCAACCGACGAAATGTCCGTTTCGACTTCGATGTCGTCCGCGATGTCGTTCTCGGCTTCGGGTTCGGCTTCGGTCAAAACGGTTTCGGATTCGACTTCGGGTTCCTGCGGACATACGGCGACATCGCCGTCGTTGTCGTTGTCATATGCGGAAAATTCCGCGGCGTCGCTTTCGGACACTGCCGGATCGGCGCAAAAATCTAAAACTTCGCTCCGATCGGCTTCGTCCTCCTTCGCCGTCGACTCGACTTCGTTATCCGCAATACCGATGTTTTTTTCCATTACTTACCCGTCACTCCGAACTCATTCTTCTTCTGCAAAACCGTGCGCGGAATCGACTACCCGTATACATAAAAAACAGTACAATCGGGCATATCGTGCCGTGTACACAATAACACAGTAATTATAACAAATGCGCCTGTTTAAGTCAAGCACGAAACCGTAATATTATTGTGTCACTTCTTGTCACCGACTTATCATAAAGCAACAAATACACGGTCGCAAATAATACGACTCGAGCGTCTTTATACAATTCAAGTATGCACAAAAAGTCAAGAAATCGCATAAAATATATTTTTTTACATTTTTTTGAAATTTCATGACCCGAAACGCAGCTTTCGATTGTCTATTTAATAAATGGATAAAAAGAAAATCAATCCAAAATACAGAAAAGGCAAAATTTTCGGAAACGAAACTTATTTCGTCGACGTCGAAAAGCGTATGCGCCGTGCGGCAATTCACAAAAATGAGCCGCGGTATGAAAACGATTACAATGCGTTGTTCAAAACGCATGATTTCTGGAAAACATACGACGCAATGAACTGTACCACTATGGCGGAAAATTTCAGGCGCATGTACATGATGCCCGCGAATTTCGCAAAAACGGTATATGCGTATACGGTGGATCTGTCGATCAGCGAAACAACGTTGTTAAGGCATCGCCGTTGGTATGCCAAAACTTACGAACATCTCGCAGGCAAACCCGACGCAAACGATTCCGAAATAAAGTAATTTGCCGTTCAATCAACGCGGAAATATCCGCAGGGCATGACGCGAAAACCGCGCCGTGTCCTTTTGCGGTATAAAAAATTTTATAAAATATATTCTTCTTGACTTTCCCCGTAAAACAAAATGTTATTTACGGGGAAATTATATAAAATGAAAAATCCCTTCGGAGAGGTGCTTCCGTCGGGATTTTTCGGGGTAATTATGGACTTGATAATATCCGGAGAATTATTTGAGAATAGCGTCCAGCAATTCAAGGAAATTCTCCTCGGTAACGTTTGGCGTTATGTCTTCAAAACCTTCGGCACTGAGATAGTAAGAATAATCTCCTACTTTGAAATTCGCATAACCGACGATAGATGTGCTTTGCCTAATATCGTAATTGATTTCTTTCCCATGAACAACCGTTTTCTTAGATAATGAGTTGTATTGTTCATGATTAATAAATTCATAATTGGGATATATTACGGCATGATATCCAAGATAAAAAGCGTCCTGTCCCACACCGATCAAGCAATCGTTTATGAAATAACCAAGTAAAATATGTTCTTCATCATTGGAATAATCCGAAAGAACCGTTCCCATTTGTATCTGAATATCATCACCGGAAGTCTTGAAAATATAAATATCTTCAACCGAGCTCATTTCTTCAAAATCAGAATAATTACTTACAATTTCCGTCGATTTATAGAATTTCAACGGCGCTGTCGAAAGTAACGTACTTAAAAGCACCGGCAAAAGAATCGCAGCAATGATGAGCACAAGGACTACGCTTGATATACCCGCACGCATAGCATAAACGCCGCCGCCTACGTGTACGTGTTCCTGCTTCACTTTATTCGTTTCGACAGGCATATTAAGCTTGATATTGTGTTTCTCCGCCCAATCCTCGAAAGACAATTCGGGAGTTTCGCAATCTTTTTCGATCGT
Organism: uncultured Christensenellaceae bacterium; assembly: GCA_910587025.1. GTDB lineage: Bacteria > Bacillota > Clostridia > Christensenellales > Pumilibacteraceae > Protoclostridium. The sequence continues at coordinate 15,978 of CAJUKR010000009.1, forward strand.
TTTTCTCAATTTCCTGTCAAAACTCATTTATTCACCTCCAATTAAAGATCTTATTTTTAATTAATATCTATTATAAATCCGTCGTCAATCGTGCAATATCCGCCAGTAAGACGTAATAGTCCTCGACCTATCGAATTAAAACCGGTATGTACCAACATATATTTGTCCTGGCGAATAAGTCTGTTCGACGAATCATAATAACTGTATGTGCGATATCCATACGCCGTAAGAGTATGGCACCCTGTCACAACTGTATTTCTAATCGTCACGGTATCATTTGTCTCGTTTGCCGCACTGAATTCCGTAAAACAAAATCCGTCTACAAACAAAGTAAGAAGCTTTCCGTTTTCAAGCGCCGTCTCGTACTCGCTCTCATTCAGCGTACCGTTATCGCAAACGCTTTCGATCGAAGCGACGCGCCCCTTGCTTTTTATATAAGAATCCATTCCGGAAATATATCCGGGAATCGTAGTGCCAGACTCGGTTGTCCCCATTCTGAACGCAAGGCTTCGGAACATCGAGTTTACTTCCGCATCCTGAGCGCCGTATGTAAAATGTCCCATAAAAATAGTGCCGGTGTGATTCGGAATCAATTCTTCATATATACGGTCATAATATCCGATCGTAGATCCACCGGCAGTAACCGCACAACTATTATCAATTTCCGTAGCATAATATAAGGGAATTTTATACGGATTTTCATATCCGGTCGGTATAGCGCGACCATATGACACAGTTTCGGTTACATAATCCGTAATCGTACCGCCGATAGGCATTACGTCCGAAGTATAAAACTTTTCTTCCGTCTCGGCGGCAAACGTATTGCCGACATACATCGTACCGACGAAGTTCGAAGCGAACATCATCACGGCGAGAATTATCGCCGAAAGAATAAGGGTGCTTGCAACTTTCTTTTTCATTTGAGTGTTTAATCTCCTAAAAAATTTCTTTCACCCTTATCTTCACTAAATAGACAATTCGGAGCGCGAAAAAGGCTCAGACTTTTGAAATTTTTCAGAGTATTTCACTTTGCGTCATAAGCTCATCACAAAACTATCACTTTTTCAGATAGAACTTCAACAGTGTACGCGTCTTGTTCAAATCTCTTTTGACGGTACTCGACGATATCTGAAGCACTTCCGCGATCTCTTCATAAGTATAACCGTAAGCGTAATACAAAACCAAAACCTGACGCTCTCGTTTGTTAAAATGCAGGAGCGCTTCGTTGAACTCGAGTTTATGCTCCAGTTCATAATCTATCGAATAATTTTCTACGATATCGTCGTCGGGTATTACGATCTGATTTCTGGTAACGTAATTAATGACTGCATTTTTGATCGATCTGTACAGCCAAGCATTCGGATTATCGACATAGCCGTACCTTTCAACGGTATCGAAAATATGACAAAGCAGATCCGACGCTATATCTTCGGCTATGTCGATATTTTTTATCATTGCGACTGCGGCCGCTTTCAACCTCTTGTGAAAGTAAGTATATAAGCGTGCCATACCGCGACTGTCTTTCTCGCGGATCATTCGCAAGCAATCATTAAATTCCTTTACGGTCATACTCCATCTTTTCGGACAAACATCAAATCGGTTTTTCGGCTCGGTTAAGCGCTATAACCGTTTGTCCACCGCGTCTTCCCTTTTTGTTTGACCTAATTTTACAACATTTCGAACAATATGTCAACAATATACAAATTTTTACAATATTTACGATAAAAATCGCTCGAAATAAGCGTAAAATTCATTAAAATGCACAAAAACCGCCCTAATTCGGACGGTTTTACATAATTTTACATTGTGGATAACCCGCGTGGATTTGTGGATAACTTATTTTTCCGCAAAAGGAAGCTCGAACCAGAAATTACTTCCTTTGCCTTTTTCGCTCGCAACGCCGAACGTCGCGCCGTGAAGATCGAGAATGGATTTTACGATACTTAAGCCGAGTCCCGACCCCACGACCCGCCGCTTGTCCTGTACAAGCCTGTAATACTTGTCCCAGACCGTGGCGAGTTCTTCTTCGGTCATTCCCTTGCCGCTGTCGAGAACTTCGATCCTCGCCGCCTTTCCGCGGGCGCGGCAACGCACGGTCACGGTCTTGTCCTCACCGGTATAGTTCATCGCATTGCCGAGAAGATTGTAAATTACGCGATCGATGCGGTCGCCGTCGGCTCGAACGAGAAGACGGCGATCGATCTCCGTTTTGAACACATAGCCTTTCGCCTCTTCCATAATACCGAAATTATATACGGTGGAACGCAATTTCGCCGAAATATCCACCGTAGAGTAATGCAGTTCGAGTACTCCGGCTTCGAGCTTGGACAATTCGATGACTTCCCCGATAAGCGAGGTAAGACGGTCTGTTTCGTCGATTATGACCTGCGCCTGTTTCGCACACTTTTCCTTGTTGCCGCCCGATATATCGCGGATCATTTCGCTGTACGCGCGGATCATGGTAAGCGGCGTCTTCATATCGTGCGACACGTTCGCGAGAAGATCGCGGCGGAAACGGTTGTTGCTTTCCACATCGTCGAACGCTTTGTTGAACGCCGCGCTCAGCTCGTTAATTTCGCTCAGTTTGGTATTGGTCTGAAGCGGAGCGCGTCTTTTCCCGCGCGAATCGTGCATGACACGCACGGTAAGATCGCGCATAGGACGGGCGGCTATGCCCGAGCCGAAGTATGCGACAAACACGCTTATGACCAAACACAGCGCGGTTATTACGGCGAGCTGTCCTATAAGGGTATTACGCGCCTGCCCGAAAGACGGCAATGCCGCCGACATATAAATATACACGTCCTCTCGGTCGACTACCGTACAAAATCCGTAAACGACCATATCCGCGACTATTCCGTCGATATTCACGGTATTGGCGACGAACCCGACGTTATAGTCCGTAAGTTTTCCGAGATAATAATCGAGAAGCACGCCGTCCAGTCCGCCCGCGGTAACTCCCGTCGTCGGGGTCGCGGCATAGCGCACGGACGCGTCCCCGTTTTCGTCGAGAACAAAGACGACGATATCCACGCCCTCTTTGACCGCGAAATCATCGATAAACCCGCCGAGAATATTCGGATTTTTACTCGAATACTCGACATATCCCGCGGCAAGCCGCTGACCTGCCGAGGACATTTCGTTTTCCTCGAAATAAACGTAAAGAGTGGAATAGAATATGAGCTCGTACACCCACATGATCGCAAGCATCGTCACGGTCATAAAAACGAACGTAAGCCAAAGATTGAAACGAATGGATCTGAAGCGCGGAAAATGATGATACCGCCCGAGTACCACCCGTTCCGTTTTCGCCGTCCGTTCCTCCGCTTCGGGCGAAAAAACAAGCTCGTGCATTCCGCCCGGCTTGTCCTTTTCTTTTTGTTCGTTCACGTTTTCCATTTATCGAATTTCCGCGCGTCAAAGCACGAGTTTATAGCCCACTCCGCGCAAAGTAAGAATTTTGTCGCGATAAGGTCCGAGATTCGATCTCAGCATTTTGATATGAGTGTCTACGGTACGATCTTCGCCGAAGAAGTCGTAACCCCATACGTCGGCAAGGAGCTGTTCGCGAGGGATCGCGATGCCGGCGTTCTTTACTAGATAGAACAGCAAATCGTATTCGCGCGGGGTGAGGTAAACTTTTTCTCCGTCCACATACACCGCCCTGCCCGAAATATCTATCTCGAGACCGTCGGAAACGACTTTCTTACTCGCATTCTTGCCGCGGCGAAGCACCGCGCCTATGCGGGCGACGACCTCTTTGGGAGAAAACGGCTTCGTGACGTAATCGTCCACGCCGATCTCGAACCCGAAAAGTTTATCGTACTCTTCCGAACGCGCCGACAACATAATGACGGGCACATCCTTTTCCTTTCTGATTTCCTTGACCGCGCTGTAGCCGTCCAGTTTGGGCATCATGACGTCCATGATGATGATATCGTAATCTCCGGCCTTGGCCTGTTTTATCGCATCCATGCCGTCAAGCGCCTCGCCGATCTCATAACCGTCCAGTTCGAGATATTCCCGAAGTACGTCGCGAATGCCTTTTTCGTCGTCGACAATCAGAATTTTTGCCATTTTTAGGTTTGCCCCCTTTTTCGAAGTGTGTCTGCGCCCTTATGCGACGAGCGCGGTTATTCCCGTGATCGCATATCCCGCCGCGAGCGCTATTGCCACAAGCGCGCCGATTACGACCGCATTTTCTTTGATATTTTTATTGTCCTTGATAAGTACGGCGATGCCGAACCCCGCGTTTACGGTCAGTCCCGCGACAGCCGCGCCCAACGTCAACGACCCGCCCGCAAACATTTCGGTTATCATAACACTGGCGGCGCAATTCGGGATAAGCCCGACAAGTACGGCGAATATCGGCTGAAAAAACATCCCTCGGGACATAAAATCCGCAAATATTTCTTCCCCGCCCGCCAAAAATATAACAGTACCGAGCGTAAAGTTGACAAAAAATACAAAAAGCGTTATAGTAAGCGTATGGATTATCGGATGCTTTAAGTATTTGTCGAATACTTCCGTAACGCCGTGACGCTCTTGTTCATGCGCATCTTCGTCGTGATCTTCGAGACCGCCCGGAGTATGCCCGCAACAGCCGTGATCGTGAGGCATTTCCGTTTCGTCGTAAACGTTCAATTGTCTGCGGCGAAAAACGAAATTGAGCGCGTATCCCGCGACGAGCGCAAGCACGACTTTTGCGCCTATAAGAATTCCGAGTTTTGCCCAGACCGACGGATCCGTAACGGCGGATCCGAATAAAATGGGAAGCGCCTCGTCGCTCGTCGCAATAAACACGGCGACGAGAGTCCCGACGCGAATATATTTCTTGGAATACAATTCGCTCGCAACGACGGAAAAACCGCACTGCGGAAGAAGAGCGACCCCCGTGCCGATCAGCGGCGCAAGTCCGCCGCGAAGCGCGCCGCTGCGCTTGATCCCGTTCAGTTTCCCCGACTCGAACAATCCTATAAGCAGATGGACGAGAAAGAGGAAAGGAATCAATAGTGCGGTGTCTTTTAACGAATCGAGAAGTACGTCTGTCATTTCCTGTCCTTATATTTTATTATAACTTTCGTTGTATGTCAAGTTTTTTTCGGTTTCGGTATATACTTAATATATATTTCGGAAGCCCGAATTATATTTTATGTACAAACGAATTCGCAAAAGAATAATAAAAACACCGTTTCGGAGGAATATATGAATAAAACCGCGAAAAAAATAACAGCCTTTGCGCTCGCCGTCGCATTTATGATTACGATCGTGCTTGCCGCCGCCTGCAGTTGCAAGCGGTATAAACTCGACACGTTCGATTATAATGCGATCGAGTACCAAAGACCGAACTATACGGCGCTCGACCGGGCGTTCGAAAAAGCGAATAAGAACGTCAACGGAAGCGCGATGACGCTTGTAGACGCGCTTAACGATGTCAGCGAAAGACTGAACGAGATGTCTTTTATGTTCTCTTATCTCTCGATCGAATACAATAAAGATACGGTACGGTGGCGCGACGATTATCTGACCCTTTCGGCGAAATATAACGAAGCGTTCCAGAAGTATTACGACCTGATATACAATATACTCGAAAGCGATAATTCTTCGCTTCTTAACGGTTGGAGCGAAGAGGACAAAGAATTTATCCGCAGTCGTCACGAAGTCATGTCCGACGAGTACGTTACGCTCAGCAACGAGATCGACGGACTGATCGCGGAGTATAACGCGCTTCAGGGCGAAGAATCCGCTTATGCGATCGCCGCCGCGGAAATACTCATAGAGCTTGTCGCGAAAAACAACGAACTCGCCGTACTCGAGGGATACGAAAACTATGTCGACTATGCGTATGAGTCGTATTACGAACGTGATTATACCGTGGAACAGGTCGAAGAACTGTGCGAGTCGTTCAAGACGTATCTGTCGCCGAAACTCGGCGAGTATGCCGATGCGGGCGACGGCGGAACCGGACAGTTTTTCGGAATAAGCGCGAACGACCTCGATACGGGCAAAGCGCTCGTGCGCGAATACGCGACCGAGATCGGAAACTATATGACCGAAGCATACGACTATATGGAAGAATGCAATCTGCATTATACCGCGACGCTCAGCGGAAACCCCTACGGTTATACGGGTGCGTTCACGACCTGGCTTTACGGATACGAAGCGCCTTATATGTACCAGATGTGCACGGGCGGATACGGGGATATATCCACCTTCGTTCATGAGTTCGGGCACTTCACGGCTTACTATAACCTCGGAAATACGGGCGCGGGTACGCTCGATATAAACGAAATTCAGTCGCAGGCAAACGAAGCGTTGTTCATGCCGTACTATAAAAAAATGTACTCCGAAGCGAGCGCGGCGAAAATCGAAAAGCAGGAGCTTTTCAAATCAATATTCTGGTCGGTGCTTATGGGCTGTCTGTTCGACGAATTCCAGAGAGAACTTTATCTCAAGCCGCATACCTACAATACTCCGCAGTCCGTAAACGCGTTGTTCGACAGACTGATAGAGGAGTACAACGCAACGGCATATATTCCCAGACCTCAGCTTCGTTATTGGTGGGCGGAAGTCCCTCATACCTTCCAGTCCCCGTTCTATTATATCAGCTATGCCGTTTCCCAGCTTCCCGCACTGATAATCTACGAGGACTCCATTTCGGACAGAGGCGCCGCGATCGCCGAATATAACTATATTCAGAATTACGGCGACGGAACTTATACGTTCAACACTCTGCTCGAAAAAGCAGGCGTCAAATCACCGTTCGAAAAGGAGACGATCTCGTCGCTTGCGACCTTCCTCGACAGCCGTCTTCTCGCGGCATAAACATCGAAATGCCTTTAAAAATGCCTCGGAATTTCCGGGGCATTTTTATTTGTTTGCAGCAGAATTTCGGACTCGGTCGAATGTTATTCTATAATAACTTGACAATTGCAGGCAAATAAAATATAATATCGATATGAAAACGAAGAAAGTTGTCGTCGGAATGAGCGGCGGCGTGGATTCGGCGGTTGCGGCTCTGCTTCTGAAAGAACAGGGGTACGACGTCGTCGGACTTTTTATGCACAACTGGGAAGAAGCCGACGACGGCGTCTGCACTTCCGCGGACGACTGGGAAGACGCACGCAACGTAGCGGCTAAAATCGGTGTTCCCGTGTATTCGGTCAACTTCGCAAAGGAGTATATGGATCGCGTTTTCTCATACTTTCTTCGGGAATACGAAGCGGGAAGGACGCCCAATCCGGACGTGCTTTGCAACCGTGAAATAAAATTCGACGCATTTGCCGGATATGCCGCCGAACTCGGCGCGGATTATATCGCTACGGGGCATTATTGCGACATCGATCACGAAGCGCGGGACAGCGGAGGCCTTACTACTCACCTTCTGCGCGCGGCAGACATAAATAAAGATCAGACGTATTTTCTCAATCAAGTGACGGCGAAACAACTTTCGAACGTACTTTTTCCGCTCGGAAAACTCACGAAACCGGAAGTAAGAAAGATCGCCGAAAGCAACGGACTTTTTTCCGTTTCCGAAAAGAAGGATTCCACCGGAATATGTTTTATCGGCGAACGTAATTTCAAAAAATTCCTCATGAATTACCTGCCCGCAAAACCCGGCGACATCGTGGACGAAAACGGAAATATTCTCGGTCGTCACGACGGTCTGATGTATTATACTCTCGGGCAACGTCGGGGGCTCGGAATAGGAGGTAAAGCGGGATACGATCTCAATCGCTGGTTCGTCATAGAAAAAGATATGAAGTCGAACAAACTCGTTGTTTCATGCGGAGAAGATTCCATGCTTTATTCGACTTCGCTTCGCACTTCGTCGCTCAATTTTATCGGCGATCCGCCGAAGTCCGCCGAGTTTCGTTGTACGGCTAAAACGAGATACAGACAGCCCGATCAGGATTGTACGGTGCACATAAAAGATAATTCCGCCTATGCTTCCGAAATAGTATTCGATACGCCCCAACGCGCGGTTACTCCGGGTCAGTTCGTCGTACTTTACGACGGCAACAGATGTCTTGGCGGCGGAATAATAGAATGCGCGTTCTCTTGAAATCTCGACTATTCCATACATTGTGTTTAACGATTTTCGTTTGTTGATAACTTGTGGATAAATATCTTTTTACAGTATCCCGAATACAAAAACCGATGATTCCGCAATTAAAGTTTTCCACATGGATTTTTCGTATTTCGCGTATGTTTTGTGTACAACCGTGTGGAAACCGTATCGTACATTTTGCGATATTAAATAATAACCGAATACTATATCTTGCGGTTTTTCGACTTATACACAATTGTACACCGTATAATAGTATCTATAAATATAAAATACATAAATATAATAAATAAACTATGAGCAACTCGGAAACATACAAAAAACTTTACGATATTCTTAAAGTGTACAACTCTAAATTCAATCTGACGGCAATAAAGAATTTCGAGGACTATAAGATCAAGCATATCGAGGACAGTAAGCTCGGGTTACCTTTCGTAAAAGGAAGAATTCTGGATATAGGAAGCGGCGCGGGTTTTCCGGCGTTGGTTCTGAAAATAGAAAGACCCGAACTCGATATAACAATGGTTGACAGCGTACGTAAGAAAGTAGATTATCTCAACGCCGTGATCGAAGAGTTGGAACTTAAAAATATAAGAGCGGTGCATTCTCGAATAGAGGACATAAAAGAAAAAGAATCTTTCGATACGGTTACCGCGCGTGCGGTAGCAAGGCTGAACGTACTTGCCGAATATGCGTTACCATTCGTAAAAACGGGAGGAGTTTTTGTTTCTTATAAAGCGGAAAACTGCGAAGATGAAATAAACGAGGCAAAAAGGGCAATAATCTTACTCGGCGGCAAAATAGAAAGGACAGAGAGCATTGCTCTTTCGGAAGATACCGTCAGAAAAATAATCGTAATACGGAAAATAAAGCCGTCGCCGAAAGTATATCCGCGAGGAGGAAACAAGCCGCGGAATAATCCTATAGTGTGATTATTTTTTCACTTGACATTGTTCTCGGATAGTGTTAAGATATTCGTGGATAAGGAGATCGTTTATGACCGACAGACAGAGAAATATGGTAATGAACGCAATTAAGATGGGAGGAGTTTTCATCAGTTGCGGTACCGGTAACAAAATAAACATCATGGACACTCATTGGGGAACGCTCGGGAGAATGTGGAATCGCGATGTTTTCGTTCTTCCCGTCCGTCAGAAAAAATATTCGCATGAGCTTATTTCAAAAAATATGAGCTTTGTTGTGAACGTTCCCACGACGGAGATGACCACGGAACTGATACGTTGTTCGAACATGTCCGGACACGATACGGATAAGTTTAAGGAATTCGGTTTTAATGCCGTGCCCGCAAAGCTGGTCAAGTCGGTGGGTATCGAAGAATGCGCGATACAGCTCGAATGCAAAGTCGTATATGTTGCCGAAATGCATAAGAGCAAGCTCAATCCCACAATCGCGCAGGATATGTATATCGATAGAGAATATCATACTTTATTCTTCGGCGAGATAGTGAGAAGTTCGTTCAAAAAACACTGATAAGTAAATATTTGAAGATGGCGAAAAGAGCTCGGAAACATGTGTTTCGAGCTCTTTTTCGTTGTCGTGATTTATAAAAATTATCCGAATTTGTGTCCGCAATATGGGCAAAATTTGTCTTCGTTTTCTTTGGGAGAACCGCAGGCGGGGCATTTCGGAGCGCTTTCGGAGCGATCCGTATCGTTGATTTCTTTCTCGATTTTTTGCCGATGTGCGTTTCCGTTATGCGGAGAATCGTATCCGAACGGATCTATCGGTTTTCTTCTCGGTGCGGGCGGCGTATCGAAAAAATCATGAGATTTATATCCGTATCCCGAACCGTTGTAATAAACGTCTCCGTTTCGGTTTTTATTTCTTTGTCTGTTATTTCGCTTGTTTGTTTTTACTTTTTTTACTATAGCCGAAATAAGAACGGATAAAAAAACAATAGCGAATACTACACCGAAGATTATATATACTGCCTCATCCATAATAATATCCTCTTGATTATTATACTTTTACAAAATATTTTTGTCAATCGTTTGCGAGTTTTCCGAGAAGTTCGTCTATTTCTCCGCAAACGGATCTTAAAGCGCCTTCTTCGAGCGGATTTTTCAGTCCTACGCTTTCAACGAGTTCGCCGAAAGGAAGTTCTCCGCCTTTTTTAAGCAGATTCATATAAAGATCGAATGCCGTTTTATAGTCCTTTTGGGTCAGCATAAGTATCTGATGAGCAACCGATTGCGATAAACAATAATCGATATAGTACATGGGATTTTCGTAGATATGCATTTGATATTGCCAACGAGTACCTTTCTCGAGATAAGGTATTCCGTCGGAAGAAAGGTACGGACGATAATAAATGTCCAGTTTTTGCCATTCTTTGTTTCGCTCGGACGGCGTCATGTCCGGATTGTCGTAGCATATCTCCTGGAATTCGTCCACCATCGTTCCGTACGGAATAAAGGTCAGCGAACTCATAAGATGCATGTATTTATAGTCTTCCGCGCGCTTGCCGAAAAATTTGTCCGTATATTTCCAGGCGAGGAACTCCATAGCCATGGAATGGATTTCGGCAACGGACATTGTTCCGAGGTTGAGTTCGTAATCCACGCCGTTTTCGAACATTTCGTAGTACGCCAAAGCGTGACCCGCTTCGTGAGTAAGGACATCTACGTCTCCGCTAGATCCGTTGAAGTTTGCGAGAATGAAAGGTTGACCGTAACTGTCGATCGACGTGCAGTATCCCCCGCCCCACTTGCCTTTTTTTGCGTATACGTCGAAGGCTTCGGCTGCAAGCATTGCGTCGATAAATTCGCCCGTTTCCTTTCCCATGTCTCGATACATTTCCCGTGCCGCGGAAAACATCCGTTTCGAATCTATTACCGGCTCGGGATTTCCGTTTCGGAAGCATACTTCGTTATCGTACAACATTATTTTGTCGATTCCGAGTTTTTCGGCGATCGCTTTTTTGTGTTTTGCGACGATAGGCGTGACGTCGGTCGCGACGGATCTGCGGAATTTGCCGATCTCTTTTCTCCCGTACGAGTATCTGCCCATCTGGCAGTCGCCCATTTCGGCAAAGGACTTGAAACCCATTTTTTTTGCCATATCGGCGCGTACGTGCACGAGTTTATCGAATATTCCGTCCAGGCTTTCCGACAATCCGGACAGAGTTTTTCCGAGAACTTCCATAGATTCCCGTCGTACATTTCTGTTCCCGTCGTCGAAATATTTTCGCAGAACCGAAAGCGGCATGCTTCTCCCTTTGTATTCGAACATTGTTTCGCTCATCAGGCGATCGTATTCCGTCACGAGACGGCTTTCTTCCACAAGCTCCGGAATAATTTTTTCATCCATTATTTTAAGAGCGAGCTCGTAAACTTTCGCAACGTTCGGATTGATCAGATCGAGGGTTTCGCCGATATGCGGGTTGCTTAGAAACGCACGGTTGAATTCTACCGCCGCGGCGGAAAACCGCGGAGCGTTTTCGTCGTAATACTCTTTTTCCGCAAGATAGAATTTGTCGAGAGTGTTGAGAGTGAAACGGATATAGCAGAGGGAAGACATCGTTTGTATTTTCTTCGCTACTTCGATACATTCGTTTCGGATGTCTGCCATCTCCCGTCCGCTCGCGGCTTTCTTCATTCTATCGGTCAGCCGCGCGGCGGTTTCGCATGCGCGATCGACGTCGATACGTTCATATTTCATTTCACTTACTTTCATGTATATATTGTATAATTTTCTTAAGCGCTTTGTCAATACTTTTTCATTCCGATATACATCCTCTGTTGATTTTTGTGGCGATGCGGTCTATGTCAATAAATGTCTATTTTTGCAAAATGATGTCAAATAATTTTTGTGTAAACAAATATATATCAATATGATAAGCAATATCAAAAACATATTAGTATGATATTCTATATTCAAAACAATATCAATTTGATAATTATTAAATGATAACTGATTTGCTGTTTTTTGAAATAAGCGATCGAAATTTCGGAGAGTTTTGATTGAAAAAGAAATTTTTTGTAAACAGGGATTTCGAGATTTTGTTCGACTCGAGAAAATTATATAAAATCAGGCGGTAATATCATAAAAGTAAAGATATGAATTCATAACCATGACGAAATATCGTAAAATATCCGCCGATAATTCCTCGAGTTTGTTATGAAATTACAAAATCAGTTATGATTTAATAATGCGAGAGCGCTCTGTGGCGCATTTTTTTCGTGCTGTTTGTCGTCTGTTTTTGCTTTTTTCTTCGGGATCATTTCTTTTGTGTTGCGATATGGGACTGTGCTTTATTTTGTTTGCATTTGACTTGTGGATAGACTTGCCGTATTGTGTATAAGTTGTGGATAACTTTTTCGAGATTGCCGAAAACGCCTTGAAATATGCGATTTCTGACGGAATTCGCATATTTGTATGTCGGAACGTTTTAGGTGATTTATGATTTTTCCAAAATAAAGTTATTAAATAGTGATTATATATACTGTTTGATTATGCGCTATGATGGTTTTTGTGTTGTTTTGGCTATTTTATCGCATTCGTAGCAAATTATTTGCCAAATTCGATTGTGATCGTGTGCTTATTCGTGGGTTTGTTTTTGTTGAAGATTTGTAGCCTGTGAGAAAATGTTTCATGTGAAACTTTTGAGATAAACGAAATATTTTGCGATTGTTTTTTATGTCGTCGTTGTCGTAAACTCTTTCGTCTCCGCATGCTTTGGTAATGAGTTTTTGTGCTTCTGAGACAAGACATTCCGGGACGCTGAGAGTTGGGCGCGTGGATCCGAATTTGAGAGCGACCGGGAGCGACTGTGGATCGGGATTTTTCTCTTGCGATGCCTGTATTTCGGGAGACCTGCTTGGCGTTCGAGCGGCATTTTTGGTGATTGGCAGCGTTTATTTTATGTTTGGTTTGAGAATGTTTCACGTGAAACATTTTGCACTTCGGCATTGACTCGGAACGGACATTCCGCGCGAGAATTTATGATTACAGTTTGACCGCATGACAGCCGTGGATACAATTTGGAATAATTGACGCAAGACGCGGATGAGTCGAATTGACTTACAGCGTTATGTTCGGAAACAAATAAAAACGCTCGAGCTTATCGTCGAGCGTCTTGCCTTATAAGATGACTCATATGTGTTTGAGAAATATTTTTTGGGTAGCCTGTCTTGGACTCGCCGATCACTACACTTTCACATTCTTTGCCGAACAATACTTGTCGCGTGAACAAATGTATTTCGATCTACGATCGGTTTGTGTCCTCGCTCGTTTCGCTTTCTGCCGCCGGCTTTTTGTACTTCTCGAGCACCTGCATGAGTTGATGTATGCGGTCGAGATCGTCCGCGGAGTAGTAGTCGATATATATCCTTCCTTTTCGATCATTTCCGAATACGGTTACTTTGGTAGAGAACACACGCTGGAGCCTTTCCACCATATCCTTGAGCTCAAGCGATTGAGCGGGCGGCTTGGGCTTGGATGCGGGGGGATTGTTGATGGCTTTGATCAGCTTTTCGAAATCGCGCACGGTCATTTTACCGCCAACGGCTTTCTTTGCCAGCTCGAGCTGCGTAAGCTCGTCCTTGACGGTAATAAGACATCTGGCGTGTCCCTCGGACAAATCTCCGCTTGCGACCAGTTCGGTGACTGCGGGCGAAAGCGAGAGCAGTCGAAGCGTATTCGCAACGGCGGGTCTGGATTTTCCGATTCGGTCTGCGACCTGTTCCTGCGTGTACGAGTAATCGTCCATAAGCTGTCTGATCGCGCTTGCCACTTCGATGGGATTGAGATCTTCGCGCTGAAGGTTTTCGATCAGCGAGATCTCTTTGACCTCTTTTTCGGTATAGCTTCGTACGATCGCAGGAATGGTGACAAGTCCGGCTTTGCGCGCGGCGCGCCAACGCCGTTCTCCCGCAATTATCATATAACCGTCGCCGTGAGCGACGAGAATGATGGGCGATATGACACCGTGTACGCGAATACTGTTTGCAAGCTCGAGCAACGCTGCTTCGTCAAAATGCTTGCGCGGCTGATTCTCGTTCGGAACTATTCTCGATAATTCGATTTCTTGCGCGGCATTTGCCGCCTGTTTGTTGTCGTTCTCGAGATCGATGTCTCCGAACAGTGCGCCGAGTCCGCGCCCCAATCCATGTTTTCCTGCCATTACCAGACTTCCTCCGTGAATTTTCTTTTCTATTATTATATATAAAACGTACACGGTTGTCAAGGTGGGCGACAAACATAAATGGCAAAATTTTTCGCTCGATACCAAATCATAACAAAATCGACGCACACGCATCAAAATCCGACGGAATATTTTGCGTTGCCGAGAAATAGGTTATAATATCGTAACGACAAAATTCAACCCATGAAAAACTTTACATTTCCTTTGCGGTGTGCTACAATTTTATCATGGAAAAAGAAAAGAAGATCGTAGTTATTTCGGGCGCGACCTCGGGACTCGGAATGGCGATTGCAAAAAGATTCGAGGCGGACGGACATATAGTCTGTAATCTTGCTCGCTCATGCTCGGACAACGGATTCGACTACAGATGCGATGTTACCGATCCCGAACAAGTAGCATCTGCGGTAGGGAAAATAGGAGAGCGGTACGGACGCATAGACGTGCTCGTAAATAATGCGGGAATAGGTATCTCGGGCGCGACCGAGTTGATTCCTATGGAAAATATCCGCGCGGCAATTGAAGTGTCGTACTTCGGCTCGCTGAATTTGACGCGCGCTTGCCTTCGTTTTATGAGTAAGGGCGCGCGCATAATCTTCATGAGTTCGATTGCCGGATTGACCGCGATACCCTTTCGCTCGGTGTACTGCTCCGCAAAATCGGCGGAGCTTATGCTCGGCGAGTCTTTGCGTATGGAGCTGTCTCAGACGGGCATATCCGTTGTGACGCTTTGCCCCGGGGAGATAAAGACCAATTTTTCCGCCAATAAACTTGCCGACATCCAGACCACCGAAAGATACGGTAAGCGCGTGACCAATGCGCTCGAAAAGGTTTCGAATCGTGAAGGTAAACGTATGACTATCGATAAAGTCATCGGTAAGATCTATAAAATATGTACCCGCGGTAGCAAGGCAATGTATATCATCGGCAGAAAATATAAATTCTTATATTTCGCAAAACGTATCATGCCGACTACTTTGTATCTGAAGCTTACGGACAAAATGCTCGGCGGGCGCGAATAATTATGATTTCATAACTATTTATTTTCGGTAAGGACATCCAATGAAGAAAAAGAACCCGGTAATTGAATTTATTGCTCTTACGCTATCTTTAATCCTTGCGCTTGCGGCGTTTACGGTGATTTCGTTCGCTCCCGTATTTTACGAATCTTCGGCGGCAGACGACGGAGTGCTGACCGTACATTTTATCGATTGCGGACAGGCAGACGCCTGTGTCATCGAGTTTCCCGACGGAAAGAAAATGCTTATCGACGCCGGCGATAACGGAAAAGAAAGTTGCGGTAAAGTCGTGGATTATATAGAAGCGCTCGACATAACTACTTTCGACTATTTTATAATGACCCACGCGGACGAGGATCATATCGGCGGTGTGGACGAAGTGTTCGGGCAGACCCGTACGGCGAAAACGATATACCGTCCGTCGCAGATCGCCGATCATCGCACCGACGAATCGTATAAAGATCCGGCGGAGGACGGGGAAGGCAAATACGGATTTCCGTTCGACGTTTCGACGGTGGCAAGCGGAAACAAAAAAACGACGGCGACTTATCGGAACGCTTTATCCGTAGTGTACGGATTGGACGGCGCGAATGTGTATGTCAACAATCCCGCCGATCCGGAAATCAACAACATTACGAACTCGGTGACGGTGGACGGCAAATCCGTGGCATATACATTCGACTTTTATTCTCCGCTCGGTTATTCGTATTCAGACGACAACGATTATTCGCCGATAATGGTGCTTTCTTACGGCGGGCGCAACATCGTCCTGTCCGGCGATGCCGAAGCGAAAAACGAAAAAGAGTTTGTCGCAAAGGTCAACGGCGAAACGGATACCGATACGCGCTACGGCAGGTTTCTCGACGGTTTCCACGGCGATATAATAAAAATGGGACATCACGGAAGCTCCACATCTTCAAGCGAGGCGTATCTCGGACTCATGACTGATCCGTCGCGTATACACAATACATATACCGTTTTCAGTTGCAACGACGAAATTCCGAGCAACAGATACGCCCACCCGCATCACGAAACACTGCAACGCGTCATGGATATGGGCTTCAGCGCCGAGCGTATAGCCCGCACCGATCTGAACGGCAATTTGCGTTTCGATATTCGCGCCACAGGCGAGATCACATTTACCGCCGAGCGCGAGAGTACCGTAACCGACGCTCTTACTTCGGGAAGCAGCGAAACCCGTCCCGAAAAAGTAATTCCGGATAATTCCGCAGATCCGACCGAGCCGAACGGCGCGCCGATCTCTCCCGCACCGGGCGGAAACACTCCGACGGAAAACACCGGCAACCCCGTTATCGATTTCTTTATTTCGCTTACGGTGCCTCAGCGTGTGATCGCCGTGGTCATAGTTATCGCGGTAGTTGCGATAATAATAATCGCGGTCGCGCTTTGGCTCAATCACAGAAAGAAAACGCGTCGTCCGACAAAACAAACGCGTCGCCGCAAATAGTGCGAGCGTGCCAAAAACATCGGGCTTGGAAATTATGCTATAAATTTTTTTGTATTAAAATAGAAATTTTCGCAAAAAAGGTATTGACATTTTGTAAGATTGTGATATAATGGTTAAGGTATGATGATAAGAGTAGAAAATGATGTAACGGAATATTGACTTACGGATAGCCGCCGCTCGTTTTCGGGTTGCGGTTTTTCGCGTTTATCCCGTTCGGTCGTCATGCCCGTAAAGAAAAGAAAAATCTGAAATGCGGACGGATTGTCCGTCACGCAAAAAGGAAACGATGATGAAATATAAAGAACTGATCGACAAATTGACGCTGGAAGAGAAAGTAGCCCTTACTTCGGGCAAAGACTTCTGGCAGTCCGTCGGCATCGACCGCGACGACGTTAAAGTCCCGTCGATGTTCCTGTCCGACGGCCCTCACGGAATCCGTAAACAGGCGGCGGCGGCTGACCATCTCGGACTGAACGCGTCCATTCCCGCAACATGCTTCCCGACGGCGGCGACGATGGCGAACAGCTGGAACGACGAACTCGGCGAGGAAATGGGAAAGATGCTCGGCGAGGAAGCCGTGGACGAGAAAGTCAACGTTCTGCTCGGTCCGGGCACGAACCTCAAGCGCAATCCCCGTTGCGGAAGAAACTTCGAGTATTTCTCCGAAGATCCGCTTCTTGCCGGTAAAATGGCGGCGGCATACATACGCGGTATTCAGTCCAACGGCATTTCGGGTTGCGTAAAGCATTTTGCGCTCAACAACCAGGAAGAACGCCGTATGGTCGTCGACACCGTAGTGGACGAGCGTACCATGCGCGAACTGTATCTGACCGCATTCGAAATTGCGATCAAAGAAGGTAAGCCCTGGACGATCATGTCGTCTTATAATATGGTAAACGGCACTCACACGAACGAGAATATCCACATTATGCGCGATATTCTTCGCGACGAGTGGGGATACGAAGGCGTAGTCGTTACCGACTGGGCGGGCTGCAACGACAGAGTACAGGGCCTTATCGCGGGCAACGAACTCGAGATGCCGAGCTGCCTGTACTCCAATCAGGATCTTTACAAAGCGCTTACCGAGGGATATAAAATCCCCGATAACCTCGACGCCACCCGTCCGGGCGGACAGTACGAGCGTATCGTGGAAGCGTTCAAAGACGGCAAGCTCGACGAGAAATATCTCGACGAAGCGCTCGATCGTCTGCTCGAGCTTATATTCCGTACGGATAAAGCATTCGAAAACCGTCCCGAGGATAAGCCGCTCCGCGTCGTAAACGTGGACGAACATCATGAAATGGCTAAGAAGTGCGCTCGCGAATGTATCGTACTTCTTCGTAACGAAAACAATACGCTTCCTCTTTCGGGTGGTACGAGCGTTGCGGTCATCGGCGACTTCGCAAAAGTGCCGCGTTATCAGGGCGCAGGCTCGTCGGTGGTCAATCCGACCAAGCTCGATTCGCCGCTCGTATGTCTCGGTTTCGGAATAGAGAAATTCGAAAAAAATCCGCTTCCCGACAGCCGCGATAAGATAACGTCTATCGGCGACAACATCTACGGACTGAAGATTGCGGGATACGAACCCGGCTTCGACCGTTACGGCAAGAAGAACAACGGTCTTATCAACAAGGCTTGCGCGCTTGCGGATAAAGCGGACGTTGCTCTCGTATATCTCGGACTCGACGAAGTTACCGAGGCGGAAGGTCTCGACCGCACGGACATCAAGATCCCTCAGCCGCAGATCGACCTCGTCGACGCGCTCGCAAAGAAGGGAAAGAAGATCGTTGTGGTACTTTCGTGCGGATCCGCAGTCGAACTTCCGTTCGCGGACAAAGTGGACGCTATCGTTCACGCATATCTTGGCGGTCAGGCGATCGCGGAAGCCGTGCTCGACGTCATCGTCGGCAAGGTCAACCCGTCGGGCAAGCTCGCCGAAAGCTATCCTTATGAATATAAAGATTGCTCGAGCGCATCGCATTTCCCCGGAAAAGAGCGCAGTGTCGAGTATCGCGAAGGCATGTATGTCGGCTACCGTTATTACGAAACCGCAGGCGTACCCGTGCGTTATCCGTTCGGCTTCGGACTGTCTTATACGACGTTCGAATATTCCGATCTCAAAGTGGATAAGTCGGGCGCGACGTTCTCGATCAAAAATACCGGCGACCGCGACGGCGCGGAAGTCGCACAGCTTTATGTCGGACTGGACGACGCAAAGATATTCCGTCCCGTAAAAGAACTTCGCGGCTTTAAGAAAGTATTTATCAAAGCGGGCGAGACGGCGGAAGTCACGATTCCGTTCGATGAAAAGACGTTCCGTTATTTCAACGTCGATACCGACAAGTGGGAAATCGAAGGCGGAGATTATAAGATTATGGTAGGCGCGTCGGTTGCGGATATCCGTATGACCGAAATGTTTACGGTAGCAGGCACCACCGAGGTCAACCCTTACGACGCGAAAGCTCTTGCTTCGTATTATTCCGGAAAAGCGTCCGATGTTTCCGTCGAGGAATTCAAAGCGCTTCTCGGCGCCGACAAGTATGATGCGGCAGTGGAAAACGGCGAAGCGCCGCAGAAGAATACGTATCCTCTGCCCGATCCCGGTTATAAGTTCTATAAGCGTAAGCGTATGATCATACATTATAACTGCACCGTCGCCGACTTGCGTTACTCCAAGCGTTGGTTCGGTCGGGTATTCTCGGGCGGCGTTCGTTTCCTCAAGTCGTTCATGTGGGCGGTCGGAAACCGTACGTTGTCGAATACGCTTGTCATGGGCGTGGTGCATCAGCCCATGCGCGGTATGGCAAAGTTCGCGGGAATGAACAGAGCGCAGATGGACGGACTGATCCTTATGTGCAACGGCAAGTTCTTCCGTGGACTCAAGCAACTTACGAGCGGTAAGACCAAAGCCGAGCGCAAAGCGGCGAAAGGCAAGAAAAAATAAAAAAGTTTGCGTACGCCGTAATTTCGTTTTGTAGGAAAGATGAATGCGGAATTGCGGTAAAGCGCAATCGACATACGGAAATTAACCGATAAAAAGGAGAGAAGAAAAATGGAAAAAGAAAAAGAAGCTCCCGCAGAGGAGCAGGTCGCAACCGTTTCGGAAGCGCCCGCCGCGGCAAAACTTTTGCCCGCAGACGAGATCGTGAGTGAAATCAAGCCTCTGTCGAGTAACGGTTTCCTTGCTTTCTTCCAGAAAATATGGCGTGCCTGGCTCGGCGTATGGTACAATTTCAAAGAAAAACACCCCAAAGCATCAAAACTAATTTATCAGATCGTGTTTTTCCTTGTGTTTAGCAACGGCGTTACGATTTGGCAACTTCTCGTAATGTTGTTTCTGCCTTACGCATTTATGGGAATTTGGGATGTCCCGTTTGTGTGGCCGGCGGCAGACCTCGGACTTGTCGACGCTCTTGGCAATTCGCTTAACTACGCGATCTTCAACGAACCCGTCAAGTTCCTAACGGCGGCGGGTGAAACTGTTCTGGCGTCGACGACGGCGCAGGTCGCCACAGCGACGGCGGTCGGACACGAATTGCAAATGAGCGGCTTGGGGAACTTCCTCGCGTTTGAAATTGCCGTATTTACCGCGCAGTGCATTAATCTTCCGTTGCAGAGAAACATCACGTTTAAGTCCAAAGGCAATATTGCAATTCAGGCTATGTGGTACTTTATCGGCTGGGTTGGAATTTCCGTCGGAGTCAATGCGCTGTGGGGCATTATGAACCCGTTCATGATTTGGTGGAATTGGAATCCTGCAGTAATAGCGCTTCTCAAAACGGTTATAACCGGCGGCGTATCGATGTTGGTATTCTTCCCGATCTTCCTAATAATCTTCCCCGATGCAAATAAGGTTGCAAAGAAAGCGAGAGGCAAAGCGGATATGGCAAAAGCAACTTTCGAAAGCGAAGAGAAGATCGCAAAACTCGAGCTTAAAGCCATAAGGAAGGAAGAAGAGGCGGCGCTCTTCAACAGCAGAAGCGAGAGATATAAGACGCTTTCGGTCGCAAACAGCCGCGCCGTAGCATTTGAGGCTATCGTACGGAACACCGAAAAGGCGAAAGCCGAGGCCAAGACCGATGAGGAAAAAGCGAAAGCCGAGGCAATGGAGGCGCGTATCCCCGAATATCAGGAAAGAGCTACCGTTGCAATCGAGGCAAAGCGCAAGGCAGTCGCCGCATACGATAAGGTCGTTGCGGACGTAACGGCAGCCCGCGCCGCTCGCGGAGAAGATACGTCCAAAGTAGCATAATCTCAAAAATCAAAACATAGAATGAGGGTGCGTGCTTTCGGGCGCGCGGGATAAGGATAAGGAAAAATGACGGCAACATTGCCACATGGGAAAACGATAAGAACCCGAATTTAGATCCGGAAAGCCGCGCGGAAATTTTTCCGTGTGGCTTTCGCGGGTTATTGCCGTCGGGTAATAATTCCGATTATAGGGATCGGCTACCGATCTTGAAAAATATATCATAAGGGGTATAGATACAATGAAAAAGAAACAATGCGTTGCAATGCTTCTTGCGGGCGGACAGGGATCCAGGCTCAAAGCTCTGACCACGACCGTAGCCAAGCCCGCGGTTTCGTTCGGCGGAAAATATCGTATCATCGATTTCCCGTTATCGAATTGTTCGAATTCGGGCATAGACACCGTCGGCGTGCTGACGCAGTATCAGCCGCTCGTACTGAACGAGTACATAGGCACGGGCGAATCGTGGGATCTCGACCGAAAAAACGGCGGCGCGCATGTGCTTGCGCCTTATCAGGCAAAGAAAGGCGCACGATGGTACGAGGGTACGGCTAACGCGATCTATCAGAATATTCAGTTTCTCGATAAATACGACAGCGAACACGTCCTTATTCTTTCGGGCGATCACATTTACAAAATGGATTATTCGAAAATGCTCGCTCAGCATATCGAAACGGATGCCGACATCACGATCGCCGTTATAGACGTTCCCATGGACGAGGCTTCGCGCTTCGGTATCATGAGCTATGACAAAAATTTCCGTATTTTCGATTTTGCCGAAAAACCGAAAGAGCCGAAGAGCAATCATGCGTCTATGGGCGTTTATCTTTTCAAAAAAGACGTGCTTGTTCGTATGTTGACGGAAGACGACGCCGATCCGGACAGCGAAAAGGACTTCGGCAAAAATATTATTCCGAAAATGCTTGCCGAGAGCATGCGCGTGTTTGCGTATCAGTTCGAAGGATACTGGAAAGACGTCGGTACGCTCAAAAGTCTTTGGGAAGCCAATATGGATCTGCTTGGGATCGATCCCGTATTCTCGCTGTACGACGGCGCATGGAAGATCTATTCCGGCAACGACGCATATCCGCCCGCGCTTCTTCTTACGAAGAACGGCTGCGTGACGAACAGCATTGTGACCGAAGGCGATATAATATCCGGCAAAGTAGTCAACTCCGTGATCGGAGAGGGCGTAACGATCGGCGAAGGCGCGGTCGTCGAAAATTCGGTCGTATTCAGCGGCTCTGTCATCGGCGCGGGATCGAAACTTTCTTACGCCATTGTGGACGAGAATGTTACGGTAGGGGAAAATTGCACCGTCGGCGCGGGCAAAGCAAGCCCCGACAAGATTACGCTTATAGGCAGAAGCTCCGTCGTTCCGGACGGAACCATGCTCGATTGCGGCAGTATAACGGAGGCGGAATGATATGAAAGCGCTCGGTATAATTTTTTCCAATATTCACGAAAGGGACATACCCGAACTTACCAAAGTGCGTACGCTTGCGTCCGTACCGTTCGGCGGAAGGTACCGTTTGATCGACTTTGTTCTTTCGAACATGGTCAACAGCGGTATTACCAATATAGGTATAATAGCGAAATATAATTATCAGTCGCTCATGGATCATGTACAGAGCGGTAAGAGTTGGGGACTTGCACGTAAAAACGGCGGTCTTACGATCCTTCCGCCTTTCAACGATGCGACGGGCGGCGGTGTGTTCAACAATCGCTTCGAGGCGATCAAGAGCGTAAGCAGTTTCATACGTCACAACGAAGCCGATTATGTCGTAATGGCCGATTGCGATATCGTATGCAATATCGACCTTGCGCCCGTACTCAAGGCGCACGAGAAGAATAACGCCGACATAACGCTTGTTTACCGCAAAAAGAAAGTGGATGCTTCTGATACATATCGCCTTGTGCTCGATACCGACGAGAACGGTAAGGTGACCAAAGCGAAGATGAACGACGGCACTGCGGGCGAGAAAAAGGTCTACACCGATTTCATGATAATATCTCAGCGCAAACTGATGTATATAATCGAAAACTCGGATAAGTGGGGGATCAAGTCGTTCTCTCGCGATATTCTTTCCAATATCAAAGAATATAATATTTACGGATACGAGCAGGACGGTTATTACGCGGCTATCAACAGCCTGACCGATTATTACAAGCATTCGATGGATCTTCTCGATCCCGACGTAGTTCGCGAACTTTTCTATAAGGGCGGCGCAGAGATATATACCAAGGTGCGCGATTCCGCTCCCGCAAAGTTTACGGATACCGCGCTTGTCCGCGATTCCATGATTGCCGACGGGTGTCTGATCGAAGGCGAGGTCGAGAATTCGATCATATTCCGCGGCTGTCATATCGCAAAGGGCGCAAAAGTAACGAATTCGATCGTCATGCAGGACGCGCGGATCGATTCCGGTTCGACGCTCAATTGCGTCATTATGGATAAGGCGGCGCATGTCCTCGACGGACGATTGCTTTCCGGTCATCCTACGCATCCGTATTATATCGAAAAGGAAAGCGTGATCTGATTTTATCAAGTTAAATCCGATATCAGAAGAGCGGTGCTTGCAAATTGCAAGCACCGCTCTTCTCTTCATAAAACATATCATGTAAACATTTGTTGATATTTTTATATAAATTTTGAAAATTTAATGCAATATGATTTATAATATGTTATAATAATTAAAGAAAATTATATCGGGGAGAAAATGATATGCTTTCGGCAAAGAATTTAACGAAAATATATAAGGCGCAAGGAGAAGAAGTTACGGCGCTTTGCGATATATCAATAGATTTTCCCGAAAACGGTATGGTTTTTATTCTCGGAAAAAGCGGTTCGGGTAAATCGACGCTACTGAATATGCTCGGAGGTTTGGATAAACCTACCGAAGGAGAAATAATAATAGGAGGGCGTTCGAGTAAGAACTTCAAAGCGTCTGATTTTGACGGTTACAGAAATACATATGTTGGGTTTATCTTTCAGGAATATAATATTCTCGAGGAACTGACGGTCGCGCAGAACATCGAACTTGCGCTCGAACTTCAAGGACGCAAAAACGTACGTGAGGACTCCGAACGCATTCTTGAAGCGGTGGATATGAAAAATTTCGGCAGACGTAAGCCGAACACGCTGTCGGGCGGGCAGAAACAGCGCGTTGCGATTGCCCGTGCACTTGTAAAAGACCCGAAGATTATCATGGCGGATGAGCCTACCGGCGCGCTGGATTCGGTCACGGGTAAAGAGATTGTCGAAACTCTGAAAAAATTGTCCGAAAATCGACTTGTCATCGTAATTTCGCATGACGAGGAACTTGCTCGCAAATACGGCGATCGGATAATCGAGCTGAAAGACGGAAGAATCGTTTCCGACGAATCGCAGAACAATTACGTTCCCGTGTTTGTTCCCGAATCCGCGGACTTCATAAAATCCCGTATGCCTATAGGGTGCGCCGTGAAAATCGGAGTTAACGGGCTTAAGCATCATACTTTCCGTCTTATCATGACGTTGATTGTTGCTACGCTGTCTTTTTCGTTGTTCGGCTTTGCATCCACTCTTATGTTATACGATCCGAATTATACGGTAGCAGAGCTTGTTGCCGATTTTTCTTATCCGTCTGCGCTGATTTATAAAACAGCTTACGGCGACAGGATGACCACGCAATACGACGATGCGAATCCGAGCGGCAAAACAACCGTCGTCGAATATTCGAACAAAGTTCTTTTAAGCGGCGGCGACATTGCCGAACTCAATAGGCATGCGGCGTCGAAGGATATGGAATTTACCGGCGTTTTTTGCGAAGGAAAAACGCAATTTACCGACGGCACGATTATAAACATGAAAAACACCGTTTATTTGACGAATTCGACGTTGTGGACTCCGGACGGTTTCGTGAATTGCGGAAAAGAATATCTCTCCCGTCATTTCGGCGATCCTGTCGCGGGACGATATCCGGAACGCAAAGACGAGGTTGCGATTTCCGAATATTTTTACGATATGTTCGCAGTCTGCGGTTTTACGAGCGCGGACGGAATTGCAATTAAACCGTCGCAGCCTTACGACCTGTGCGGAAAAAAATTGGGACTGAAGATCGGCGCCGAATCAGTTGTTCTCGAGATCGTCGGCATATATGATTTGGGAGATGTCGAACTTGATAAAATCCCTATTGTTTCGGACGTCGGAGGTGCAAATAACGATGATATCGGATTTCCCGATGCGACTGCCGTGATAAGCGGTCTCGAGCGGTCGTTCAATAAGTTTATGTTTGTTGCCGATGATTTTTGCGATGAATACGCCGACGAGAGTTCCGATCGTGTGTCTCAAACGTTTACGCCCGGGTACAGTAATCTAGGCTGGTATGTCGGCGCGCGAAGCATAAAACCGGGACAAACGGGGCTTGGGCGCGAATGGTTTTCGTACGAACAATTGAAGACTTACGGTGAAGACATATATTATTTTTCGGAAGGCAATACGAACGTAGGCATCGGTAAAGACGAATGTGTTTTGTCATGCGTGAGTTTCGCTTTATATATATCGAAATTGGTCAATGCGCGCCGCGGTTCTGACGTTTACGCTCTGTCGCATCCGGACGTTGTGGCAGCGGCGGATAAATTGACCGAATTTATGATGTCGACGGATGATTCCGCCGCGGTGATTTCGTTTGAAGATCTGGCTGTGATGAGCTCCGCTCTTGCCCGCGATTGGGGAGTCTGGGTAAAAGACAATGACTTTTCCGGCGAATACTATGAAAGCGATTGGAATAAAATTTTCTGCGCCGATGAAAACGGTATCGTAAAAGATTGCTTCGATATCATAGGCGTTTCTCTTGCGCGCAATGTGTCGTTTGTCGTTGCGGTCGACAAAAACTTTATAACGGACACGGCGTCTTCATGGTCGTACTTCGAAGAAAAATTCGCATCGAAATATATAGAGTCTGGCGAAGGAAAATACGGCTATGCGGTGACGCCCTTCTCGGGCAAAACCGATCAATCGTATTTTTTGCTCGATTACGGGCGGCGCGATCTCGAGACCGACGTGTCTTACGGATGGAAGAACTCGGTCGTAGATGCCGCAAAGGAAACCGCAAACGGAATAAGCAAATATTCATGGATATTTCTTCTCTCCGGGTTTGTTACCGGACTTATCGCCGCATTGTTTTTATTTAATTATATAACGATGACCGTATTTCAAAAGAAAAAGGAGATCGGTATACTTCGTGCGCTCGGTGCGCGAGGCGGCGATTTGTTCAAAATTTTCTTTTCCGAAAGTTTGGTCATAGTCGCGATTTGCTTTATACTTTCTTCGGTAATTTCGGGAGTGCTTTGTTTTGTGATCGGAGATTTGATATTTTCCGTGGGCATATTTTCCGGGGTGAGAATATTGCGATTCGGGATTCTCGATATTTTGATAATTTTGGGCGTAATGACTGTCGTGGCATTTTCCGGGACATTTTTGCCCGTGTGTCTCGTCGCGCGTAAATCCCCGGTCGAAACCATTAGAGAATAACGGTTATCGTATAACCTTGTTATGCCGTTTGTATGCGTATGAAACAGACGGCTTTTCTTTGTGCATAAAATGTGGATAACCGAAAAAACGACAATAGTTTTATACTGTGACACTCTCGGTTTTAAGTAAATATCGAAGATAATTGACTATTAAACCGCGAGTATGGTATAATCCGTACGGAAACGGAGGATAGCGGATGAAAATCGGAATACCGAGAGCGTTGCTGTATTATAAAAACGAAAAGTTTTGGACGACTTTTTTCGATACGCTCGGCATCGAGTATATAGTCGGACCCGAAACGACGAAAGAAATTATTTCGCGAGGCACGCATCTGTCGGTGGACGAAACGTGTTTGCCGACGAAAATATTGCTCGGACAGGTCGATTGGCTGATAGGCAAATGCGACTATGTGTTTTTGCCGCGCGTCGAATTCTCGCACGGGTACGGAATGTGTACCAAATTCCTTGCGCAGACCGACCTGGTCGCAAACGTATTCCGCGGTCGCGACATAAAACTTTTGTTTTATAACATCGGCAATAAAAAACTTCTGACCGAACGCAAAGCCGTGCTTAACATGGGTAAGTATCTCGGGCTCAAGAGCGCAAACGTCAAGTATGCGTATAACGTGGCGAAGCAGGCTCAACAATATTTCGAAGTGTTCCGCACGGAAACGCAGGAAAAGACCTTGCGCGAAACGGATAAGATCAAAGTGCTCGTCGTGGCGCACGCGTACAATATAGGCGACGCGTATATCGGACGACCCATTCTGCGCTCGCTTGCCGAGCTCGGAGCCGAACCCATAATCGCCGAGTATGCCGACGCGGGGCTGTGTATCCGCGCATCGAAAGAAGTCACGCGCACCATGCCATGGGCGTATAACCGCCACCTTATCGGCGCGATACAGCTTATGAAAGATAAGGTCGACGGCGTTGTGCTGTTGACTACTTTTCCGTGCGGTCCGGACAGCATGGTAAACGAGTTGATCGTACGCGAATACGCCCGACTTCCGATAATAATTCTCACGATCGACTCGCAGGATGCGACGGCGGGAATGGAAACGCGGCTCGAAAGTTTTATCGACATAATCAATTTCAAACGGGAGGGCGCGCAATGAATCCAGAGATCCTTGCCTGTTTTCCGCAGTGGGCGAACTATGCGCCCGCATTCAAATATCTTTGCGAAAAGGGTTTCGACGTAAAATATCTTATGCCTCCGCCCATTACGCGGCGTACGCTCGAGCTCGGCAGCAAATACAGTCCCGATTATGTTTGCGTGCCGTTTAAGTATTGCCTCGGATGTTATCTCGAGGTGCTCGAAAAGGGCGCGAACTGTCTGATGCAGATTTTCGGAAACTGTCGTCTGAATTTTTACGGCGAACTTGCCGAACGTATACTTCGCGATATGGGCTATGATTTCGCGTTTTTCAATATGGCGGATATCGATTTCACATCGCCGAAGTCGATATTCGAACATTTCCGTATAATCAATCCGAAAATGACGCTCGTGCACGTTCTTCCCGCCTGGAGAACGACTTATCGCATGATCGAGATGATCGACGAGTTCGAGGATTATCTTCGCCGCAATGTGGGATTCGAAATAAACGAGGGCGAACTGGACGGCGTTTATCGCGGGTTTCTGAAGAAGTGCGAAGAAGTGCCGAGCCATAAGGAACTTAAAAAAATATATAAAGAATACCGCGAGCGTTTGCATGCCGTAAAGACGAACAAACCCGCTCATACCGTAAAAGTCGGCATGATCGGCGATTTTTATACGGCGCAGGAGCCGTTCAGTAATTATTTCATGGAACGCGAGTTCGCAAAGTTCGGTATGGAAATATTCCGAAGTATGAACGTATCGAACACGCTCGTACACAACAGATATAAAGACAGGTTGCGGTACGGAAAAAAGTACGCGAAATATTATATAGGCGGAACAAGCAACTTCTCGGTCGCGGAAGCGCTCGAATTCGCAAACGCCGGCGTGGACGGAATAATTCAGGTCAAGTCATTCGGTTGCACTCCCGAGATCGACGCGATCCCGATCTTACAGAATATAAGCCGCGACTATAATATACCCATTTTGCATTTCAGTTTCGACTCGCAGACGGGAGAAGCGGGAATAAAAACAAGACTCGAAGCGTTCTACGATATGGTAGAAGCGCGCAAGCATAAGGACGATAAGAAATGAAAGCATATCTCGGAATAGACATAGGATCGATCTCCACCAAAGGCGTGGTGATCGACAGCGACAATAACATTCTCGCAAGCGAATATCTTTGGACGGAAGGCGATCCGATGGGCGCGGTCAAGCGCCTGCTTAAGGTGCTTGAAAACAAGCTCGCCGGATCGGACGCAGAAATCGTTGCGGTCGGTACTACCGGCAGCGCACGTAAACTGATCGGCGTAATTACCGATGCGGCAGTGGTCAAAAACGAGATCACGGCGCACGCGATAGGCACGATCACACTTCATCCGGACGTCGCGACCATCTTCGAAATAGGCGGGCAGGATTCGAAAATCATAATCATAGAAAACGGTTTCGTTGTGGATTATGCCATGAACACGCTTTGCGCGGCGGGTACGGGATCGTTCCTGTCCAGTCAGGCGCATCGTCTCGGCGTATCCGTGGAAGATTTCGGCGAGATCGCGCTCACGAGCAAGAATCCGACCAATATCGCCGCACGCTGTACGGTGTTCGCCGAAAGCGACCTCGTGCACAAAGCGCAGATCGGACACAAAAAAGAGGACATAATCGCAGGGCTGTGTAAAGCGGTCGTTGCGAACTATATAAATAACATCGGCCGCGGCAAGCGGATCAAGGCTCCGATCGTGTTTCAGGGCGGCGTGAGCAAGAACGTAGGCGTGAAAAAAGCGTTTGAAGACGAAGTGGGCTTTGAGGTGACTGTGGACGACAACGGTCATCTTATGGGCGCGTTCGGTGTGGCGGTGCTGGCTCGGCGCAGCGGAAAAGAAAAGCCGTTTTCGTTCGACGTTGCGGATGTGGAGTTCAGAACAAAAGGCTTCGAGTGTCCCAAGTGCGCCAATCATTGCGAGATCATTTGCGTATACAGCGGCGACAAACTCATCGACTCGTGGGGAAACAAGTGCGATAACGGCGCGGTGCGCGTCAATCGTTAAAACCGCTTCGACCACAATATATAGCGGTAGTCGGGGCGGCGGAGCACAAGTCGGACGTAAAGTAAAATAATTATTAAAATTTTTTGAAAAAGTTTGCGTAAAACGCTTGACTTCCTTTCGCAAATAGGGTATTATAAGCGGGCTGTCACTCAGACGGCGGCTTGTTATTTGGACTACGTATTTAGGAGCATAAATACCTCTGGCGTAACAGGATATCAAAATCATGACGATGTTTGATATGTGGTTATGCCTTTTTTTGCGCCCTTTTTGCGAAGAATAGCCGTGAAATAACAGCCCGATTAGCCAAATACGTCTTGATCGCGAATGCGGACAAGCGTTTGGAAATAAACTCAACCGTTTAGTTGAGTTCTCGTACATTGACAACTACATAGAGTAAAGCAAATTATCAAGGTATAGAAAGAGAA
>CAJUKR010000010.1 GCA_910587025.1 uncultured Christensenellaceae bacterium
CGCAGTTCTTCGACGATGACGAAACCTACAACTGACACAAGCAACTAAACCAAGAAAAGAGAAAAGGCGTGGCTTCACGCCACGCCTTTTCTCGTTCGTCTACGGCTTACCTAATATTCCCTATGGGAATTACGGTAAAGTAGCGCTCTTTTGTTTTTCGGCTTGATTTCGGGTCGGAAAAATGATATAATGATAAAAATTCGCATATATTTACGGTAGTTATGGATTCGAAAGAAGAGAAAATTGTTACAAGGATACGAAAATTCACGATCGCGATCGTTTTGCCGATTTTGCTTTCGGGCGCGATAAGAGCGCTCGCTATTGCCATGTTTATATCCCCGAACGGTTTTGCTCCGGGCGGAACGAACGGTATCGCGGTTTTGCTCGAATTTGCGTTCGGCATCAATTCGGGTTGGTTTTTGCTCGCGCTTAACGTCCCGTTGTTTTTTATCGCGTTTTTCTTTATAGGTAAGCGAGAAGCGGTGGTGTCCACGCTGTCGATGGCGGTTTCTTCCGTTTTGCTGATAGTTTTCGGGCTG
Organism: uncultured Christensenellaceae bacterium; assembly: GCA_910587025.1. GTDB lineage: Bacteria > Bacillota > Clostridia > Christensenellales > Pumilibacteraceae > Protoclostridium. Next base: position 540 of record CAJUKR010000010.1, read on the forward strand.
ATCCCGGAATTCCCGATATATCAGCCGCAGACGAACGGTATACTCGCCGCCGTTGCGGGCGGTATACTGTCCGGAGCTTCGCTCGCCATAATGCTCAAGTGTTTCGGAACGTCGGGCGGAATGGCGGTGCTCGCGACTGTCACGGGAAAGAAGTTCAAACAGCTGAACGTCAGTTGGCTTACGTTCCTTTTCGACGCGTCGGTAGTGGTCGCATCGTTTTTCGTATATAATCAGGGCGCGAGCTTTACCGTCAAGCTCGATCCGGTGTTGCTTGCGCTTGTGTCTTTATTCGTGACGAGCAAGGTATGTGATCTCCTCTTGCAGGGCTTCAAAACGGCGTATAAGTTCGAGATCGTTACGACCAAGCCCGACGAACTTTCCGCCGAAATATTCGAGAGTATGAACCACGGCGTCACGAAAATGCCTGCCGTCGGAATGTTCTCGCATGAAGAGCGCAGTATGCTCGTGTGCGTCGTGCGTAAAAAACAGATCTCCGAGCTTCAGCGGATATTGAAAAAGTATCCCGATACGTTTGCTTATTTCGGTTCGACCTCCGAAGTCATAGGCAAATTCCTCAAATAAAATATTTATGCAAAAAATAAAACCGTCGGATCGTTTATAGCGCTTGATATTTTTTTCGTCAGGCGCTATAATTGTTTCGGTAATCGATAACTTGTCGATGCGGGAAATTATTTATGAAAAGAAACGGAAATATCAGACAAAAGTTAGAATTGACAGGGCTCGGAGCTTTGGTGGTACTTATTGCTTTTTTATGCGTTTTTCTTTTCTTTTTCGCATTTTTTAATATGCTGGCAAATTTCGATCTGTTGTTGTTTTCCACGGGGTTTTTAATTGCTGTTCTGATCGGCGGAATAGCCTCGTTTTTCTTTTTGGCGTTCTACGTCGTATCATTCAAAATGAAAAAAAGTACTAAATTCGGAAATAGGCTGTCGTTATATTATCCGAAAATAATACTGTTTTATATAATTTTAATTATAATTTTTATTTCTATCAGATCGGAAATTATATGGTCGTACGAGGGGTTGAAAGATACCGTATATTTGGAATGGACTATTTTCGGAATATCGGTAACTATATTTCTTGTCTGGCACGTTCTGATTTTGAAATATCTGAAAGATATTCAACCGAAAAACACGAATACGACCGTATTGCTTCGAAGACGGGAATATATAAGCAAAAAAGGCGAGTTTTATCAGACTGTCAGCGTTATGTTCAACACGGTGACCATGTTGTTGATCAATTTGTTCGTTTTGTTGTTTTCTACGGCGTGGGCTTTTATTTCGAAAGAAGAAGTTACGTTATTCGGTCAGAACGCAGTCATTATAAGTTTTTATTTTTGTACAAATACGATGGTATCGCTACTGATCGATATAATAATACCTTTAATTAAAGAGAAAAAAATAATGTTGAAGGAAACGAAAGTGTCGGATCGAGACATCGACGAGGTCAACAGTCTCGGCGAACAAATCGAAAAAGCCATGATCGTTTTGAAAGAAATAGACGATATAACAGTCCTCGACGAAATACAGAAAGCCGCGCTCAAAATCGAGTTGATAAATAAGATCGTGGGCGAACCGACGGTGTCGCCCGACGGCACGGAATCGAAAAATGAAAATAATCGCGATTGATTCCGGCGTTTGTGAACGCCGTGTGCGTAAATGTAATAATACGCATTATATCAAACGCTTGATTTTAGGGTGGCTTTTATGTTATTATCTATTATTATAAGGGAAACGACGAGGATTTTACAGACAAGGAGATCAAAAGAAGATATGGAAATATCGAACAGAGCGAAAAATATCGCGCCCTCTCTCACGCTTGCGATCACGGCGAAAGCCAAAGCGATGAAAGCGCAGGGACTGGACGTCGTAAGTTTCGGTGCGGGCGAACCCGATTTCAATACTCCCTCGTACATAATAGACGCGGCAAAAGACGCACTCGATCGCGGCATGACGAAGTACACTCCCGTTTCAGGCACTCCCGAACTTCGCGCGGCGATCTGCGACAAATTCCTGCGCGACAACGGATTGTCGTATACTCCCGATCAGATCGTAGTTTCGACGGGCGGCAAACAGACTCTCCGAAACGCATTCGAAGCGGTGATAAATCCCGGCGACGAGGTGATTCTGCCCGCACCGTACTGGCTGACTTATCCCGAACTTATACGTATGTCGGGCGGTGAGGTCGTCTATCTCGATACGGATGCTTCGTCCGATTTCAAGGTCACGCCCGAAGCTCTCGAGAAGGCGATCACGCCGAAGACGAAGGCGTTTGTGCTCAATAATCCGTCCAACCCCAACGGCAGCGTATATACCGAAGCCGAGCTTCGCGCGCTTGCGGCGGTACTCGAAGACAAAGACGTCTATATCATAAGCGACGAGATATACGAAAAGCTCGTTTACGGCGTGGAGTTTTTCTCCGTCGCGGCGGTAAGCGAGAAGATAAAAGAAAAAACGATCATCTGTTCGGGATTGTCGAAGACTTACGCCATGACGGGTTGGCGCATGGGTTATTCCGCCGCGCCGCTTGCCGTAGCCAAAGCCATGAGCTCCATACAGAGCCATACGACTTCGAACGCCAATTCGATCGCTCAGTATGCGTCGTACATAGCGTTGACCGATAAACGCGGAGACGAATTCCTTACATCGATGCAAAAAACTTTCGACGAAAGACGCAAACTGATTTCGTCGCTTGCGAAGAAGATACCTTATGCCGAGAGTAACGAACCGAAGGGCGCGTTTTATATAATGATAAACGTTTCGGGAGCTTTCGGGAAGAAGTGCGGCGGGACGGAAATAAAAAATTCGTCCGACTTCTGCGCCAAACTTTTGGAAACCGAGCTGGTTGCGGCGGTGGACGGCGCGGCGTTCGGCGCACCCGAGTATATACGCCTGTCCTACGCAATAAGCGAAAGCGACATCGTTAAAGGAATGGAGCGCATAACGAATTTCATGAAAGCGCTGAACTGATCCGGGTTTTAATGCGGGTTTAACGAATCCGCGATAAAATATTATAAAATTCCTGTAAAGGGGGACAACTGATGATAAACGTGATCGCAGGGCCGAAAGGCAGCGGAAAGACGAAGGAAATGATCGACGGCGCAAATGCCGCTCTCGACGTCTGTAAAGGTAACGTCGTGTTCGTGACGGATACGTCCGATTATTCCCGCGAAGTAAACACGGCGATAAGATTTATAAACGTCCGCGATTTCGGCGGAGTAAGCGAAGAATCTCTTATCGGGTTCGTAAAAGGCATAGCGGCTTCGAACTCGGACGTCGACCGTATTTACATCGACGGACTGGCGCGTATGCTCGGAACGCCCGCCGAGGACATGGAAGGATTTTTCATCGCTCTCGACGATCTTTCCGAAAATCACGGAGTGGATTTCTATCTTTCCGTGACGTGCGGCAAAGCGCCGAAATTCATGAAAAAATATCAATAACGATTTTAAGGACATTATGAAGTACGTCTCAACCAGAAACAACAAACTGAGCGTTACGGGTTCGACCGCGGTACTTACGGGACTTGCGCCCGACGGCGGACTGTTCGTACCCGAATCGTTCCCCGAAATGAGCGCGGAAGAAATTTCGCGCATGACCGAGATGGATTATCCCGAGCGCAGCGCGCTTGTGATGAGCAAGTTCTTCGACGAATTGTCGTACGACGAACTGCTCGACATCGCCCGTCGCGCTTATGCTACGTTCGACGGCGATCCCGCGCCCGAAGTGAAACTCGAAAGCGGACTGTACGTGCTCGAACTGTGGCACGGCAAGACGCATGCCTTCAAAGATATGGCGTTGTCTGTCCTTCCGCTTCTTATGACCGCGCTTAAAGAAAAAGCGGGGCAGAAAGAAACCTGTCTTATTCCTGTCGCGACGAGCGGAGATACCGGAAAAGCGGCGCTCGAAGGTTTTTCGGACGTCGAGGGGACTGCGGTCATAGTCTTTTATCCCGACGGCGGCGTAAGCCATACTCAACGAAAACAGATGGTGACCACGCTTGGGTCGAACGTCAAAGTCGTTGCCGTAAAAGGCAATTTCGACGATGCGCAGACCGCCGTCAAGCAGGCGTTCGGAAGCAAAGAGCTTGCGGAAAAACTCGCCGCGATAGGTTGCAAAATGACGGGTGCGAATTCGATCAACCTCGGACGTCTTGCGCCCCAGGTGGCATACTATTTCTCGGCTTACGCCGATCTGCTGTCGTCCGAACAGATTTCTTACGGCGACAAGGTCGATTTCTGCGTTCCGACTGGAAATTTCGGCAACATTCTGGCGGCATACTACGCAAAGCGCATGGGTCTTCCCGTCGGAAAACTTATATGCGCGTCCAATGATAATAACGTATTGACGGATTTCCTCGATACTGGCGTGTATTCGCTCGATCGCGAGTTTATCAAGACTACTTCTCCGTCCATGGATATACTCATTTCTTCCAATCTCGAAAGACTGCTTTTCGAATTCGCGGGGCGTGACAGCGATACCGTAAACGATTGGATGAACGAATTGAAGAAGAACGGTTCTTACGACATCGGCGGTGAGCGTCTGTGCGAGATACGCGAAACATTCTGGGGCGGCTTTGCGACGCAGGAAGATTACGCCGATACGCTCATGGACATCTATGACGAATACGGTTATCTCTGCGACCCTCATACCGCGGTCGCATTCAACGTTTCGAAGCAGTATGCGGAAGAGTGCGACGACGATGCTCCGACGGTGGTCGTTTCCACGGCGTCGCCCGTCAAATTCGCGGCGACCGTACTCGAGAGCATAGGAATAACGCCGCCCGACGACGATGTTAAAGCGTTGAAGAAAATGGAGGCGGAAACCGCATTCCCCGTTCCCGAAAGCGTTTATGCGTTGTTCGGAATGAGCGAGCGGTTCGACGAAGTCACAGATCCCGCGCGTTTATCCGAAACGGTGTACGATTTCGCCGAGGGACTGAAAAAATAATTTTTCGGCATAAGATCGGAATTTGTTATGGAAGATATAAGAAGAAAAACCGTATACTCGGCTCTTAAGCCTACGGGCGACCTTCAACTCGGCAATTATATAGGCGCGTTGAAAAACATGGTCGCGATGCAGGAGGAATACGATTGCATCTATACCGTCGCCGATATGCACTCTCTGACGGTGGATACCGTACCCGCCGACCTGCGCCGCAGAAGCTATGATTTCATGGCGTTGTTTCTTGCGATCGGACTCGACCCGGAAAAGAGCGTGCTTTTCGTGCAGTCGCACGTTCCCGCTCACGCCGAATTGACATGGGTGCTCAATTGCAATACCATGATGGGCGAGGCGAACCGCATGACGCAGTTCAAGGACAAGAGCAAAAAGGCGGGCAAGGCGGGAATAAACGTCGGATTGTTCGATTATCCCGTGCTTATGGCGTCGGATATCCTGCTTTATCAGGCCGATCTCGTTCCCGTCGGAAAAGATCAGATGCAGCATATCGAGCTTGCTCGTACCATTGCCGAACGCTTCAATAACCGTTACAGCCCGACGTTCAGACTTCCCGAGGGTTATGTCGGGAATAAGAGCACGTCGAAGATATACAGTCTTACCGATCCGACCGCGAAAATGGGAAAGACGGACGACAATATCGGCGGCGTGGTGTTCCTGCTCGACGAGCCCGAAACGATAATGCGCAAATTCGCGCGCGCGGTGACCGATTCCGGGCACGAAATCAAAGCGTCGGCGGATAAGCCCGGGATCACCAATCTGCTCGGAATATATTCCGTAATGACGGGCAAGACCGTCAAAGCCGCGGAAAAGGAATTCGAGGGCGCAAGCTACGCTGCGTTCAAGCGGTCTGTTGGCGAAGCCGTGATAGAACACTTGCGTCCCGTTCGCGAAGAATACAAAAGATATGCCGGCGATAAAGCCGAGCTGGAACGCATCATGCGCTCGGGCGCGGAAAAAGCCTCGTACATTGCGCGCAAAACGCTGTCCAAAGTTTACAGAAAGGTCGGTTTCGTACTCTGATGTTCGGCTACGTTATTCCGGACGAAGACGTCATATCGAAGCGCGATTTCGCGATGTTTCAGTCCGCATACTGCGGTCTGTGTATGTCTACGAAAAAAAGTTGCGGGAATATCGCCCGCCTGACTACGAATTATGATTCCACCGTGCTCGGGCTTCTGCTTCTCGAAGCGACCAAGCCCGAAGTGGAGTTCGATACGGTGCGTTGCATAGGCGATTTTCGCCGCAAGCCGTGCATAAAAGATTTCGGATTGTGGCAGACGCTCGTGGACGTGAACGTATTGCTGTGCCGTTATAAGATGGGCGACGATATCGTGGACGGCGGCGCGAAACATCGTATCATGCGGCGTGTACTGGCAAAACCGTATGCCCGCGCCCGCGAAAGACTTGCTTTCGTCGATAAAATAATATCCGACGGATATGCGCGTCTGCGCGAGGTCGAAACGGCGGGTGTCGCTTCGGTGGACAGAGCCGCAGACTGCTTCGCCGTATTGCTTCGCGATCTCGCGGTCGGCGTGGCGAAGAATAACTCGGATAAAAAAGAGGCATATTATAATGCGGATAATCCCGACGATCTCTCCCGCGAGGGATTCGGCGAAGTGTGCTACAATATCGGAAAATTCGTTTATATCGCCGATGCGCTCGACGATCTGGAAGAAGACTCGAAAGCCGGACGGTATAATCCGTTTCTTGCGGTATGGGACGATTTCGGCAAGGGCGGACGCGCGGCGTATATCGCCGCTCATGCGGAGGAACTGAAGTTCATGTTCGCATCAGTAAGGAACCGCGCGGTTGCGGGGCTGAATAAAATGCGTCTTACGCATGTGGGCGATCTTCTGCGTAATATAATAGATAACGGACTGAGCCGCAAAACCGAAATGCTTTTCGGCTCGAAAAAGAAACTTCCGCGCCCGACTTTCAGATACGGAAAGCGTAAAGACGCGGACGCGTGACAAGGAGGTCATGAAAATGAAAGACCCTTACGAAGTACTCGGACTGACCGCGGACGCCGATCCCGATCAGTTGCGGGCGCGATACGAAGCTTTGAGAGCGCGGTACGGCGAACAGCGGTATCAGGACGGCGAACTCGGAAATGAGGGCGCGCGGTTGTTGAGCGAACTCGAAGCGAACTGGAAAATGATCGAAAAGGATATCGCGCGTCGTGAATCGAGTAAAAAGTACGGCGGCGGTTGGGGCGAGATAGACAGTCTTATACGCGCAGGGTCTTACGACGAAGCGCAGGACGTGCTCGACTCGATTACCGATCGCGACGCGAAATGGCACTATTATCAGTCCATTATATTCTATAAGCGCGAATGGCTCAGCGAAAGTCGCAGTCAGCTCATGATCGCGATACAGCTCGATCCGAACAACGCCAAATACCGCGAAAGTCTCAATAAACTCGATATGGTCATGGGTAATCCCAACGCCGGTGCGAACGATGTCGGCGCGGGACAGGGACCGTATGTCTACGAGGACGGAGCGTATGACGAGAGATACAGACAGCAACAGCAATATCAGAAACAGCAGTCCATGAACGACGCGGCGAATACCTGCGCCAACTGCATGCTGTGCTATTGCATGAGCGAGATGTGCTGTTCGTGCGCGCGCATTTGCGGTTGATATGCGTAATGATATAGATCCGTTTTCCGACGACGGCAATAAAGAGTCGGACATGCTTCCGACGGATGACAAACCGGAAGCGGAAACAAATTCGGAAAAAACTACCGACGGCGACGCGGGATCGGACGGAGGAAAAACGCCTGAAAAGCCGGTTTCGAAGCGTAAGAGACCGCAACTTTCCGACGGAAGGAAGATAGCCTATGCGGCTACCGCAGCCGCAGTTTCGATCGTAATGACGGTACTGACGTGTTATTTGCCGATAACGGTCGCGCCGCTCGTGATGATCTCGCTGAGTTATAATATCGTTATCGAACGTTGCGGTTTGTCGTACGGACTGATGACTATAATTGCGAGCGTGGGGCTCGGATTCCTTTGTTCCGCCGCCAATATCGCAGTGCTTTTCATCATCGCGATCGTGTTCGTACCGTACTCTCTTATATGTGCGGCGATACGCAGATTCGATTATTCCACCGTAAAATCCGCGTGCGTAAGGATAGTCGTTATTTCGGCGGTCGCGGCTTTGGATGTTTTATTCATATATCTGCTCGGCGGATTCGTCGCAAACTATGCGGATATTACGTCTCTTATAAGCAGGATAGGAAACAGCTTTGCGCTCGGATATATACTTGTCACGCTTGTTGCGGTGCTGTTGTTCCTTTGTATAGACTGGCTGTTTATAAGACTCGGTAAAATCATCGTAAAAAAATTGAAATAAACCCGTTTATTCCCGTCGGTTTCCCGACGGGTTTTGTTTGACGCACGGTCGAAAGCGCGGTCAAAATTAAAATTCTATTAAAAATATCGGTAAAACCCGAAATAGTATTGACTTATAACGGGCGAAAAGAGTAAAATATAAACGATAATACGGATCTTTGAGGACGGATGCGGAAGGAGAACGAATGGCAAGAGAGCGCAGACGCATAGTCGGATACGACGATTACGACGACGGAGTTCTTCGCAAACATCGCAAAAAGAAGGGCGGGTGTCTTAAAACGCTCATAATCACGCTGTGCGTGGTTGTGGGTCTTTTTGCCGTTATCGTCGTCGCGGGACTTATCATAGGCGACAATATGCTCAAAAGCAATTTCGGTTTTTCGGTGTTCGACGTTTTCGGCGCTGTGGGCGATTTCGGACGTTACGATAAGGATAAGATTGTCACGAACGGCTATGACGCAGACGACGTAAACGGTTTCTACGAAGCCGCCAACGATATGTTGTATTTCAAATCGGGCGACGGCGAAGCGGTGATAAATTCCGAGTACGTGAAAGAACTTGTGGGCGAAGCGGGTACGTCGGACGTAGACGGGATCATGACCTCTCTTCTCGGGCTTCTTTCGTCGGAGAATTTCGATTCGGATAAACTCGGTTCGTACGTAGGCTGGAAAGCGGATGTAGAACATTCGTCCACTCTTACGACAGTGACCGACAGACAGTTTGCTGCGTTCTTCGACGATCTGGTATTCGGTTCGGGCATGATCGGAAATATGGGATTTCTCGGCGATGTGTTCGGCGAAGCTGATATAGGCGATATGCTGAGCCTCGAACAGATGATAATCGAGAAGCGCGCGGAAAGCGAGCGCGGTGCGGACAGCGACGACGTATATCTGACTATGACAGTACGTATCGATATGCACAAAGCGTTCGACGCGTATGTCGGAAATCTCGGGGACAGTCCGATCGCGGCGTTCGGTTGGCTGATAAAATGGTTTTTGCCTGCCGAAACTTATCTTACCGCTACCGTAGACATGAGCGATAAATCGTACGGCATAGATCTCGAGATAAACTCGCTGTCCGACGAGACCTGTCCGATGACTGCAAAAGAAGAGGTAATAAGCAAATACGATACGGACGGCGACGGGACTGTCACCAGGCTGGAGCGTATTCTGATAATAATAGAGTCATTTTCGGGCGTGGATATACGCTCGACCGTAAATGAAAGTTCCGACGAATTTCTCGGTTATCTTTGTAAATCGGACGACAACGAAGGTTTCTGTTTCGCGGACGCCGTGGATCTCGATTCCGTGACTTCGTCGGCAGAGGGCAACTCGCTCACTATCGATATGTTCGGTATGCTTACCGACGTTCTTAACGGACAGACGGGAGCGAACGCTTCGCCCGAGGACATAATCGTTCTTATGCAGGCGTTGGTCTGCTCGGACAGCGACGCGGCTTATGCGGGCGACATCGCGCACCGTTCCGATCTGTATTACGACCCGATGCAAGCCGATCTCGACCGTGCGCTCGCCGAATGCGGTTTTGCGTCGCTTTCGGACGTGAACACGCTCGAGAAATACGAACGTCTCGCTTCTGCGTACGGCGCGATCTCGTACAGAGTGAACGGCGCTGCGATGGGCGACGGTTATGTTAATATTTACGGCGACGAGTTCATGTCGGCGCTCGAAAAAACGTATTGTCTGGATCTCAACAAATACGACGACGAAGGCAATCCTACGGGAGAACGTTATACGTTTTCGGAAACGGCTGCGCTTTTCGGTATTTCGGGAGGCGGGACGTCTGACATAAAACTTACCGAACTTTTCGACGGCGCGAAACTTGCGGAAGCGGCAAAGCCCGAAAGCGAAGTCAGGAAACTCGAGATCACGGACAGAATGCTGGGCGCGATAATTACCGAGCTTCTTCCCGGGCTTGTCGGCGAGTCGTTCTCGTCGTACAATATCGGACTGCGCACGCTTAAGATCGCGGCGGACAGTTCGGGGGATATTACGCATACGATAGTTACCGTCGTCGTAACTCTCGATTTCGGCGGAATGATAAGCGGCGATATTGCGGAAATGCTCGGCCGTGTGCTTCCTGACGAAGTTGCGGTCGGGTTGTCCGTGGATATGACGCCGGGGCTGACGAAAGAAGAACGCATACCTGCGTTTATCGCGAATTATAACGATATTTCGAGCGGCGGGGACGCGAACGTTCTGAACGGACTCACTTCGCGCGAGCTTCTCGACGCGTTGAAACGCATACTTCCGTCCGTGGACGTGGACGGACTGGTTTCTTCGGTTGCCGACGCTTTAAGCGACGTTACGGACAATATGTTCGAAACTCTGCCCGGCTTCCGTTTCGTTCCGTCGCTCGGCGATTCGTACGGATATGCCGAACTCCCGGATATTTTCGATATTGCCGTCGAATTCCTCGGGCTTGACGAGGGCGACGACGCGATGTCCGCGGAAGAACTCAGAGGCGTCGTGAACTATATAGTCAATTTCGACGGAATAAGCTCGTCTGTCGAAAACGCGGACGTTACGTCTTTCCTCAAGCAGGTACAGCAAAACTATTATATCGCGAACAGAGTGGGCGGAGTTGCCACGGCGTTGACGTCGTTTGACGAACTGTTTAATACTTTGGACGGAAATTTCTCGACTTCGCTTCTTCGTTTGAGCAAAGCCGAAACGTATGATTACTCCGACGGCGCGGCGCGGTTCATGGGCATGCTTTACGATAGTCGCAATGCCGACGAACTCACCGTAGGTTTGGACGAAAACGCGCTTCTCGGCATAATGCTCGACAAGATCGACGACACCGGCTTCGAGGCGGTCAACAGATTCGCGCGTCTCATCGGCGCGCACGTCACAGAAAACGGTATTTCGTTCGATCTCGAAATAATCATGTCAGAGATGCTGAACGAAGAATATCTGAAAATGCTCGGTTGCGATGCGGTGTATGCCGAAATATCCATAAGGCTCAAGGGTGAAGGCGCCGTAGTCGACGGCGAATATTACGCGACCGAAATCAAGCTCAACGGCGAAGGCGCGGGCGACGAAAATTACGCGGTGCTTATGAAACTTCTCGGACACTTCGGCGCGGAATCGTTCGATCTCGACGCGGTTGCGCTCGATGTGGGCAGAGCCGCTTACGACGGACTTTCTAAGCTCGAAACCGCGGGTATAAATTATACGCTCGACGCTTCGGGCGGACGGATAGTTTTCCCGTCCTTCTATGAGTATATGATCGATATGCTCGGCATCGACGATGTTTATACGGCGGAAGATATGAAAGCGGCGGTGCAGGGTATCAACGCACGCGTTTCGGGCGCAGACGCCGACGATTATTATATCGGCGACGCGAATGCGAACAATTATGCTACGGAGGAGATTGTGCTTAATCCCGTTGCTGCCGACTGTGCTTATCCCGGCGATATAAAGATCGAAGGACTTAACGCTTCCATGACGGATGCGAAGTTCGGGCGGTTTATTATCGACGTGAATGTCGCTCCCGCAACGCTCGGACATCTGGCGCAGTTTGTCGGCGTACCGAGCGGAGCGAATAAGGGCAACGCGTCGGCTATGCAGGCTATGCTCGATCGTTTCGCGCCCGATGCGTTTGCGTCGGAGAAAGCGCGGGTGGTGTTCACTTTCGATACGGATATGCGCGATCTGTTCTCGTCGGACGGCGCGTCCGCCGAACTTTCGGGACTGTTGCCGGAGAGGGCGTATATGACGCTCGTATTCGCTTATGACGAAAACTCGGCAAGCCCGCTTGCGTTCGAAGACTTTATGATAAACGGTATGACGAAAAAAGTGCGCGATCTGCTTATCTCGGAAATATGCGGCGTAGATATCGACGGTCTGCTCGGAAACGGCGGACAGATAGCCGCGCATGTAAACGACGCAAGCAAACTTGTTTCCGACTATGATTTTTCGATCGGCGCATACGACGGCGACGACGGTTTCTCTACGATAACGCTGCCGAGCGATCAGGTTTTGGATAAGATACAGTTACCGATTTAATGCGTATAGAACGACTGACAATCAAAAATTACAGAAACTACGCTTCCGCCGACATTATGCCCGGCGGAGGCGTCAATCTGTTTGTCGGGAACAATGCGCAGGGCAAGACCAATCTGTTGGAAAGCATTTATCTCGCGTCGGTCGGACGAAGCGCGCGCACTCCGCGCTGGCAGGAACTTATAAAATGGAACGAGTCGGAAGCGCTTGTCCGCGTATGGGTACGGAAGGACGTGGGCGGCGACAGCGTGGAGATCAGACTGGATAAGGAAAAACGCGTCGCGATAAACGGGCTTCCGATCATACGTATAGGCGAACTTATGGGAGTGCTCAAAACGGTATTGTTTTCTCCCGACGAACTGCGCATAGTAAAAGAGGGGCCGGGCGAGCGCAGACGATTTATCGATATTGCGCTGTGTCAGCTTTCCAAAGCGTATTTTTACGCGCTTACGCGGTATAACAAAATTCTCGCGCAGAGAAATAAACTGCTGAAAAGCAATCCTACCGACGAAACTCTCGAAGTATGGGACATGCAGCTCGCCAAAGAGGGCGCGCGAGTGATCAAGACCCGCCGCGGTTTCGTAGAACGGCTCAAGCCTCTTGCCGAAACGGTGCACCGCGATATAACGGGCACGGAAACGCTCGTATTGAGTTACGAGGGTATTTCGGGCGAAAGCGCGGAAGAGATCGAATCGAATTTTGCGGCGGCGCTTAAAAAGAGCCGCGACCGCGACCGTATATTCATGCTGACGCATGTGGGACCTCAGCGCGACGATCTCGCGATAACGGCCGACGGCATCGATCTGCGCTCGTACGGTTCTCAGGGGCAACAGCGCAGCGCAGCGCTTTCGCTGAAACTCGCGGAAATGGAACTGCTCAAGATCGAGAGCGGAGAATATCCGGTATTGCTTCTCGACGACGTGCTCAGCGAACTCGACGCTTACCGTCAGACCAAGTTGCTGTCGCACATCAAAGCGTATCAGACCGTGATAACTTGTACTTCTCTTTCCGACGACGTGAGAGAAAAACTCGGCGACGTGACGGAGTTTTCCGTTACTGCGGGTACGGTGAAGCCGATAAAATAATCGAAAAACGGAGGACGCCTCAAAGGCGATCGAAAACATATGAAAGACGGAATATACAAAATAGCGGCGGGAACGCCGCATATATCGCTCGGCGATCCGAAAGCTAACGCTACGGAGATCACACGTGTGATCGATAATGCCGAAAAGCTCGGAGCAAGCGTTCTCGTTCTGCCAGAGCTTTGTACCACGGGTTATACCTGCGGCGATCTCTTTCTCCTCGACAGCTTGATCTCGGGCTCGGAAGAGGCTGTCGATACCGTTTGCTCGCATACGGAAAACAAAGATATGCTCGTCGTTTTGGGCGCGCCGATTGCGTTCCGCGGCAAGCTGTACAGTTGCGCGGTTCATATTTTCCGCGGCAGGGTGATCGGGGCGGTTGCGAAGTCGCATATCCCGAATTATTCGGAATTTTACGAGTCGCGTATGTTCACGGCGTGGGAAGGCGGCAACGAACGCATGGAAAATTACGACTGTCCGATCGGCGCGAAACTGATATTCAAACAGGTCGGAGGAGATCTGACGGTCGCGAGCGAGGTATGCGAAGACCTTTGGGCGCCCGATTCGCCCTCTGTCGGTCACGCTCTCGGCGGCGCGCTTCTGATATGCAATACGTCGGCTTCGAACGAAACGATAGCGAAAGCCGATTACCGCCGGGCGCTCGTCGCCATGCAGTCCGCCAAGCTGTGTTGCGCTTACGCTTATGCCGATGCCGGCGCCGGCGAGTCCACGACGGATACCGTGTATGCCGGGCACAATATCGTCGCGGCGAACGGCGGAGTGCTTGCCGAGGGTAAGCTGTTTTGCGACGAACTGGTCGTTGCCGACATAGATATAAAACATCTTGCGCACGACAGACGCAGACTGACGAGTTTCGGCGCGTGTAAATCCGAGGGGTATGAAACGGTGCCGTTCGCGCTCGGACTGCGCGAAACGAAGTTTACGGAGAAACCATCCTCAAACCCATTCGTACCCGCCGTTCGTAGCGAGCTTGACAGGCGCTCGGAGGATATACTCCGCATACAGGCGGCGGGACTTATAGGCAGAATGACGAATTGTCGCATAAAAAAGTGCGTCGTGGGCGTGAGCGGCGGACTGGACAGCACGCTTGCTCTTCTGGTCGCCTGCCGTGCGGCAGACGCGCTCGGTCTGTCGAGAAAATCCGTGATTGCCGTTACGATGCCATGTTTCGGCACGACCGCGCGGACGAAGTCCAACGCAGAAAAAACGAGCGAACTGCTCGGTACGGATTTCCACATCGTAAATATCGGAGAAAGCGTACGGCAACATCTCCGCGACATCGGTCACGACGGTGTTACGGCGGACGTTACTTACGAGAACGCCCAGGCCAGAGAGCGGACGCAGGTATTGTTCGACATCGCAAATGCCGTCGGCGGGATCGTCGTCGGTACCGGCGATCTTTCCGAACTCGCGCTCGGCTGGTGTACGTACAACGGCGATCATATGAGTTCTTACGCGGTAAACGCTTCCGTGCCGAAAACGCTCGTCCGCCATCTCGTTGCGTACGAAGCCGAGCGTCTGCCCGAACTTCGCGCCGTGCTCCTCGACGTTCTCGATACGCCGATCAGCCCCGAACTGCTTCCTACAGACAGTACAAAGGTCGTTCAGCCTACCGAAGAGATAGTCGGACCTTACGAATTGCACGATTTTTATCTCTATCATCTCATACGCTGGGGTTCGACGAAATCCAAGATCCGCCGACTTGCTCTCGCAGCATGGGGTGACAAATATCCCGCCGAAACGATAGATAAATGGTTGACCGTGTTTTTACGCAGATTTTACGTTTCCGCGTTCAAACGTTCGTGTATGCCCGACGGCGCGAAGGTGGGGTCGGTGTCGCTTTCGCCGCGCGGCGATTGGCGTATGCCGAGCGACTGTAACGTTATCGAATGAAAAATAGGAAAATATTTTCGGTATTACGGTCATTCTTAATATTAATTTAAGAATAGACGGTTATAATTCGGGTGTAAGAGGCAAACAGTGCTTCTTACACCGAATAAGCCGTATCATCCATCCTCAGAGATCCTGCCGACTTCGCGAAAGCGACAAAGCGGGATCTCCTTTTTTCGATTGCGGCGCGGAATTTAAGCGTACTTTAATTTTTTTCGGGTATTATATTTACAAACGAAGTTGCTCGTGCTATAATTTCATAAAGGGAGAACGTCATGCGGATACTTATCGTCGAAGATTCGGTCAGTCTGACCGATGCGCTCGAGAGCGTGCTCAAGCGCGAAAAATATACAGTGGAAGTCGTCCACGACGGAGAAGAGGGCGTCGCTTATGCCGAAACGGGAGTGTACGACGCCATAATCATGGATGTTATGATGCCGAAGAAAAACGGTATCGACGCCGTACGCGAGATACGCAAAAAAAAGATCGGAACGCCGATCATAATGCTTACCGCTCTTTCGGAGGATTCGGACAAGGTCAGAGGACTGGACTGCGGCGCGGACGACTATCTGACAAAGCCGTTTTCGATCCCCGAGTTGCTCGCGCGTCTGCGCGCCGTGACGAGAAGGAAGGGCGAGATAATCCCCGATGACGGACTTTCGTACGGAGGAGTCACGCTCAACCTTATGACATTTACGTTGATAAGCGGGGACAAGTCCATCAAACTTTCAAAAAAAGAAGCGGAAATAATGAAATACTTTTTCGATCAGCCGTCGTTCGTGGCGCAGCGCGATCAGCTTATAAGCAAGGTGTGGGGGTTCGACAGCGAATTCGAATCGAATAATCTCGAAGTATTTATTTCTTTCCTCAGAAAAAAACTCAAGTTCCTGGGCGCGCCGTTTACGATATTGCCGGTGCGCGGAGTGGGGTACAGACTCAGCGACAATGAATAACGCCGAAAAAAACAACGACGTTCCCGGGAGGCTCTTTCACCGCCTGCAGATACGTTTTACCGTAATCCTTACGGTCATATGTTCCGTGCTGATCGCGATTACTTTCGGCGCGGCGGTTTTGGTGAACGTGACTTCGCTCGAGATCGGTATATCTTCGTCGCTGGAAACCGCGCTTTCGTTTCCGTTCGATTTCGATATGAACGACGATCCGAATTTCGACGCATGCGCCGTCGCGGTCGTGACCGACGCGGGAACGTTTGAGATCAGACGTTACGATCACATGACGGATAACGATTTCGGCGCGCTTATTACCACAGCCATAAACGGCGAAACCAATGTCAATAAATCGGGAAGAAGCTATCGCATAGCGTCGCGCGAGATCGATTACATGGGGTACGGAGGGACGGTTTACGCGTTCTATGATTGTACTTACCGTCTGCATGTGTTCTTTGTCCAGTTTATCGTGATGTGCGCTACGTTCGCCGGTCTTATCGTAATGCTCGCATTGTTCGCTTACGTCATTTCCGGACATATGCTTTCGCCTGCGCACGAAGCGCTCGTCAAGCAGAAAGATCTCGTCGCAAATGCGTCCCACGAACTGAAAACCCCTATCACCATAATAAACGCCAATCTCGAGGTTATGCGCTCGGACGTCGATTCGACGATAGGGGACAACGATAAGTGGCTCGGCAATATTTCGTCGCAGACCGAGCGCATGCATTCGCTTGTGACCGAAATGCTCGAAATGTCGAGTTTCGAGTCCGCCGAGTTCAGACCTTCGTTTGCCGAATTCGATCTCGCGGAACTCGTGGAAGGTCAGTGCCTTTCTTTCGAGGCCGCTTGTTTCGAGCGCGGTATCATGCTCGAATTCCGAAGCGAGGAGATTCCTACGATCGTATCCGACGAACGGTGCTGGATCAAGCTGACCGGAATATTGCTTGATAATGCCGTCAAATATTCGGCGGACGGTTCCAAGATCGATGCGTCGCTTGCGGTATCCGGAACGAAAAAAAAGCGCATGGCGCATTTCTCGGTTTCGAATACGGGCAAAACAATTCCGCCCGAGGAGATCGAATTTATTTTCGAGCGTTTCCATAAAGTCGGCGATAATTCGGACAGTTTCGGGCTCGGACTGGCTATGGCGAAAACTCTGTGCGAAAATCTCGGCGGAAAAATAACTTGTACGTCGTCGGACGGAGTTACTTCGTTTACTGTCAATATCCCCGTTCGCGCGGCAATCAAAAAACAGTGACACGACTTCATATACGACATATTAGTAAAGAAAGAAGGATAGTGCGGCAGGCACTATCCTTCTTTTATGTCCGAAATACGTTCGCCGATTACGTCTATACTGAACGGCTCGCCTTTCAGTGTATTTTTATTTATAAGGAAGAAACCGCCCGACAGATCGGCGAAACGGTTTTCCACTATGTCGCAATACGGAGCGAAGAACTCCGCAAGCGTATCGTCGTCTACGGATTCGGACAACTCCTTCGTCATAAGGTTTCTGGCTTTCGCGAAATCTCCCGATTTGATCGCCCTGTAAAATTCGGGAGCGAGTCCGCGTTCGGGCGCCACCGCCTGCGCATGCGCCGGGGAATATACGTAATTATGCCGCTCTTTAAGTCGGACTATGAAATGCTCGGGAGCGACCTCGTTACACTGCGCGAGCTGTTCGTTGCATACGGCGCGTCCGCCGAGGAGCTTGACCGTGTACGGAAGGAGCACCGCATTAAGTGGGAAAACCGTCACATAAAGCGGCGACATCGCGGGATAGTTTATTACGTCGGCTTTTTCGTAGAACGTCCCGTTGATCATATATACGCAATCGAATTCGCTTTTCAGCGCATAGTATATCTTCATACGATATTATATGACGGAAATTACGGCATAGAACGGCAAGCGCTTATGGGTGCGGTTTATTGCGAGCGACGAGCCGAAAACGCAGCGAAATAGTATGTGAAATTTTTTGAAAAATTATTACATTATTTACTTGACAGCGTATTGACACTTTTGATATAATACCTAAGCTGCACCATAGGAGCGCAGTAATTTGCTATGCGAACAGCGAAAGAAACCGGAGGTTACCGCAACGTGTCGGAAGACTTGGACATTGCGGAGAACTTCGGGGGACGCAAAGGGTAGATCCCGGTTCGCGGACAAGCCTCTTCGACGGCGGATGTTTCCGTCGCGACCGGAAGGGCGTACGAACGCCCTTATCGTTTGCGAAGAAAAAGACACGCGCGAGAGGGTTGTCTAAAAAGTCAAAACGGAGGAATCAAACTAAATGGCAAGTCAGAAAATTCGGATCAAATTAAAGGCCTACGACCACGAGCTTCTCGATCAGAGCGCTCAGAGAATCGTCGATACCGTAAAAGCTACGGGCACGAAGGTCAGCGGTCCCGTACCCCTTCCCACGGACAGGGAAGTCATCACGGTACTCCGTGCGGTACACAAGTACAAGGATTCGAGAGATCAGTTCGAAATCAAGACTCACAAGCGACTCATAGACATATACAGTCCGTCGAGCAAAACGGTGGACTCGCTTATGAAGCTGGATCTTCCCGCAGGCGTGGATATCCAGATAAAACTGTAAGCAAGGAAGGCAGAAGAAATGGAAAAAGCGATTTTAGGCAAAAAAGTCGGAATGACGCAGATCTTTTCCGAAAAAGGCGAAGCCGTTCCCGTTACCGTAGTACAGGCAGGCCCGGTTACCGTGGTTCAGCTCAAGACGGTCGAGAAGGACGGATACAGCGCGGTCAAGGTTGCGTTCTCGGACATCGAGAAAAGAAAGGTCAACAAACCGGACATGGGACAGTTCAAGAAAGCGAACTGCGAACCCAAACGTTATCTCCGCGAACTCAAACTCGACAAGACCGATTTCGAGATCGGCGCTCAGATCAAGTGCGATACTTTCGCCGAGGGCGATATGGTAGACGTAACGGGTATCACCAAGGGTCACGGTTTCAGCGGTAACATTAAGCGTTGGAATCATCACAGACTCAAGATGACCCACGGCGTAGGCCCCGTGCACAGAGAAGTAGGTTCGACGGGTGCGAACTCCACTCCCTCGAGAAAGATAAAGGGATTGAAGAGCCCCGGTCGTTACGGTCACGAACAGGTCACCATACAGAACCTTGAAATCGTCAAGGTCGACACCGCACGCAACGTGATACTTATCCGCGGCGCGGTTCCCGGGCCGAGAGGTTCGCTCCTGACAGTGAAGTCCACTGTCAAGAAGTGAGAGGGAGGTCAAGACAATGCCCAGCGTTAAAGTATATAAACAGACAGGCGAAGCGGCAGGCAGCATCAAGCTCGACGATACCGTATTCGGCGCGGAGAAAAACATCGCGCTCGTTCATCAGGTAGTCGTTGCCCAGCTCGCGAACAAAAGACAGGGAACGAAGAGCACGCTTACCCGCTCGGAAGTCGCAGGCGGCGGAAGAAAGCCGTGGCGTCAGAAGGGTACGGGCAATGCGCGTCAGGGCTCGATCAGAGCTCCGCAGTGGAAGCACGGCGGCGTGGTATTCGCTCCGAAGCCCAGAGATTTTTCTCAGAAGATCAATAAAAAGATGAAGGAAGCCGCTTTCAGAAGCGCGATCAGTTCCAAAGTCGCGGACGATCAGCTCAAAGTCGTAGACGAGCTTAAGATCGGCGGCAAAACCAAGGAAATGGCTGCGGTTGTCGAGGCGCTTAAGCTCGAGAAGAGAACGTTGTTCGTTCTTACCGAAGGCGACGAACTTGCAGTCCGCGCGGCAAGCAACCTCGAAAAGGTCGAAACCGTAAAAGCGGAACTGGTCAGCGTGCTCGATCTTATGAACTATACGAACGTAGTTCTCACCAAGGCGGCTGTCAAGCAGATCGAGGAGGCGTATAAATAATGAACGCATACGACGTAATCATCAAGCCCGTACTTACCGAAAAGGCTTATAAAGATATTCCCCACAAGAAGTATTGCTTCTATGTGGACGTAAACGCCACCAAGACCGAAGTTAAAGCGGCAGTGGAAAAGATTTTCGAGGTTGACGTAGAGAGCGTGAACATCGTAAACGTCCGCGGTAAGAAAAAGAGAGAGCGCGGCACTGTAGGCTACACGGCGGCAAGAAAAAAGGCTTACGTTCAGCTCACCGAGAAATCGAAGACCATTCCGTTCTTCGACAGCTTAGCTTAAGGAGATCAGAAACATGGCAGTCAAGAGATATAAACCGATAACTCCGGGTACGAGATTCAAGACGGTTTCCTCCTTCGAAGAGGTTACCAAGACCAAACCCGAGAAATCGCTGCTTGTCGCTATAAGACATAAGGCAGGCAGAAACAATTACGGTCGCATCACCGTACGTCAGCACGGCGGCGGAAACAAGACCAAATACCGTATCATCGACTTCAAGAGAAATAAGGACGATATCCCCGCAAAGGTTGCCGCGATCGAGTACGATCCCAATCGCACGGCGTATATCGCGCTCCTGCATTACGCCGACGGCGAAAAGAGATATATTCTCGCACCCCTCGGTTTGACCGTGGGCGACACCGTAATAAGCGGTTCGAAGTCGGACATCAAGGCAGGCAATGCGCTTCCTCTTTCGGACATTCCCGTAGGTACTCTCGTGCATAACATCGAGATGCAGCCGGGCAAGGGCGGTCAGATCGCAAAGACCGCCGGCGCGGCGGCTCAGCTTATGGCTAAAGAAGGCAAGTACGCGACTCTGAAACTCCCCAGCGGCGAAATGAGATATATACTCGCTCGTTGCAAGGCGACGGTCGGACAGGTCGGCAATCTCGATCACGAGCTTATCAGCCTCGGTAAAGCGGGAAGAAAACGTCACATGGGACGTCGCCCCGAAGTGCGCGGCGTAGTCATGAACCCGAACGACCACCCTCACGGCGGCGGCGAAGGCAAGTCCCCGATCGGACGTCCGACGCCCGTTACCCCTTGGGGCGTTCCTACGCTCGGTTACAAGACCAGAAAGAAGCGTAAGAGCAACAAGTTCATAGTCAAGAGAGTAAATTAGGAGAGAGCAGATGTCAAGAAGCGTTAAGAAAGGCCCTTATGTGGAGGCAAAACTTTACAATAAGATTCAGGCTATGATAAAGAATAACGAGAAGAAGGTCGTCAAGACCTGGTCGAGAAGCTCGACGATCATGCCCGAGTTCATCGATTTCACCATCGCGGTTCACGACGGACGCAAACACGTTCCCGTATATTGCACCGAAGAAATGGTCGGACATAAGCTCGGCGAATTCGCGCCCACCCGTACTTTCCGCGGTCACGGCGGCGAAAAGACGACGAAGGGCAGATAAGGAGCGACAGTATCATGGCAAAGAGAATGAGAGAAAAAGCCAAGGCGAGAGCGGAAAAGAAGGACACACGTCCGAGCGCTACCGCCAAGTATATCAGAATTTCCCCCTCCAAAGCGCGCGTGGTAATGGACGTCGTTCGCGGTAAGTCGGTCGTCGAAGCCGTCGCTATCCTCGAGAACACGCCGAAAGCCGCAAGCGCGCCGCTTGTAAAACTTATAAACAGCGCGGCTGCAAATGCGGAGAACGGAAAGGGACTTACGAAAGACGAGCTTTTCGTCGCCGAGATCAGAGCGGACGCAGGTCCTATCTATAAGAGATATCAGCCCGTTTCCAAGGGCAGAGCGCATTCCATAATGAAGCGCACCAGCCACTTCACCGTTGTGCTGGATAAAAAAGAGGAGGCATAACGCATGGGACAGAAAGTTAATCCCCACGCACTCAGAGTGGGCGTAATCAACGGCTGGGACGCACAGTGGTATGCCAATAAAAAAGATTTCGCCAAGACGCTCAAACAGGACTACGATATCCGTACGTTCATCAAGAAGAAGTACTATTCTTACGGTATTTCCAAGGTAGTTATCGAGCGCAGTCAGAGCAAAGTCGCCGTAAACATCTATACCGGTAAAACGGGTATGCTTATCGGCACGAAAGGCGCGGGCGTAGAACAGATCCGCACCGAGCTCAAGAAACTCACCGGTCTTGCCGATATCAGAATCAATATTCACGAAGTCAAGAAGATAGATCTCGACGCTACGCTCGTAGCGGAGGGCGTCGCTCTCCGTCTCGAGAAGCGCGAATCTTTCCGCCGCACCATGAAAAAGTCCATGGGCAACGTCATGAGAAGCGGAGCGAAGGGTGTCAAGATCATGGTAAGCGGACGTCTCGACGGCGCGGAGATCGCGCGCAGCGAACATTATCATGAGGGATCGATTCCTCTTCAGACGCTCAGAGCCGACATCGATTACGGTTTTGCCGAGGCTCATACGACTTTCGGCGTAATCGGCGTCAAAGTCTGGATTTACAAGGGCGAGGTTCTCTCCAAGGCCGCCAAGGCGCCCAAGGAAGGAGGAAACGACAATGTTGATGCCTAAAAGAGTAAAAAGAAGAAGAGTTCATCGCGGCAGAATGACGGGTAAAGCGCTCCGCGGCAACAAGGTCGCTTACGGCGAGTTCGGTCTCGCTACGACCGAGTGCGGTTGGATCACTTCGCGTCAGATAGAAGCAGCCCGTATCGCGATGACGAGATACATCAAGCGTGGCGGTCAGGTATGGATCGATATCTTCCCGCATAAGCCCGTCACCAAGAAACCCGCCGATACCCGAATGGGTTCCGGTAAAGGTTCTCCCGAGTTTTGGGTGGCTGTCGTCAAGCCGGGCAGAGTGATGTTCGAGATCGCCGGAGTCAGCGAAGAGATCGCAAAAGAAGCGCTCCGTCTCGCATCTCACAAGCTTCCCGTAAAGTGCAAGTTCGTACGCAAAGGCGAGCAGCTCACCGGAGTCAAGGAAGAGGAGGTTGAAGCAAAATGAAAGCGAAGCAAGTACACGATATGACCGACGCCGAGCTTGAAGCAAAGCTTGTTGAGCTCAAGAGCGAGCTGTTCAATCTTCGTTTCAGTCATGCTACTCATCAGTTGACCAACCCCATGCAGCTCAAGAACACCAAGCGCGATATCGCGAGAATCAAGACCGTGATGACCGAGCGCGAAAGAGCGGCGGCAGCAAGGAGATAAGCAATGGAAGCATTAGTCAGAAACGAACGCAAAGTAAGAGAGGGCGTTGTCGTAAGCGACAAGATGGACAAGACCGTCGTTGTCGCCGTTCACGACAAGGTCAAGCACCCTATATACAAAAAGACGATGAACAGGACTAAGAAGTATAAGGTTCACGACGAAAACAACGAAGCCGGCATCGGCGACAGAGTGGAAATCGAAGAAACCAGACCTCTTTCCAAGGATAAGTATTTCCGCCTCGTTCGTATCGTGGAGAAAGCGAAGTAAGGAGTTAAGCCATGATTCAACCGCAGACATATTTGAAAGTCGCCGATAACAGCGGCGCAAAAGAAATAATGTGCATACGCGTGCTCGGCGGCTCCTTCAGACGCAGCGGCAACATCGGCGATGTTATCGTAGCGTCGGTCAAGTCCGCAACTCCGGGCGGTACCGTCAAAAAAGGCGAAGTCGTAAAGGCAGTCATCGTCCGCAGTCACAAGGGCATCACCCGCGCGGACGGCAGCCACATCAAATTCGACGACAACGCGGCAGTTATTATCGACAATCAGAAACAGCCGAGAGGAACGCGTATCTTCGGGCCGATCGCAAGAGAGCTTCGCGAGAAAGATTATATGAAGATCATCTCGCTTGCACCCGAAGTTTATTGATGCAGGAGGACGTATGAACAGTTTACATGTAAAGAAAGGCGATAACGTCCTCATCCTCGCAGGTAAGGACAAAGGCAAGAAGGGAACGATCATCAGCGCGTCCCCGAAAGACAACACCGTCAGAGTCGAGGGCATAAACGTAGTTACGAAGCACGTCAAGCCCCGCGGCGCTCAGCAGCCCGGCGGTATAAGCAAAGAGCCGGGTAATGTGCACGTTTCCAACGTGCAGGTTGTCTGCCCCGATTGCGGAAAACCCACCAGAGTGGCTCACGCGATCGCAGACGGAAAGAAGACCCGTGTCTGCAAACATTGCGGCGCGTCTTTGGATAAGTCCGGCAAAGCAGCCGCAAAGAAAGAAAAGAAGACGGCAAAGCGCACGAAGAAGGAAGCCGCTCCCGAAACGACCGAGGAAGTAAAGACGGTCGAGACGGCGGCGGAAGCTCCCAAGAAAAAGCCGGCAAGAAAGACCGCGAAGAAGACCGAAACGGCCGATAAAGCGGAATAATCGAAATAAGGTAGAAAATACCGGAGGAACCCACAGTGGCAGAAACAAAAAAGAAGCAGGCAGCGTCGGCAGAAAAGAAGGTCAAAAAGACCGCAGCCGCCGAACCCGCAGCTAAGAAATCGTCCGCTCCGAGCAAGTACTCGCAGGACGGCAGAAACAGACTGTATGCGCGTTATCTGGAAGAAGTCGTTCCCGCTCTTATGAACGAACGCGGATACAAGAACATAATGGAAGTCCCCAAGATCGACAAAGTCGTAGTCAATATGCGTTTGGGCGATGTCAAAGACAACGCCAAGAGCGTACAGACGGCTATCGGCGAACTCGGTCAGATCACCGGTCAGAAACCGATCGTCTGCAAGGCGAAAAAGTCGGTTGCGAACTTCAAGGTCAGAGAGGGTATGACTATAGGAGCCAAAGTCACGCTCCGCGGACTCAGAGCGTACGAGTTCTTCGATAAGCTTGTTTCCATCGCTCTTCCCAGAGTGAGAGACTTCCGCGGCGTATCCGGAAAGGCTTTCGACGGCAGAGGAAACTATGCTCTCGGCGTTAAGGAACAGATAATTTTCCCCGAAATCTCTTACGAGCTTGTGGAAAAGTTACGCGGTTTCGACGTAGCGGTTATCACGACCGCAAAGACGGACGACGAGGCTAAGGCGCTTCTTACGAAGCTGGGAATGCCCTTTAAGAACTAGGAGAACGTAAAATGGCTAAGAAAGCAATGAAGAATAAGCAGCAGAAGCCTGCTAAGTTTTCGACGAGAGCTTATACGAGATGCACTATCTGCGGTCGTCCTCATGCGGTGCTCCGCAAGTACGGCATTTGCAGAATCTGCTTCAGAGAGCTTGCATACAAGGGAGAAATCCCCGGTGTTAAAAAATCCAGTTGGTAAAGGAGGCGCGACATAATGGTTACAACAGATCCTATTGCTGATCTTCTCACGAGAATCAGAAACGCGCTTACCGCGCGTCACGAATCGGTTATCGTGCCCCTGTCCAGGGTAAAGAAGGCTATCGCCGACATTCTCCTCGAAGAGGGTTACGTTTCCGCAGTCGAAGTCGTGTCCGCAAAGGACAAGGACTCGGATAAAGTTCACGACGTAATAAAGATTACGCTTAAATACGGTCCGGCAAAACAGAAGGTTATCACCAACCTCAAGAGAATTTCCAAGCCCGGCCTTCGCGTTTACGCAAACTGCGAGGATCTTCCCAAAGTCCTCGACGGTCTCGGAATCGCAATCATCTCGACGTCCAAGGGCATCATGACCGACAAGAACGCGAGAGCGAACAAAGTCGGCGGCGAAGTGCTCGCATACGTTTGGTAAGGAGGCGCTATGTCAAGAATCGGAAGATTACCCATCGCAATTCCCGAAAAGGTCACCGTTACGGTCAACGGTAAAGTCGTTACCGTAAAAGGCCCTCTCGGAGAACTGAGCGAAACCATAGCAAGCAAACTTATCACCGCCAAGGTGGATAACGGTCACGTCGTCGTGGAGCGTGCGAACGACTCGAACGAAGCGAAGGCGGCTCACGGTCTTTACCGTCAGCTCATCGCAAACATGGTTTCGGGCGTCGTTACTCCGTTCAAAAAGACTCTTATCGTAGCCGGCGTCGGTTACAGAGCGTCGGTACAGGGCAATAAGCTCGTACTCAGCATCGGATATTCGCATCCGGTAGAGTTCGTTCTTCCCGCAGGCGTAAAAGCCGAAGCAAAGGAAGGCGACGATAAGGATAAAAAGACACTTCAGGTTATCGTTTCCGGTATTTCCAAGGAGGCTGTCGGACAGTTCGCGGCAAAGATCAAGGCCGCTCGTCCCGTAGAGCCTTACCACGGTTACGGTATCCATTACAGCGACGAAGTCGTAATCCGCAAGGAGGGCAAGACTTCGGGTAAGAAGTAATAAGAGTTATGATAAACAAAGAAAACAAAAACGAGATCAGACAGAAGAGACACAGAAGAGTGCGTGAACACGTCAACGGCACCGCCGCACGTCCCCGCCTGTCGGTATACCGCAGCACGGCGCACATCTATGCTCAGCTTATAGACGACGAAAAGAAAGTAACTCTTTGCTCCTCTTCCACTGTTGCCAAAGACATCGACGTAAAGGGTAAAACCAAAGTCGAAGCGGCAGAGGCTGTCGGACTGGAAATCGCGAAGAAAGCAAAGGCTCTCGGGATCGAGAACGCCGTATTCGACAGAGGCGGCTATCTCTACATCGGCAGAGTCAAGGCACTTGCAGACGGCGCTCGCAGCGGCGGACTGACAATATAAGGGAGGTCGGCTATGGCAAGAAGAGAAAAAGAAGAAGTCAGACAGGACGACGGCATCAACAGCAAGCTCGTCGCAGTCAACAGAATAACCAAGGTCGTCAAGGGCGGACGTATCATGCGTTTCGCGGCGCTTGTCGCGGTCGGCGACGGAAAAGGCAAGGTCGGTATAGGTACCGGCAAGGCGAAGGAAGTCCCCGAGGCTATCAAGAAGGCGGAGCTTGCGGCTCGTCGCAGCATGATCTCCGTACCTCTTTCGGAAACGACCATTCCTCATACGGTTACGGGTAAATTCGGAAAGAGTACCGTGCTCATGAAGCCGGCTCCCGAAGGTAACGGTGTCATAGCGGGCGGAAGCGTGCGTGCCATCGTCGAGCTTGCGGGCATCAAGAACATCACCACGAAGTCTTACGGCTCCCGCAATCCTATCAATACCGTCCGTGCTGCTCTCGTCGGTCTGAGCGAACTCCGCTCGCCCGAGCAGATCGCGGCTCTCCGCGGCAAGTCCGTGGAAGAAATCCAGGCTTGAGGTGAACCATGGCAGACAAAATGATTAAGATTACCCTTGTCAAGAGCACGAGCGGCAGACTCGCAAAACAGCAGAAAACCGTCGAAGCGCTCGGACTTCGCAAAATCGGTCAGTCCGTCATAAAGAAGGACAACGAGTGCACCCGCGGCATGGTCTTCGTAGTGAAGCACCTTGTCGAAGTCACCGAAGCCTAAAAGAGAGGTATATTTAAGATGATTATAAACGAATTAAAACCGGCAGAAGGGGCGAAGAAAGCTCCCAAGCGTCTGGGCAGAGGTATCGGTTCGGGTACCGGTAAGACCGCAGGTAAAGGTCATAAAGGTCAGTGGGCAAGAAGCGGCGGCGGTGTCCGTCCCGGCTTCGAAGGTCAGATCTTCGGTCTTACCCGCAGACTTCCCAAAGCAGGTTTCGACAACAACTGGAGAAAGGTATATTCGACCGTCAACGTAAGCGCACTCGAAGTATTCGAGGACGGCGCGACCGTTACCGCCGAAGTTCTTCTCGAAAAGGGTATACTTTCCAAGATCGAACCGTACGGACTTAAAGTACTCGGCGACGGCGAGCTGACCAAGAAGCTCAATGTCGTTGCCAAGAAGTTCACAAAGAGCGCCGAAGAAAAGATCAAGGCGGTCGGCGGAACGGCTGAGGTTAAATAAAAATGTTTCAGACACTGATTAACGCGTTCAGAAATAAGGAAGTCAGGACAAAGATCCTCTTTACGCTTCTCGTACTCTTTATATACAGAGTCGGCTGCTGGATCCCCGTCCCCGGGCTCGATACGAGTGCGCTCGCCGCACAGTTCGCAGCCACCGAGAACACAAATACGTTCCTGTCGCTGCTCAACGGCATTACCGGTGACGCGCTCCAGAACGGCGCATTGCTTGCTCTCGGTATCTCGCCTTATATCAACGCGTCCATCATATCGCAGCTTCTCACGATAGCCATACCGGCTCTCGAACGTTGGAGCAAGCAGGGCGACGAAGGCAAACGCAAGATGGCGATGTTCACTCGTGTTCTCACGGTCGTTCTCGCCGTCGTTCAGTCTGTCGGTATCGTCGTATCGTTCGGCACCGCGGGTTATCTGTCCGCAGGCGACAACAACGTGTTCTTCTTCGATATGCCCGTCGTGCTCCTCGGATTCCTTATCGGTATCGTACTTGTGGGCGGCGCGGTATTTACCATGTGGCTGGGTGAGAAACTTACCGATCTGGGTATCGGTAACGGTATCTCTCTCATCATTTTCGTCGGTATTCTTTCGACCGCGGGTATCGCAGTCGTCGAGAATATCGCACTGTGGGGAACGGATGAGAACGCACCCTGGTATCTTGTGATCTTCCTTTTGCTCGTCGTCGTCATTTTCGGACTTATAACGTTCATCGACGGAGCCGAGCGCAAAGTACCCGTACAGTACGCAAAACAGATAAAAGGCAGAAAGCAATACGGCGGTCAGAGCACGCATATTCCTATCAAGGTAAATGCGTCCGGCGTTCTTCCCATTATTTTCGCAACGGCGATCATAACGTTCCCTCAGCTCATCATGCAGATGATACCCGGCGCAACGCCAAACTGGTGGACCGATCTGTTCGGAACGGGACAACCGCTCTACTTCGTACTTTCGGGTCTGCTTATACTGTTCTTCAGCTACTTCTATGCTATGATACAGTTCCAGCCCGACGAAGTGGCAAGAAACCTTCAGCAGTACGGCGGATTCATCCCCGGTATCAGACCGGGCAAGGCTACCGCGGAATATCTCAGGAAAGTGAATAAAAGACTGACGCTGTTCGGCGCGATCTATCTCGCTTTCGTATTCATCGTTCCGTCCGTAGTATTCGCTATACTTCAGAACGTAGCGGGCTTCTCGTCTTCGCTGACCAACGCGTTCAGCTCGACGGGTATGCTGATCGTAGTATCCGTAGCCCTCGAGTTCCAGAAACAGCTCGAAAGTCAGCTTATGATGCGTCAGTACCGCGGATTCCTCAAATAATTCCGTTCGGCGGTAAGCCGAGCGAAATTTCGGGATGTACGGAAAATAATCGATCGGGAGCCGCTTCGGCGTTTTCCCGACAAGGGGTTGAATATGAACATTATACTGCTCGGCGCACCCGGCGCCGGAAAGGGCACTCAGGCCGCGCGCATCGAGGAAACTTACAACTTAAAGCATATTTCGACGGGAGATATCTTCCGTTATCATATGCGTCAACAGACCGAGATCGGTTTGCTTGCCCGTTCCTATATAAAGAAAGGACAGCTCGTACCCGACGAAGTCACCGTCAAGATCGTGGAGCTTGCGTTAAAGGACGCGGACATGAAAGACTTCATGCTCGACGGATTCCCGCGCAACATCTATCAGGCTGAAGCGCTCGATAAGATAGTCGATATAGACAAAGTTATCGATATTTCGGTGGACTTTTCGGTTCTCATGGACAGAATTTGCGGCAGACGCAACTGTTTGGAATGCGGATATACGACTCACGTTTCGCAGCTCAGCGACGGCGTATGCCCCAAGTGCGGCGGTGAAATGCAACAGCGTATGGACGACAAGGAAGACACCGTCAAGTCGCGCCTGGAAGTATATTCCGAACAGACCGCTCCGCTCATCGAGTACTATAAGTCGAAAGGGAAACTCTTTACCGTCGACGGTATGGGCGCTCCCGACAAGGTATTCGAAGAAGTCAGGACGGTACTCGGATGATTCCGATCAGAAATACGGCGGAAATCGCAAAAATGCGTGCGGCGGGTAAGGCGCTCATCGAAGTGTTCGAAACCGTCGAACCGCTCGTAAAACCCGGTATAACCACACTGGAGATAAATGCCGAGATAGAGAAAAAGATAATTTCTCTCGGTGCAACCGCTCCGTGCAAAGGGTATTGCGGCTATCCCGCGGCGGCTTGCATATCGGTGGACGACGTTGTCGTTCACGGCATACCGTCGCTGAAAGTTCTGACCGAGGGCGAGATCGTCAGTATCGATATCGTCCTGAAACTGAACGGTTATCACGCCGATGCGACGCGTACTTACGCAGTGGGCAGGATAAGCCCCGAAAAACAACGACTGATCGACGTTACGAAGCGTTGCTTCTATAACGGCGTCGAGAAGATAAGAGCCGGAGCGCGGCTCGGCGATCTGCAACACGCCATTCAGATGACCGCGGAACTCGCGGGCTACGGAGTGGTCAGGGCAATGACCGGGCACGGAATAGGTCGCGAAATGCACGAGGATCCGAGTATAGAAAACTACGGACGCGCGGGCACGGGACCGATATTGCGCGAAGGCATGTGCCTTGCGGTGGAACCGATGATCACAATGGGCGACTGGAATGTCGAAATCAGTCGTCTCGACGGATGGACGTGCCGGACGACGGACGGACTACCCGCGGCTCATTACGAAAACACGGTTCTCGTTACCGCAAACGGCGCGGAAATTTTAACGGAGTAAAAGCATGGAAACAGGCAGCGCGGTCGTAGTCAAGGCGGGCGGCGACAAAGGCAGAACGTACATTGTCGTCGGATTCGACGAAAAAGGCTATGCGCTGATCGCCGACGGTAAACGCCACGGGCTTGCCGCTCCGAAAAAAAAGAACGTCAGACATTTGTCGGATCTCGGGCTGAAGATCGCGGAAGCGAAAACGGACGCGGCGCTCGTGACGGCAATCAGAAGGCTTACGCCTTCGGAAAAGTAACAGGGAGGTTATATGTCGAAAGCCGATGCTATCGAAGCCGAAGGCGTCGTAATCGAATGTCTTCGAGGCGCAATGTTCAAGGTAAAACTTACAAACGGTTTTATCGTGACCGCCACCATTTCGGGAAAAATCAGACAGCATTACATCAAGATACTCGAGGGCGACTCGGTCAAAGTCGAGATGTCCCCGTATGACATAACCCGCGGACGCATAACGTACCGCAACAAAACCTGAGAAAAATCGAAAACACGTTATTCAAGGAGATAATTTTTATGAAAGTACGTACTTCCGTAAAGCCTATGTGCGACAAATGCAAGGTCATCAAAAGACACGGTAAGGTCATGGTGATCTGCTCCAAATACCCCAACCACAAGCAGAGACAGGGTTAAGTAAAAAACAATCCGTCCCGAGCGCATAGATCCGACATTCCACGGCGGCGCGACAGGGCGCGCGACAAGATATATAATCATTATTTATCTAAACAGATCAGGAGAGTAAAATGGCAAGAATTGCAGGTATCGATTTGCCTAAAGAAAAGCGCGTAGAAATCGGTCTTACCTATATCTACGGCATCGGCAGACCCACGGCGGAAAAGATTTTGACCGAAACCAAAGTCAATCCCGACACGCGCGTCAAAGACCTCACCGAAGACGAGGTTCAGCGCCTCAGGGAATACATCGACAAAAACGTCATCACGGAAGGCGACCTTCACAGAGATGTGTCGCTCAGTATCAAAAGACTTATGGAAATCGGTTGCTACCGCGGAGTAAGACACAGAAAGGGTCTTCCCGTTCGCGGACAGAGCACGAAGCAGAACGCGCGCACCCGTAAGGGACCGAAGCGCACGGTCAGCAGAAAGAAGTCGAAGTAAGGAGTTGAACAGACATGGCAGTTAAGAAAACAACGGCAAAGAAAAGAATCACCAAAGGCGTAGACAAAGGTCAGGTGCATATTCAGGCGTCTTTCAACAACACAATCATAACGATCACGGATGAGAGAGGCAATACGATCACAGCTACGAGCGCCGGCGCGACCGGACTTCGCGGCAGCAGAAAGAGCACTCCTTTCGCGGCTCAGATCGCTTGCGAAAAAGCGGCTAA
Organism: uncultured Christensenellaceae bacterium; assembly: GCA_910587025.1. Classification (GTDB taxonomy): domain Bacteria; phylum Bacillota; class Clostridia; order Christensenellales; family Pumilibacteraceae; genus Protoclostridium. The sequence continues at coordinate 32,599 of CAJUKR010000010.1, forward strand.
AGAAGCGTACGACGCAGGCATGCGCAGCGCGGAAGTCTTTGTAAAAGGCCCCGGCGCAGGCAGAGAATCCGCCGTCCGCGCGGTAGAAGCGGCAGGCATCAAAGTAACCGCGATCACCGACGTTTCGCCCGTTGCACACAACGGTTGCAGACCGCCGAAGCGCAGAAGAGTTTAAGGAGGACGTATGGCAAGAACAGTATCACCCAGCTGCAAACAGTGCAGAAGAGAAGGTCAGAAATTATATCTCAAAGGCGACCGTTGCACCGCCGAAGGAAAGAAGTGCGCGTTCGACAGACGCCCCACTCCTCCGGGACAGCACGGACTCGCTCGTCATAAAAATTCCGAATACGGTATTCAGCTCCGCGAGAAGCAGAAGGTTCGCCGCATTTACGGAGTACTCGAAGGACAGTTCCACGGCTATTACGAGCGTGCGGAGCGCATGAAGGGCGTCGTAGGCGAGAACATGCTCGCTTTGCTCGAGAAGCGTCTCGATAACGTCGTATACCGCATGGGTATCGGCGCGTCCCGTTCGCAGAGCCGTCAGATCGTCAACCACGGTCATATCACGGTCAACGGAAAAGTAGTCGACATAGCTTCGTATCAGGTAAAGGTCGGCGACGAGATCGCGATCAAGGAAAGCAAGCGCAGTAAGGCATGCTTCACCGCTCTCAAAGACGCAAAGATCACGATGCCCAAATGGGTTTCTTTCGATACGACTACGCTTGTCGGCAAAGTGCTCGACAATCCGAAGAGAGAAGATATCGACGCGAACATCACCGAGTCGCTTATCATCGAGAAATACTCCAAGTAAACCGGCGTGACTCCGCTTTGTGCGGAACAGTCCGATCGTACCTTCAAATCACCGAAAGCAACGCTTTCGCGATCCGTTCCCGGAGTTTTATGTTAGCAACCGCGGGCGGAAAGGAGACTTAATTATTATGATGGAAATCGAAAAGCCCAGAATATCTATCGAAGAAAGCGCCGATCTGCGCGAGGGCAAGTTCGTAGTGGAACCTCTCGAAAGAGGTTACGGCATCACGCTCGGCAACTGCCTCAGGCGGGTACTGCTTTCCGCACTTCCCGGCACGGCGGTGGTCGGCATTCAGATAAGAGGCGTCAGCCATGAGTTCAGCGTTATAGAAGGCATAAAAGAGGACGTCGCGGAAATCATACTCAACCTCAAGGGTCTTAATCTCAAGGCGAAATACGAGGACAATACGATCACCAAAACGCTCCGTCTTTCCAAACGCGACGCGTGTGTAGTAACAGCTGCGGACATCGTTACCGACCCCGAGATCGAAATTCTCAACCCCGAACTTTACATCTGCACCCTGGACGACGGCGCAAACCTCGATATGGAACTGACCGTTGCCAAAGGTCGCGGTTATGTCGTTGCGGGTCACCTCAGAGATCTCGGCAAGCCGATCGGATACATTCCCATCGATTCGATATTCACTCCGGTCAAAGCCGCGAGCTACGCCGTCGAGAATGCGCGCGTAGGTCAGAGCCTTGATTACGATAAACTTACGATCAACGTGAAGACGGACGGAAGTCTGTCGGCAAAAGACGTGCTTTCGCTTGCCGCCCGCACTATCGACGATCATATCAGACTGTTTGCGAACTTGTCCGATATGTTCGCGGGAATGGACATACTCGTATCCCGCCCCGAGGACAGACAGCAGAAAGTCCTCGAGATGAGCATCGAGGAAATGGATCTTTCCGTGCGCAGTTACAACTGTCTGAAGCGCGCGGGTATCCATACCGTAGAGGATCTTACGAAGCGCAGCGAAGACGATATGCTCAAAGTGCGTAACCTCGGCAGAAAGAGTCTGGACGAAGTTATTGCGAAGCTCAGGAGCTACGGTCTCGATCTCAGATCCAACGACGACTGATCGCGGTCGGACTTATAAAAATCATAAGGAAATCACTATATTATGGAAAACAGAAAATTAGGCAAAGCTACCGATAAAAGAATGGCGCTTCTTCGCGGTCAGGTGACCGATCTTCTTTGGTACGGCAGAATCGAAACTACCTACGACAGAGCCAAGGAAGTACAGAAGATGGCGGAAAAGCTCATCACCAAGGCTATTAACAGCTATAAGGACACCGTAAAGAAAGTCGAAACGCGTCAGCGCAAGAAAAAGGATAAGAAGGGCAACGTAACCGTCGAAGAATATAAGATCGAGCTTATAAACGACGGTCCGACCAAACTTGCCGCACGCCGTGCTATTATGAGAGTGGTATACGACGCGCAGGAAACGAAAGCGTTTGCGGAGTCGAAGTCGGCGTACCGCGTCCGCGTAGGCAAGATCCGTCACCCGCTTATCGAAAAGATGTTCAACGAATACGCGCCCAAGTACGACGCACGCGCCGAGGAAAAGGGAACGAAGGGCGGCTATACCCGCGTTCTTAAGAACGGTTTCCGTCGCGGCGACGCTGCGGAAATGGCGATTATCGAACTCGTCTGATAAGTTTTTTAATCAAATTCTAATCTGCTTGAAAGGAGCTTCTTTTGACAAGAGGCTTCTTTTTGTTATATACTGTAAACGTAATAAGGAAATCGATCCGTTTTATTTAGAGAAACCCGAAAAAAACTCAGGTTTCGCGCGAAATGCACGAATAAATAACGTAAAACTTGTCTATGATTACTACGGAAAAAAATAAAACGGAACAATAAGGAGTTTTTCTGATGATTTGCGCTAATTGCAACAGTGAAATAGGTTCGGCTATGTTTTGCCCGAATTGCGGCTCGCGCGTAGGAAGCGTGCAGTACTGCAACGGCTGCGGAGAGGCTGTTCCTGCGGGCGCGCGTTCTTGCCCGAATTGCGGCAAGCCCGTACCTGCATCGAAAGCGAACAACGGTTCGCTCCGTCGCCGCGCTCGCCGAGACGGCGAAGTCCGTACGGGATTTCAGACTCTTGTTTGTCTGATCTGCGGAATAGCCGGGCTTGTACTTCTCGGCGTGATGACTTATATTTCGCTCATGGGCAATCTCTTTGTGGCAAGCCTTGAAACGGGCGCACAGGTTATTAACCCGCTCGATCCGATCGGCAACGAACTCAAGGACGGATCGTTTGCGCTCGTGGCGAACATAGAAGCGTTTATGAACTATTTCATGAATCTGCCCGAACGGTTCACCGTCGGCTTCTCCGATCCCGATATGATACTTCCCGGCGTCGGACATGTTGTCAGCCTCGTTCCCGAAGTGCTTCTTGTCGCACTGCTCATAATTTCGGCGGTAATAACCGTGATCGCGACCGTAGTCGCAGTATTCCGTTTCATTGTCGGAATGTGCTCGAAAAGATATTTTACTCTCGTTTCTCCGCTCGCATGGGCGCTGTCCGCACAGCTTATGCTTTACCTCGTATGCGCGTTCTGCGGCGTGAGTTCGTGGATATCGTTCTCGTCCGGAGTAATGCTCAATCTTCTGCTTGCGGCGGGCGGCGTGGTAATTTGTATCGTGAGCAACCTGCTCTTTGCGGGAAAACGCTTCCTTCGCCCCGGCAGTATCGTCAAGTTTGTATCCAATGCGGGCATTGCCGCGGGCGCCGCAATCGCGATCTTCGCTTTCCCGATGGCGATAACCTCGGTGTGGGACGCTTCGCTCGGTAACGAGCTTCTGACTTCGGTTATCCTGTCGTTTGCGGGCACCGAGCTTGTATTGCCTGATTTTGCGATAATAGCGGCGTTGCTTCTGCTTCTTATGAAATGTATAATCAGCTTGCCCCGTTTCTTCCGCCTTACTCTCGACCGCCTCGGCAAGACGTTCAAGTTCGACGGATATGAGGACACGGGCTTTGTTACGAAAGCGCTTATATATTTCATCGGTCTGGCGGTGTTCGTTGCGGGATCGATAGTATATCTGATAATGTTCGGAGGATATGACATATCGATCGTAAACACCGGATTGTATGTGTTCGCGGCAGGCGGAGTCATAGCCCTTGTAAGCGCTGTCGTCAATCGCATCTTCCTCAACAAAGACCAGATCGCATAAAATCGGAATAAATCGAAAATAACCCCAAAACAGGCTTTGCGAATCGTATCGCAAAGCCTGTTTGTTGTTATTATATTTCTTTTATGTAATCGAGTTTCGGTACACCTATGTATAGATATGTGTACCATAGTACATTATATTTTAATAATTTCTTTTCTATAAGTCAACTATTTTCATGATAAAACACGAAATTTACAGATTTATCACGTATTTTTTATGCCGAAAGCGATAAAAACGGTACACATATCTATACATATGCGTACCGTTTCGGGAAATCGAAAAAGGAAAAATTTTGCATAAGAATGCCGAAAGCAAGGGGGCTTTTATGGA
>CAJUKR010000011.1 GCA_910587025.1 uncultured Christensenellaceae bacterium
ATTGTAAGCTGTTTTTTAGTAATTTTTAATGATATTCAATTTATAAACGTAATTTCTCTATTTATCTCTGTGGTTTCGGGAATAATAACGATATCTCTATATTTAAAAAGTTTTTTTAGAAATTAAAATGCAGTTATGAGCTAAATAGTATGAAAAAGGCGCAAGTAGTTTATCCGCTTTTAAATATTTGGCGGCTTTCTTTTCTGGCATACCAAATCTGAATAATAAAGTTGACATAGTATGGAAACGATATTTTTTTGTCGTCTTGAATCCATAAATTTTCAATGTTTTTATTATATTTTTTTCGTTATACATCCAAAGAGTATGTTTTTGACAATTGTAATAATAAGCTTGCGGAAAAATAATGCTGTTATGATTCTTTTTAAACAGGAATTCTCCGCTGTTACTGCGTTCGAACTCTAAAATTAGAATTCCGCCAGGCTTTAATATCCTTGAAAACTCTTCAATGCTTTTTTGATAGTCGGCATAGTTAATTACGCTTCCTACGCAAATAACGATATCAATGCTTTCGTTGTCAAGAGTTGTTTGGTCGATTGATGCAACTATATAATTTTCAAAATTATTTATATAAGATTCAATTATATCTAAATGTATCATTTGACCTCTATGGGGATACACGGTACCGCCTGAACCAGCGTTCAGAATAATTGCATCATCTCTATCATAATTTTTTAATTGTTTTGTAACAAAATTATATATGCATTGATAGGTTTTGTCGTGCCAAGCATCGGATTCGGGCCATGGATTTTTAGTGGAGTAATTTTTATACGCTTGCTGATTGATTGTATCTTGTGTATTCATTTATTCCTGCAATAATTCTTAGTTATTTTATCCATATTTTACCATATTCTGATATAATTATCAATAATTAAATAAATAAAAATGGAGATTTTATGAATTATTTATCGAATTTTATTAATTATTTGCAAGCGACAAAAAATTTATCGGACAAAACTTTAAAAGCGTATTTAAGTGACTTAAAGCAGTTTTATAAATATGAACGAAATATCCTTCAACCGAATATTTGTGCGTTCATTTCATATCTGAGTATTGAATTAAAACTAAAAGATACTTCGGTTCGCAGAAAGATTATAACACTTAAAAATTTTTATAATTATTTGATTGATTGCGAATTGACAGAAAATTCACCTTTTGAAAAATTGAAATTTAAATTCAAGCAAGAACACAAGCTACCTAAAACTCTTTCAATAACAGATATCAGTAAAATGTTAAGATGCTTTGATGTCGAGCGATCCAAACTTACGGCGTTTGCACAAAAAGAATTTATGCGAGACGCTGCGTTAATTGATATTTTAATAAGCACAGGGATTCGTATAGGCGAAGCTGCTGCAATTGAATTAGATGACATTATAATGTCTGAACACACAATACTGATACATGGTAAAGGCAGAAAGCAGCGGTTGATTTACATTTCATCTCCCATTACGTGGGAGCGGATTAAAGAGTTGGTTAAAGATCGAAGAAAAAGCAATTGTCCCAAACTTTTTGTCAATCGATACGGGCGACCGTTGTCTATTCACGGTATTGAAGATATATACAAAAAATATATAAAGAAAGCGCAGGTAACAACTAAATCCACCCCGCATTATTTGCGTCATACCTTTGCTACTAATCTTCTTGCCAATGGCGCAGATTTACGTTCTGTTCAGGAAATCTTAGGTCATGCTTCCATTGCTACAACTCAAATTTATACCGAAGTCACTATTGCACGTAAAAAACAGGTGCTGAAAAAATTTAATTATAGAAATAAAATATAAAAAAGTCGGTATAAAACCGACTTTTTTATACGTTCTGTCAATGAAACCTATTATATATGAATAACGGAATTTAATTAAATTTTTTTGTGATTTTATTGATTCAATACGCATCTGCTTTTTTCGGTTTATTTACTGTATTAACGTAAGTTTTCGGTCGAACGAAGGCTAACGTTTTTTTATCGGAAAATTTTTAATGCCGGTTTAAGCATTATACGCTAACATATATTATAATACGGATATAAAAAAACCCAAAGGGGACGGAGAATGCAACACGAAAACAAGGACGAGAAACTGTTGACGGCAATGAACGATCTGCGGTCGGCGCTGTCGCACGAGATGGACGAGGCTGAGGAGTCTGAGAAGTTTATCGAAACTTTCAGAGACTTCAGGCGGCATATGACGATGTACAGTTGCGCGATACGCGAAGTGCGCACCAAGTTCGAGGTGCTTAACGAGGAACTGTCGGTATCGAGTCAGCGCAATCCGATACAGGGGATATACAGCCGCGTCAAATCACCGGAAAGTATTTTCGGTAAGATGAAGCGCATAGGCTGTCCGTTCAGTATAAAGTCCATGGTCGACAACCTGAACGACATAGCGGGCATACGAATAATCTGTCAGTACATAGACGATATATACACCGTTGCGGCGATGCTCGGCGGGCAGGACGATATTTCGGTCATAAACGTAAAGGATTATATAAAATCGCCGAAGCCGAACGGTTATCGCAGTTTTCATATGATCGTGGAAGTGCCAGTATTCTTTTCCAACGAAAAGACCAGCGTACGCGTGGAAGTTCAGCTTCGCACGATCGCGATGGATTTCTGGGCGACGCTCGAGCACGGAATGAAATACAAAAAGGAAATAGCCGATTCGGCGGCGATAGTGGCAGAACTCAAGGAATGCGCCGATCAGGTATACGCTCTCGATACGCGAATGCAGGCGCTGAAGGACAAGATACATCATGCGTAGTTCTCGGAGCTTCGGGTAATCTGTCCGCGGTCGGTAACGGCGCGTTCGTTTCGGGATGTCCGTAATGTCCCTCGGGCTTCTTATAGTTATCGTACTTACGGTCGGCGAAGATTTCGTATCCGATCGGTAATCGTTATACAGTTTTTGCAATTCATGCCGCTTTTGTCTTCATTCGCTTTGGGTTGACAAATTTCGTTTCCCGTGATATAATATCTCAAAACGGGGACGGAATGGGAGGAAACTTATGATAAGAGCGGTGATAGTGGAGGACGACGGCGAAGCCGCCGATCTTCTCGAGGGATATATAAAACGTTACGCAGCCGAAAGCGGGATCGTTTTCATGATCGACAGATTCGATAACGCGATCACCTTTCTCGAGAATTACGACGTCGGATACGATATAGTATTCATGGATATAGAAATGGAAGACCTCGACGGCGTATCGGCGGCGCGGTTACTCAGAAAGCGGGATAGATCCGTTACGCTTATTTTTGTTACAAATATGGCGCAGTTCGCGATCAAGGGCTATGAGGTGGACGCTCTCGACTTCATCGTCAAGCCGGTCAAGTACTATGATTTCGCGTTCAGACTGAAGAAAGCGGTTTCGCGGCTGAACGAGAAGGAAGAACAATATTTGCCCGTGAGTATCGCGGGGGGGGTGTAGTAAAGCTTACCGTATCGCATATAAAATATGTGGAGGTAATGAAGCACCGCATCGTGTATCATACCGAGGACGGCGACTTCGAGACATACGGTACTCTCAAGGAGGTGGAGGGCAAACTTCCGGCGCGGCATTTTTCGCGGTGTAACAGTTGCTATCTTATAAATCTCAAATTCGTGGCTTCGGTCTGCGATTATACATGCGACGTGGCAGGCGAAAAACTTAAGATAAGCCAGCCGCGAAAAAAAGAATTCATGAAAGCTTTGAGCGATTATATCGGGGGCGGACTCGATGTTTGATTTTTCTTCGCCCCTTTTTTGGTACCGTCTGATTTTTCTGACCGAACTTATAATCGCCGAGGCTTTTTTTACTTTCAAGCTGCGCCGTCGGGCGTACTTCGCTCTTCGCGTCGCGCTGTCCGCCGCCGTGTGTTACGGCATAACGTTCTTATTCCCCATAGCAGCATATAACGCGTTTTACGTGTCGTTCATGTTTATGATCATTTTCGGCATGACGATCGCCGGGCTGTATGCCTGTTTCGACGCGCCGCTTCTGAATATAGTGTTCTGCGCGATCGCGGCGTACTCGGTGCAACACATCGCTTACGAGGTATATACTTTTCTGCTTACCGCATTCGGTTTGCAGACCGCTCCGGGCGGACCGTACGAACAGACGTCGCGACAGTTGTTCGACATATGGTCGTTTGCCATATATATCGAGAGTTACGCCGTAATGTACGGATTCATGTATCTTCTGTTCGGCACTCGCATAAAGTCCGGCGAAAACTTACGTATAGGGAACGTATCGCTTCTCGTCATAAGCGGTCTGATACTTCTCGTCGCCGTTGTGCTCAATCTCGTCGTTACATACAGAATGGATGAAAATACGGATATCGTGCTTTGCCTGACGATCCACGGCTATAACGTCATTTGTTGCGTTCTTGCCGTGTTCATACAATTCTTTATGCTCGGCAGAAAAAAGATGCAGACCGAGTTCGACACGCTGCAACGTCTGCACGAGCAGGAGCGGCGGCATTACGAGCTGTTTAAGTACAACGTGGATTATATAAACGTCAAGTGTCACGACTTAAAGCATCAGATACGACGCATCGCGAGCGAGGGCAAAGTGCGCGACGCGGTCATCAGCGAAATCGAAAACGCGGTGAATATTTACGACTCGGACATAAAGGCGGGAAACGAAACGCTTGATATCGTGCTGACCGAAAAACGGCTCGTCTGCGCGCGGAACGGGATATCTTTCTCGTGCATAGTGGACGGCGGCAGGCTGGACTTCATGTCCGATTCGGATATGTGCTCGCTGTTCGGCAACGCGCTCGATAACGCCATCGAAGCCACATGCCGCATAGAGGACAGGGAGAAACGTTCCATAGGACTGAACGTCAAACAGTCGAGAGAGTTCGTGTCCGTATGCGTGCGAAACAGTTTCGACGGCGAGATCACATTCGACGGCGATCTGCCCGAAACGACCAAGGGCGATACGATAAATCACGGCTACGGCATGAAAAGCATGCGTTCGATAACAGAGCGTTACGACGGTCAGCTGTCCGTTACCGCAGAGGACGGAGTGTTCACTCTCAACATGCTTTTCCCGATGAAAAACTCATAGTTTATGTTGTATACGTCTTAATTTATGGCAAACCTATTGAAAGGTTTGCCGTATTTTTTTATACTCTCCTCGAAGTCGGGCGGATACTGTCCGACGAAAAATATAAAAGGAGAAAAATGACATGAAACAGACAAAAAAATTATTTTTTGTTATTCTTTCGCTTGTGCTTACGCTGGCTTTTGTTTTTTCCGCGGTCGGCTGCGGCGGCGAAGAAGAAGATCCGCCTCCCGGACCCAATCCTCCGGATGAACAGGCGACCGTTTCCGAGCTGATCATCGACGCTCCGCCGACCACGCTCGAGTATTATTCGGGAGAAGCGTTCGATCCGAGCGGCATGATCATCAAAGCCAAATGGAGCGACGGTCTGACGTCGACGGTGGCGGTGAGCGAGTGTACTATAGAACCGAGCGGAGCGCTTGATCCCGACACCGAGTCTGTTAAGATCTCGTACGGCGGAAAGAGCGCGACTCAGGCGATAACGGTGAAGAGCGCTGTAGTTACGTCGCTGGACGTCGATACCGGCAATATCGCGCTCAAAGCCGCGGTGGGCACGGTTATGGACTTCTCGGGCATCAAGGTCACCGCGAACTACGAGGACGGCGGAAGCAGGCTTTTAAGCGGCGGATATACTTTCAAAGTGGACGGCGAGGAAACCGACGACGTATCCGCATTGACGTTCGATAAAAGCGGCACGCACACGCTTACGGTAGTTTACGGCACGACGAGCAAAGATGTTTCTCTCGAAATATTCTACGGCGTAATAGTCGAAGCTGAGAACATTCTGAAAGACGGCGAGATCACGGAAGATACCCGTAACTATGTCAAGGTAATAAGAAACGGCAATAACGGCGGAACCCCGCATAAACGTGCGGTACCCGACGAACCCGCGTCCGGCGGCGCTTATATGGGCGGCGTATTCACGGGATCGGCTTTCCGTTTCCATCTGTACTCCGAAGAGGACTGCAACGTAAAGATTATTCTGCGTGCGTCCAGCGCGTACATGACTGTGGACGGAGGCGCGTGGTCGCCCATGGAGATCGGCGATCAGCAGTTCAACAGACTGTTTAACATAAGCTACGGCAGCGCCGCCGATATGGAAAACAACGCGCTTAAGCCTCTGTATATCGAAGACGATGTCGTTCTCGAGGGCGGAAGCACGGAGAAGCCGGGCGGCGATCCGCTGTTGTACGTGAACTGGAAAGACGTCAATTTCGGTACGCTTCCGCTCGTTCGCGGCGACAATATAATAGAGTTCGACGTCATTTCCGATTACGTCAACTGCAAAGGCGAGCAGATCGCGTGCAATATAGACCGTCTCGAAGTGGAGACTACGGACGACGACACTCCGCCCGTAACGGTGGAAAGCATTACGTTGAAAACTCCGCCCGCAAAGACCGAATATAAGTCAGGCGAATCTTTCGATCCGACCGGAATGGAGATCGTTGCGAACATGAGCGACGACACGACCAAAGCGATAGACAACAACAAACTTACGATAACGCCGAGCGGCGCGCTGACCGTAAGCGACACCGAAGTCACCGTATCGTATTTCGGTAAAAGCGTGGCGGTGCCCGTTACCGTTACCGCCGCCGAAGCGATAAAGGTCGAGGGCGAAAACATAACCGATACAGCTAACGTTACGGACGATATGAAAAATTTCGTCGAGAAGATCAACGGTTACGCGTCCGGCAAAAATGCTGAAAAAGCGGATGAGGCGTCCGGAGGAAAATTCCTCGGCGCGTTCATGGACGGCGCGCAGGTGAGATTCCATATATGGGCGGACGAAGCCGGCAAAGCGGATATTACGATCAGAGCCGCAAGCACGAACATCACCGCGGGCAACTGGTGGGCGACCGAAGTAGGCGATTCTCAGCTCAATCGGTTTGTGGCGTTCAAGTTCGGAACTGCGGATAATCTTGCGGACGTTACGGTCGGCGACGACGTGGTTCTTCCCGGTTCATCCGTAGGCGAAGGCGAGGACGGAACGACCAAGCTGCTCGAGAACTGGTTTGACGTAAACCTCGGAAGTTTCGATCTGCAGGCAGGCGACAACATTCTCGAAATGACCGTTATAAACGAAACGGTGTATCCTCAGACGGGTGAACGCTGCGGCTGCAATATCGACTATCTGACGGTGGCATTCAAATAAGGAGAAAATGCATGTTGAAAATAACACCTAAAAGAATAACGCTGACGGCGGTGGCGGCTGTGCTTCTTGCGATCGCGATCGTCGCAACAGCTATCGCCGCGTCGTTCTGGGATTACCTTATGAGCACTTTCGGATCGAGCGATATCGGTTCGGATTCGCAGACACTGGCCGGCGCTTTGGTTCTCGGCGACGAGTTCGTTCAGGAATGCACCGAGGACGCGATCGTCCTTATGAAGAACGAAAACGATACCTTGCCGCTTGCCGAAAACGAGCGCAAGATCAATCTGTTCGGCTACGGCTCGACGGATAAAGGCTTCGTATATTCGGGCGGCGGCAGCAGCGGCACGTTTATAAATATGGATAAGGCGAACGACGAGGACATAGACCGTCTCGTCATAACGCCGCAGGAAGCGTTCGAAGCCGAAGGATTCGAAGTCAATAAAGAGCTTATGAAGTTCTATACCGATTTCAGCACGTATAACGCGACGATAGAACGCGGTATCAATACGCTGTATCAGCCCAAAGCGGACGCTTACAGCGCCGACGTTATCCGTCAGGCGCGCGCATATTCGGGCATAGCCGTTGTAGTCATAAGCCGTAACGGCTCGGAAAGCGTGGACGTTCCGCTTACGCAGAGAAAGAACAACGGTGCGAACGTGACCGACAATACCCGTACATATCTTCAGCTTACTACCGAAGAAGAGGGCATGCTCGATATCGTTACCGACAACTTCGATAAAGTTATAGTCTTGCTCAATACCGCCGCTCCCATAGATACGGGATTCCTCGAGGACAGGGGAATAGACGCGGCGATGTATGTCGGTATTCCCGGTCAGTCGGGTACGCTTGCGATCCCCAGACTGCTTAAAGGATATAAGACGGAAAAAGTAGACGGCGCAGACGTAAAGGTCGCGTCTACTCCGTCCGGCAGACTGGCCGATACATATGCGTATTCGGTTCGCAAATACGCGCCTACCGACGCGAATATGTATGCGGTACCGTCAACTTTCGGTCAGGTGACATACGCGGAGGGAATATATTTCGGATACAAGTGGTACGAAACGGCGGATGCCGAAGGGTATTTCGATAACGTCACCACCGAGTACGGCAAGGGTTACGACGGCGTGGTACAGTATCCTTTCGGTTACGGACTTTCTTACGATACCGATTTCACGTATACCGTAAAGTCGTCGTTGTCCGATAACGCGAACATTACGGCGGACACGAAAATCAAGATCGAAGTTACCGTAAAGAACGGCGAGACCGCGACCGCTACGGGCAAAGACGTGGTACAGCTTTATTACACTCCGCCGTACTATGACGGCGAGATCGAAAAGAGCGAAGTCAATCTGCTCGCATTCGCAAAGACCAAGCCGCTCGCTCCCGGACAGGAACAGACCATCGAGTTCGAGATAACCCCTTACGATATGGCTTGCTATGACGATTACGGCAGAAATCCCGGTTCGCATAAGGGTTACGAGCTTGACAGAGGAGATTATACGATCTCGCTTCGCACCGACGCGCATACGCTTGCCGATTGCGAAAATAACGAGTTTATTTACAAAGTAACCGAAACGATCGACATCGACAAAGATCCCGTGACCGGCGAAGATGTGGTAAACCGCTTTACGGGCGAGGATGCGTACCTCGGACTTCCCATCGACGGCAGTACGGCGGGCGGCGACGCGATAACTTATCTTTCGCGCGCGGATTTCGAGGGAACTTATCCCGAGAAGAGAACGGCGGATCGCTCGAACAAAAAACTTCTCGACGAAGTCAATACTAAGCAGAACGACAGATACGATACCGACGTAATGCCCGTAATGGGTCAAGATAACGGACTTCGACTCGTCGTCAAAGCCGACGGAACCAAGGCGAGCCTCGGCGACTTGAACGGCGGCGGCGCCGAGCTTAAGTATAACGACGAACTTATAATCGCACTCGGCAAGGATTACGAAGATCCGAAATGGGCGACTCTGCTCGATCAGCTGAGCGCGGACGATATGGTCAGTCTGGTCGCAAACGCATTCTACGGCACACGCGCTCTCGAAAGCGTCGGTAAACCCCGTCGTCTCGAGATAGACGGACCCGCGGGATTCCATGCACCCGATATCTCGCAGAGCGACAGAGGCAAGCTCGTTGCTTTCCCCGCGGAAACGCTTATCGGCTGTACCTGGAGCCAGGAAACCGCATACAATATGGGCAGAGCGCAGGGCGTCATCGGCAGCGCGCTCAACATAAACGGTTGGTACGGTCCCGGACTCAATCTTCACCGTAATCCGTTCAGCGGACGCTATTTCGAGTATTACAGCGAAGATCCGATCGTTATAGGTAAAATCGCCGCCGAAGTCATCCGCGGCGCAGCCAACACCGGACTGTACTGCTATATGAAGCACTTTGCCGTCAGCGAGGAGGGCGTCAACCCCGAAAACGTTTACACCTGGCTTACCGAGCAGACTATGCGCGAAATATACCTCAAGCCTTTCGAGATCGCGGTCAAAGAGGGCGGAGCGAACGGAATAATGACTTCGTTCAACTGCATAGGCGCGGTATGGGCGGGAGCGTGCGATCCCATGAACAACGACATACTTCGCGGCGAATGGGGCTTCCGCGGCTCGCTCATAACCGACTGGTCGCTCGGCAGACCGTACATGAACGGTATGCAGGGTATCCGCGCCGGCAACGACCTTATGATGGATCTCGACGAACCGTTCGATCGCAGCGCGACTACGCTCACTCTGCTTCGTACTGCGAGCAAGAACGCCCTTTACACGTTTGCGAATACCTACGCACGCGCAAAGGACTATCAGGAAAACGGCGATGCCGACGACAGATACAGCGTCGAGCTCAAAATGTCGGTTACTCAGGCTCCGTTCTCTCCTATACCCATCGTAATGGTGGTAAGTATATGGGTGCTTGCGGCGGCGGGTATTGCGGTATGCGTGATATTCATCGTCAAAAAGCCGGAAGAAAAAGACGAATAACGATTCCGATTTGCGGCATAGCGTTTCGACTGTGCAAGACCCCTCAATGCGAGGTCGGGCGGTCTGCCGCGCGTCGGATGAATATCTTCGAACCTTAATAAATTCGGAGCATCGCAAAAAACAACGTGTCCGTTCGGGCACGCTGTTTTTTGCATTCGATCCGTCGGAGTGAAATTCGTACGCCGGGCGCGGAATACTTTTTCTGACGAAGCGCGTTATAGGAGTGTGTTATATTAAAAGACCCGAAATAATCTGTCGGAGTGAAATTTCGTATCGAAGAGAGTGCTGGACGCGTCGTATTTTTTCGGACGACATGCGTTATCTATGCGTAATTATCGAAAAATTCGAAGTAAATCGTCGGACATTTCCGTATGACGAGCGGATTCGTCAAAAGTTTCGATGCGGCGCGCGCTTGCCTGCGGCGCATGCGTGAATTTGACCTCGAAATCACTTGACTTTGCGTTCGGGTTTTTATTATAATGAATCGGTAACAATACGCCCAACGATATGGCAAATCAAGTATAAAGGAAGTTAACAGAATGAAAAGAACTTACCAGCCCAAGAAAAGAGCGCAGAGAAAGGTTCACGGTTTCCGTGCGAGAATGAAGACAAGCGCAGGAAGAAGAGTGCTTAAGCGTCGTCGCGACAAGGGCAGAAAGAATCTTACGCCGAAGCCGCTCGGACAGCACTGAGTTTCATGCTGAGCAGGGACTTTCGTCTCAGGGCGCGCGGCAGTTTTGCGTATGTCCGGGCTCACGGCTCGAAATGCGGCGACGGTCTTATTACTTTCGTCGCGCTTAAAAGCAACTGCAAGCGTATCGGGTTCGTCGTATCGAATAAGGTCGGAAAAGCGGTAAAGCGCAATCTCGTCAAGCGCCGTATGCGCGGCGTCGCGGCGGAATTGCTTCCCGATCTCGCGCACGGTCAGATGATATTCGTCGCCCGTCCCGGTATTACCGAACTGACGTATGCCGAAATAAAGTCGCGTATGACGCGGCTTGCGGCAAAAGCGGGATTCCTGCGAAACGTATGATACTCAGAAGGAAAAGAAAACTTACACCGCTCGGAGCGATCGTGAAGATCGTTACTCTGAGATGGTTGTTTCAGGGGTTGATCCGCCTGTACAAGCTCACATTATCCAAAGCGATAGGCAAGTCGTGTATCTATTATCCGACTTGCTCGAGCTATATGTATCAGGCGATCGAGGATTGGGGAACGGTAATCGGCATCGCAATGGGGCTCGCGCGTATAGCGCGGTGCAATCCGTTCGCGTGCGGGGGATTCGACCCCGTGCCTTTCAATCCAAAAGGAGAAACCAAATGGCTGTATTAAGCGGCATAACAGGACTGACGGGAGCAATCGAGCCTTTCATGGATTTTCCGTGGGCGCTTATCCTCAACGGGGGTATGGCGGGCATAGGCTTTTACGCGCTCAGAATTATCCTGCTTACGGTCTGTCTTAAAATCATATTGTTTCCGCTCGATCTGTTCCAGCGGTACAAGATGCGCAAAAATCAGCTTGTTACCATGCGTATCAAGCCGCAGCTCGAAAAGCTCGAAAAAGCGTACGGCAGCAATCCCAAAGTCCTGCAGCAGAAGCAGGCGGAACTGAACAAGCGCGAGGGTATGAGCTATCTCTCGAGCTGTCTGCCCATGATCGTTACCATGGTCGTGTTCATATGGCTGTGGACAGCCCTTCAGACTACGGCGCAGTACAAGCAGTTCGATAATTATCTCGGCATTTACGACGTTTACGAGTCGGCGTATACCACGGCGGTCGGAAGCGAATATTACGATGCCGATTCGGACGGGATAAACGACGCTTATGCCGACGGTTTCCGCGTTCGGTATTTTTCGGCTTTCTCCGAATCTTATGCTGCGGACGGCGACGTTTCCGTAGCGAAAAACGCGGCATATGTCGCGGCGAGCGAGATCGACTGCCCGGAAAAAGCAACCGCGTATTATTCGCTTTATACCGAGAACTATTCCAAGTGGTTTTCGGAAAGTTTCGAAAGTATGGTCGGAGTTTACGATACCGATCGCGCGCTCATGCTTGCCGCGGAAGCGGGTAAGAATTCCGCCGTTGCGGTATCTTTGCAATATTGCAAGACCGTGGCGCAGAACGACGTTTACGACTATTATTTCAACGAAGGCGTATACGAGGGCAAAGGATATGTCCGCGACTCCTTCCTTTGGATCAAGGATATATGGCAGCCCGATACTCCGTGGGCAAACTCTCTTGCGCCCACGCAGTCGGAGTTTTCGACGGCGATAGGCTCTTACGGCACCGATCCCGCGCGTTCGGGTATGGACGAAGCCGAACTGGAGAAAGTGGTCGGGGCTTACTCGACGGTCATGGCGCGCGTTATCGACGAAGGCGAATACGGCGTAAACGGATTGCTTATCCTTCCCGTACTCGCCGTCCTTCTGAACGTCCTTATGCAGATCATAATGCGCCGTCAGCAGAAGAAGAGCGGTCAGGACGTAGCGGCGGGACAGAATGCGGGCTGTATGAAAGCCATGGTATTCGTAATGCCCGTCATAATGGGCTTCTTCGCGATTCAGTACTGCGCGGCGTTTACGCTGTACATGGTCACCAACTCGGCAATGAGCCTGGTACTGAACCTTATAAGCACGCAGATATCCAAGAAGATGATACCCATCGGCGGAGAAAAGACTTCGGGTGCGAAGAAAGAGGACGTTGTCGAGCGTTACGGCAGACCCGATCCCAATGCCAAGGGCAAGAAGTAAAGGCGGAATAAATGAAAACCATCGAAACAGTCGGAAAGGACATCGAGCAGGCTCTCAAGGCGGGGCTGGAAGAGCTCGGTTGCAAACTGGACGACGTTGAAGTAAAGATACTCGAACACCCCGGGATATTCCGGAAAGCGCGCGTAAGGATGACTTACGGCGGCGACGACGCTACCGTCGAGAAAAAGACGACGGCGGGCGTTATGCGCAATCTCGAAGCGCGCGCGAAGAGTCGGGAGTTTAACAACGCGGCGGGAAAAGAGCAGGATCGCAATAACCGCGGCGACCGTAAAAACGGCAATAACCGTAACGATCGCGTCGCGGGCGGCAGGAACGACAATCGTCCGCCGAGATCCGATGCGGGGAACGCGTCGGCGCGCGAAAACGCGTCCGAACGTCGTGCGGAAAATCCGACGGCGTCCGAACGTAAATCCGCAGTGAAAACACCGCAGGAACAGCCCGCGAAAAAGAAGCCGGAATTCACGCGTGATTTCCGCGCGGAACTGAACGGAAAACCCGCGCAGGCATTAAAAGAAGAACGCAAAGCACCCGAGAAAAAACAGCCGGAAGCGCTTACGCCCGCTCAGCTCGAAGCCGCAGGCGCGAAAGCGACGGCGTACCTTAAGGACGTTACGCGGCTCATGGGCGCGGAAAGCGATTGCGAAGTCAAGATCGAGAACGGCGAACTGAATATAAGACTGACTAACGAGAGCGAAACTCTCATCGGGTATCGCGGCGACGGAATAGAAGCGCTCGAATATCTTGTGACGGTTTCGATCAACGACGGAGAAGGTCATTCTGCGCGTGTGAATCTCGATTGCGGAAATTACCGCGCGCAACGCGACGAAGCTCTCGCCGCTATGGCGAACAGTCGCGCCGACAAGGCGGTCGCGACGGGACGCAGGGTCGAGCTCGAACCTATGTCCAGCGCGGGAAGAAAGGTCGTTCACGCCGCGCTCGGCGAACGTACCGATGTTATTACCCGAAGCGAGGGCAGAGAACCCAACCGTTATATCGTAATCATGCCGAAAGGCGGTCAGAGAAACGGAAACAACAACAATAATCGGGGCAAAAGAAATTTCAACAACAAGAACAGAAACGGCAGGGGCGGCGGCAACGCGCCTTCGCCGCGCCCGAAGGACGGAGAATGAAAAAACGTCCGTCGGCAAAATGGATAATCGTACTTGCGGGAGGAGCGGCTGCGGCCGCTCTGTCCTTTTTGCTTGCGGGAATCGAGAACGAGGGAGTGCGGGGTTTTCGGTGGGCGCTGTTTGCGATCGGCGTCGCCGCCGCCGTACTTTCGGCGGTCGTTCTTGTCGTCGGCTCGCTCAAGCGCGACGGCAGGCGTTTGCTTCCCGAAGGTGCGGAGTACCGCAAAAAGCGAACTCTGATGTCGCCGCCCGAGCGCGAGTTGTACGAATTGCTTACCAAACTTTTGGATCGCCGCGCTTTCGCGGTGCTTCCTCAGACCGCGCTCGTGTCCGTAATAGACAAAGTGAGCGGCGGGGGATATCGTAACGAGCTTTTTCGTATAGCCGATTTCTGTATTGTCGATGCGGGCGATTTCGAGCCGCTCGTTCTCGTCGAACTGAACGACGCGTCCCATCTGCGCGACGACCGCAGACTCCGCGACGAAAAGGTCGCTGCGATCTGCTCGGACGCGGGTATTCCGCTCGTGACTTTTACACTCGAGCAGGCGAAAAATGCGAAATATGTCAGAAATGAGTTATCCCGTCGTCTGTAAAGTGTACGGTTACGCTTGACTTTGTGTCATAATCGGGTTTATAATATTCATATCATATAATTATTTAAGGAGATTACATATAATGGCTCTTACCGAGAAACAGGTCGAACTCGACGAAAACAAATGGTACAGAAGCGAAGAAGCGGGACACGATATGTGCGGAGAATTCGATTTCTGCGCAAACTGCGATAAAGAACAGGAAAACCCTTGCGCCAAGGCTTTCGAGGCTATGATGAAGGCGAAGAAACTTACCGCCGCAAAAACCGCAAAGCCTGCCGCGGCAAAGACCTCGACGACTAAGACTGCGACGACTAAGACCGCGACCGCAAAGAAGACAACCGAAGCAAAAAAACCGGTTGCCGCGAAAAAACCCGCCGCAAAGAAAAAGGCGTAATCCGTTCGGCGATCCGCACGCACCGTCCGAACGAGAAAAATGTTGAAAAAACGTTTTCAAACGATTGACAAACGCCGTGCGGAAGAATATAATAACGGTAACAGCAAAGGCGCTGACGGATATAATCTCGTTGGCGCCTTATTGCTATAATAAGCCCGACCGACGGAACTCAAACTTTTTTTCAAGGAGAACATAAATGATTAACGTACCCGAAATGTTCGGAAGCATGGTCTTTAACGACAAAGAGATGAAGAAAAGGCTTTCGCCCGAAACTTACAAGGCTTTGAAAACGACCATTTCCGAGGATAAAGCGCTCTCGCTCAAACTGGCGGACGAAATCGCCGAAGCTATGAAAGAGTGGGCTATCGAAAAGGGCGCAACGCATTACACGCACTGGTTTCAGCCCATGACCGGACTTCCCGCGGAAAAGCACGATTCGTTTATCGATCCGCAGGACGGCGGCGCGGTGATCATGACGTTCAAGGGCAAGGAGCTTATAAAGGGCGAACCCGACGCGTCGAGTTTTCCTTCGGGCGGAATGCGCGAGACCGCCGAAGCTCGCGGGTATACCGCGTGGGATCCCACGAGCTACGCATTCGTTATCGGTACGACGCTCTATATCCCGACTTGCTTTATTTCGTACACGGGCGAGGTGCTCGACAAAAAGACTCCGCTTCTCCGTTCCATGGCGGCGATCGGTAAGATCGCCACGAAGCTTGCCAATATTTTCGGAGTGAAATGCGGCAGTGTAAAGTCCACGGTCGGACCCGAGCAGGAATATTTCCTTATCGATAAAAACTTATATAACGCGCGTAAGGATCTGATATATACCGGACGGACTTTGTTCGGCGCGGCTCCGCCCAAGGGGCAGGAACTCGAAGATCAGTATTTCGGATCGATCCGCACCCGCGTAATGGAATTCATGGAGGACGTGGACGCGAAACTTTGGAAGCTCGGCGTCAACTCAAAGACGCGTCACAACGAAGTCGCGCCCTGTCAGCACGAGCTTGCTCCCGTCTATGCGTCGATCAACGTCGCGACCGACCACAATCTTCTTATCATGGATGTGCTTAAAAAGACGGCGGAAGAGCACGGGCTGGCGTGCCTGCTTCACGAGAAGCCGTTTAAGGGCGTAAACGGAAGCGGTAAGCACGACAACTGGTCGATCTCTACCGATACCGGCGTCAATCTGCTCGGACCCGGCAAAGACCCCGCGAACAACCTGCTTTTCCTTACCACCGTGGCGGCGGTCATCAAAGCCGTTCACGAACATTCCGATCTGCTCCGCCTTTCCGTCGCGACTGCCGGCAACGATCATCGTCTGGGGGCGAACGAAGCTCCGCCCGCGATCATAAGCATATATCTCGGCGATCAGCTCAAAGCAATTTTCGACGCGATGGAGGAAGGCAAGACTTATAAGGAAACAAAGATCGCAAAGACGAGCACGGGCGTAAACGCCATTCCCGAGTTCGAAAAGGACACTTCGGATCGCAACAGGACTTCGCCGTTTGCGTTCACGGGAAACAAATTCGAATTCCGCGCACTCGGTTCGTCCCTCAATATCGGTTGCCCGAACGTTATGATAAACGTTGCGGTTGCAGACGCGCTCGAATCGATTGTCGAAAAACTTTCGAAGGTCAAACCCGAAAATCTCGAGAAAGAGGCGAGAAAGCTCATAAAGGATACTTATACGGCGCATAAAGCCATAGTATTCAACGGGAACAATTATTCGGACGAATGGATCAACGTCGAGAGCAAAAAGCGCGGATTGCCCGAAATCAAGTCCACGCCCGAGGCGCTGTCCTATTATACCCGACCCGAGAACATCGCGCTTTTCGAACATTTCGGTATATTCAAAGCCCGCGAATGCGAGGCGAGAAAGGAAATACTGCTCGAACAGTACGCGAAAGTACTCAATATCGAAGCGCACACAATGTACAAAATGACGGCGAAGCAGATCCTGCCCGCCTGCGTCGAGTTCATGAGCGTGCTGTCGACTTCGATCAAAAACAAAAAGGAACTCGATATGTCTTACGACTACGAAGGAAGCGTGCTGTATAAGGCGAGCCGACTCGTAGATACCGCGTACGCGCAGAACAATGTGCTCGAAGACCTGCGTAAGACGGCGGCTGGTATGACCGATCTTCAGATGCAGACCAAATATCTTCACGATTCGGTGCTTACTCAGATGAATATTCTCCGCACGACGATAGACGAGCTCGAAATGCTCATAAGTTCGGAGTACTGGCCGTTGCCGTCGTACGGCGATATGCTGTTCTATCAAGATTGACGAAAATGCGGAAAAAAGCGTAAAAAATTTTTCCGCGCGCTCTTGAAATTTAAGAAGGAATAAAGGGAACAAATCCGTATTGAATTTTGGGAGGATATACAAAAATGTCGGATTACGCTTTAATTACCGACTTGTTCGGTAGCGGCGGCGGTATCTGGTTTATGATGGGCGCGGCGCTCGTGTTCTTTATGCAGTGCGGTTTCGCAATGGTCGAAACGGGCTTTACGCGAGCAAAGAACGCCGGCAACATCATAATGAAGAACCTTATGGATTTCTGTATCGGAACCGTCGTGTTTATGCTTATCGGTTATTCGCTTCTCATCGGACAGGATGCGGCAGGCAGCTTCTTCGTAGGAGCGCCGAGCACTTTGTTCGCAACGGATTCGACCGATATGCCGAATTTCTTTTTCAACCTTATGTTTTGCGCTACCGCGGCGACGATCGTGTCGGGAGCCATGGCGGAAAGAACGAAGTTCGGCGCTTACTGCGTTTACTCGGGTCTCATCAGCCTTTTCGTCTATCCGATCGAGGCCGGCTGGGTATGGGGCGGCGGTTGGCTGGCTCAACACGGTTTCATAGACTTCGCGGGCTCGGTAGTCATCCACATGGTGGGAGGCATTTCCGCGTTGGTG
This sequence comes from uncultured Christensenellaceae bacterium, assembly GCA_910587025.1. Classification (GTDB taxonomy): domain Bacteria; phylum Bacillota; class Clostridia; order Christensenellales; family Pumilibacteraceae; genus Protoclostridium. Next base: position 18,002 of record CAJUKR010000011.1, read on the forward strand.
GGCGCGCTTTTTCTCGGACCGCGTATCGGTAAGTACACGCTTGACGAAAACGGCAAAGTCAAAAAAGTCAACGCGATTCCCGGTCACAGCATCACGTTGGGCGCGCTCGGAGTATTCATACTTTGGTTCGGCTGGTACGGCTTCAACGGCGCGGCGGCAGGCAGCGTGGAAGAGCTTGCGCTCATCAGCGTAAACACCACGCTTGCGCCGGGCGTAGCTACCGTTACGTGCATGTTGTTCACCTGGGCGCTCAACAAAAAACCTGACGTGTCGATGTGCCTTAACGCGTCGCTTGCCGGACTGGTCGCGATCACCGCGCCTTGCGCGTCGGTCGATCCGTGGGCGGCGGTAATAATCGGAGCGCTTTCGGGATTTCTTATCGTCGGCGCGTGCAATCTGGTCGATCAGATATTCCATATTGACGACCCCGTCGGCGCGATAGCCGTGCACGGGTTTCACGGTTTGCTCGGCGGCATTTGCGCCGGACTGTTCGCTAATCCCGCATACGGGTACGGCGCGGGCTTGTTCTTCGCAGGCTCAGAGCTTGTGACGAGCGGGGAAGCTGATATGATTTTCGGCTGGCAGATGCTCGGTATATTGTGCGTAATCGCCTGGACTGCGGCGCTCATGTCCGGCGTGTTTGCCGCGATAAAATATCTGCCTAAGCGGCTCGGTATCGTCAAGGAAGGCAACGGACTCCGCGCGCTTCCCGAACACGAGATCGCGGGCATGGATATTTCCGAGCACGGTCTGGCTTCGGCTTACGCCGATTTCCTTCCGTCGGCTCCGGTTTACGGCGAGCAAAGCAAGGCGGTCGATTTGAGCGGGGTTACGCCCGTAAAACTCTGCGCGATGCAGGGCGTGGAACGGTATACCAAGATCACCGTACTTTGCAATCAGGATAAATTCACGACGCTCAAAGATACCATGGCGGCGATAGGCGTGCAGGGCATGACCGTCGCTCCGGTCATGGGTTGCGGAGTGCAAAGAGGACACACGGCGCAGTATCGCGGCGTTAAGACCAAAGTCAATCTTATGCCTAAAGTTCAGGTCGATATCGTCGTTTCCACCGTCGATCCCGGTCTGGTCGTAGCCGCGGCGCAGAAAGCGCTCAATACCGGCAACGTCGGCGACGGCAAAATCTTCGTATCCGGTATCGAGGACGTTATACGCGTCCGTACCGGCGAAACGGGCGAAGCGGCTCTCGACAATACGGAGAAATAATAAGCCCCTTTATTCCCTCTTGACGGGTGCGCGGCGAGTTTTTTCTTGTCGCAACCCGTCCTTTTTTCGGATTTTTCCGTTAAGTGTTTAATGAAGCGAAACGTTTGCGTCTCTGCGTCCGAGTAACGACGCAAAGGAGATATTATGTCGAAACACAAAACGATCCCGTGCGATAAGAAAGGCAGACCGATAATTCCGTCGGATACGAACTGGCGGGTCGCGATCAAGCGCGCGGCGATTTTTCTTGCCGCCGGCGCGGCGCTCGTCCCCGCGGGAATATTGCTGTTTACGTTCGTACCTCTTTCTCCGGATATGGGCGCGATAAAGCTGTTTTTCGGGATGCTGACGTTCTTCGGCGCGCTGTTTCTTCTTTTCGGAACGGCGATCGCCGTACTCGCGGCGGTGCAGAGGCGCAAAACGCCGCCGAAAGAGGAGATCATGCAAAATGCGATCGAGAGCGGCGAATACTGCGTCGCTTCGGTCGTTCGTGCGCGCACGAAAAAGAAAAACGGCGTGGTTTATTATCGTTTGCGTCTGGAATACGACGACGACCGTTACGGATTCCGACGCCGTTTCGACAGCGGTTGGGAATGTGAAAAAGCCGCCGAAGCGGGTGACTTGTTCGGCGTATACTATCTGCCCGACAGCAATATAGGTTATTTTATCGACATTACGGGACAAAAACATTTATATAATCGATAAATTTACGCCGCACTCTTGACAAAAGCATGGGTGCGGTGTTATTATATAAGAGAAGAACGGCAAAAAATACGTAAATAATTCATAACCGCCTGCGTTTGGGTCAGAATGCATTTCCCGGCGGCAATTCCCGAATGTGCGCGGAATTGCCGCCGTCGCATTAAATCAGTCGAATTTGCAATCGCGATCCACGCGATCGGAGTAGTTGACGCTATGCGTCGGGTCTTCGGGAAGACAAGCGACGCGTCGGTGACGAAGTTTGTGCATGCGGGCGTGACCCGAGTAACCTTTTACTTTCTTTTTCATACCTATAGTATGAGGAAATCTTTACGGAAAATCCGCCGACGAAATTTGAAATTTTTTACTGCCTTATTTTTGAGTTAAGGCAAAGGATACTGAAATGGATATTTATACCGGTATTGACGAACTTATTGTTTATGCCAGAAACAACCTGCTTCTCGACGATCTCGACGTCTGCTATGTCAGAAACGAGATACTCGCGCTCCTCGGATTGGACTCGTATAAAGCAGGCAATCCCGACGAGGATAAAATCGACGGAATGACGGATCCGGACGCGCTTATGACGGAGTTTACCGACGCGTGCGTATTCGCAAAAATTCTGACGAAAAAAGAAGTGCCCGCGGTAACGAAAAGAATATTGACCGCGATGTCGCTGCCAGTTTCGAAAGTGAACGACATGTACGCCGATCTCGGCGGCAAAGGTTCGCCCAGAGCCGACCGATTCCTTGCCGATTACGTTAAGGCGTCGGGTTTCGGCAAAGGCGGAAACCCCGCGTTCGTCGAAGAGGTTACGGACGACGGGTTGACGGTTGCGTCCAAAGGCGAAGGTAAGGAAGAGCTTGCGCCGCTGTATCTCGCGATCGACGAACTCGTATATTACGCCGAAAACAATTTGCTCCTCGACGCTTACGACGTGGACGCCGCAAAGCGCGCGATCGCGGATCTTATCGGACTGGATTCGTACGCACAGCAGGAAGAAATAGATTACGATAAAGTGGACGCGCTCGACCGTCCCGACTTGCTCGTTATCGCGCTCAAGGACGCCGCGAACGCCGCGGGACTCATGACCGGCGACGACGCGTATATTACGATCGATCGTATCATGGGCGCGCTGTCGTTGCTTCCGAGCGAGATCAACGATCTGTTCGATAACCTGACGGCAAAGAAAGCGACCGATTTCCTTTACGATTATTCGGTCAAGAATTATTATATCAAAAAGACGGCACTCGAGAGCAATATCCGATTCAAGTCGGACTATACCAAAGGCGGACTCGAGATCACGATAAACAAAGCTCGTCCCGAGTATGCCGACGCGCGCAGCGCGGCTCACGGCAACACGCCCGCGGGCGGCTATCCGAAGTGCACGATCTGTCCCGAAAACGAGGGCTTCGACGGCACCGGCAAATGCGCTTTGCGTACGGTGACGATGGAACTCGGCGGGGAAGAGTGGTTCTGGCAGTACTCGCCTTACGGGTATCTCGGCAAGCACGGTATCGCAGTATCGAAAGCTCATTCGCCCATGAAAGTGACGGACAATACGGTAGTCCAGCTTATGGACTTCGTGGACAGATTCCCGCATTTCTTCATAGGATGTAATGCGGCGTTGCCCGGCGCGGGCGGCAGCGTGCTCTCGCACAATCACTATCAGGGCGGCGAGGAGATCCTGCCTATGCACAAAGCCAAAGGCGCGGTCAAACTCGTTTATCCGAAGTATCCGCTTGCCGATATCGAAGTGCTCGATTGGTACGACTCGGTCATTCGCGTTACGTCGCAGTCCAGGCTCGTTATATCCGAGATAGAACGCGATATAAGAAACGGCTGGGAAAATCATACCGATCGCAAACTCGGCATAGTGGCTGAAGATAAGGACGGACGTCATAACGCAGTGAGCGAAACCATGCGCAAGATCGGTAACGGTCGGTATTGTCTGGACATCATTCTTCGTTCCAATGTCACGAGCGAGGAGTATCCCGACGGCGTGTTCCATACGCATCCCGAATTTCAGGCGCTCAAGAAAGAGCCCAACGGACTCCTCGAGGCGCAGGGACTGTTTATTCTTCCGGGACGCCTGGAAGAACAGATCAACGAGCTTAACGCATGTCTTGTAAACAAAACGGCGTTGCCCGCGTCGCTTTCCGAGTTCAAGCAGATGCACAAAGAGATCGTGAAAGAGAACGGCAAAGAGATGTCTAAGGTGGAAGCGGGCATTTATATCAAAGCGGAGATCGGGTCGGTTTGCGAGCGTATTCTCGAGAATATAGCCGTATTCAAGAGCGCGGACGAAACCGCGGAATTCCTTACCGGACTCGGTACTTTCGAAATAAACTGATTTACGGACAATCGAAATGACAACAAAAGAGTTAAAGTATCTGAATATCCTGAAAGATTTTTTTGCCGTGCCCGACGCGGTGAAGAACGAAAGCGGGTGGCGCAAAGTCATGCAAAGCGCGCTTACGTTCGACTATTCGTCGGCGGTACTGCTTTGGGAGTATGCTCTCGGCGCGGTCGATGCGAAGATGAACGGCGAGGAATATGCCCGCGTATATGCGGACGTGACCGAGTCGCTGTTCGAACATCACAACGCTTCGAAGTTTTCGAAAACGCTTATCGAAAGCGTGCCCGTGCGTACTGCGGTTTACCGTTATTCGCGTACGGCGTTCACGCGTCCCGAAACCGTGGGATATCTTTCCGCGCTTCTCGTGTCGGGTAAGATCGCCGACGCCGACGAAATAGTCAAGTGCGCTGTGCGCAATACTGCGGCTAAGGCGACGTTCGGCAAATTCATGCTTGACGCAACTTCGCGCGCGATCATAGAGCTTGTGAAAAAAAGCAGCGGCAAATCGGTCATGTCGAGAAGGCTGTCCGCGTTCTTAAACGACGCGGCAAAGAATATCAAGACGGGCGAAGGCGCGGTCATCATTCAGCGTATAAAAGAACTCAGTTAATATGTCATAAAACAAATGCCTCTCGTCGAACGAGAGGCATTTGTTTGTTTTTCGGCGTATTCTATTGCCGATCAAGTAAATTCTACTTATATTCGACAACATTCTATTGCAAAAAACGGGACATAATGTAAAATATAAGTACATAAACAATGAAAATGAAAATGTTGTTCTACAATAGGCTTGTCAGTTAGGGCAAGCCTTTAATTTTTGGAAATTCCTTTATGGGTTTACCTTAGCTGGTAAGCCCATTTTTTTATTTTCGGAGGAGGTAAGCATGGCAGAGAAAACAATTAAGACGGTCGAAGCGACGAAAGACAAGGTTTATGTCGGTGCTCCCGTTTCGAGAGAAACGCACAAAAAAATCGTCGAGCTCGCCAAGCCCAGAGATTTGGGCATAAGCGACATCGTGCGCGAGGCTCTCCGCGAGTATCTTGCAAAACAGGAGGGGTAAACCATGGCGCAACGCATGATAGAGGTGTCTTTGGGTATTATCCACGAAACGGAAAAGGCGTATCTTGTCGAAATTCAAGCAGGGTATGCCCCGAATACACAAAAAAATACGTGGATTCCTAAATCCGTTTGTAAAACGCGCGAATACGTTGCGACTACCGATTATCAAGACAGACCGCTAACTTACGGAAAGAGCGTTTCGGAAATTCCCGAATGGCTTTACAATCAGATTGCGAGGAGCCGTTAAACAGGAGGGCATTATGGATTTCGTTTACGACGACGGCGGCAGGGCTGCCGCAGGCTACAAGGGCAAAACGTGCGACTGTGTATGCAGAGCAATAGCAATCGCCGCGGAATTGCCCTACAAAGAGGTTTACGACGTTATCAACGAATACGGCAAGAAAGAGCGCAAGAAAAACAAATCGACGGCGCGGACGGGCGTAACAAAATCGACAACGCGCAAAGTGATGGCGCATTTCGGGTTTCAATGGTACCCGACAATGCACATCGGGCAAGGTTGTACCGTCCATTTGCGCGAAAAGGAATTGCCGAAAGGTAGGATCGTTGTAAGTGTTTCGGCACACTGCGCCGCGGTTATTGACGGCGTGTTGCACGACACTTACGATTGTACGCGAGACGGGAGCCGTTGCGTGTACGGATATTATGCAAAAGCAAATTAAACAGGAGGTGCGATATGCAAAAGTTGGGCGAACTGAAAAAGGTTGTCTATGCGGAGCTCGTTGAGAACGAGCAGGCGAGGAGCAGCGACACGGAGTTGTTGCTCGGCGTGTTCAAACGCTTGGGTATCAATGCTCAGGAATCGTTTGCGGAGCTGGCTAATAGCGGCAAGCTGCGGCAGATGGAGAGCATTACCCGTTGCCGCCGCAAGTTGCAACAGGAATACCCCGAATTGAGGGTAGAGCCCGTTGCAGAGCTCAGGAACGAGCGACAGCAGATTTTCAAAGACTTTGCGAAAGCGGAGGGAGTGTAGGCGGTCGCTATGGGCTACGAGATAATCAAGCTAAAACACAATTCTCCCGAATGGCTTGCATTCCGCGCGACGGGCATAGGCGCAAGCGAGGCGGCAGCTGTACTCGGTTATTCAAACACCTTGTCGAATGTCGATCTGTGGGAGCAGAAAATGGGGCTACGAAAGCCGAAAGACCTTGACGAGTTGGAGCGTGTGCAGTACGGCATAAAAGCCGAGAAATTTCTCGTCGGACTGTTTGCATTGCAATACGCCGACCGATACAAGGTCAAGGTCAACAAATCGGTCGTGTACCGAAAGGACGGTTTTCAATTTGCGAGTTTGGACGGCGAGCTTACGGATAAGCGGAGCAAAGAGCTCGGCGTGTACGAGGGCAAGACGGTCGTCGTGGATTCGCGGCAAACGTGGGAACATTGGCGAGGACAAATCCCACAAAACTACTACATACAAACTTTGCACCAAATGCTGGTAACAGGTCGCAAGTTTGTAATCCTAAACGCCGAGTTTCGCTGGAAAGAAAGGAACGAGGACGAACAGGTAAAAACAGAGGGGCAAAGATACCTCATAACGCAGAGCGCCGATGTGCTGTCGGATATGCGATTGCTTGACGAGGCAGAGCACGAATTTTGGGGCTATGTAAAGCGCAAAGAGCGTCCTGCGAGGGTGCTCCCTCAAATCTAAAAAATTCATTAAATCGGAGGATATTTTTATGGCAAACGAATTGACGTTACGTCTGGCAACACCTATCGAAAAATTGGTGCCTGCCATGATTGCGTTCAACAACGCAGAGTTGATGGAGGGCGTAAAATCGAGGCTTGCAGCCTATCAGGGCAAGACCTACGACGCGGACTCCATCGCCGAGGCAAAAGCGGACAGAGCGACGCTTAACAAGTTCGCAAAGGCTCTCAACGACGAGAGACTGCGAATCAAGAAAATTTATACCATGCCGTTAGACAAATTCACGAACGAAATCAACGAGGTTATCGCCGTCGTGGATTCCGTAACGGCGACGATAGACACACAGGTAAAGGTGTGGGAGACGGATTGCAGAGAGCGCAAACTTGCGGAGATCAAGGCGTATTTTGCAGAGGTTTTTCCTGCCGAGCTTAGTGTGTTTATTTCTTTCGAGAAAGTTCAACAAGCCGATTGGCTTAACGCAAGCAAGAGCATGGCGGCTATAAAAAAAGAGATTGCCGCCGCCATCGAGAAAATCACGTCGGAGCTTGCGACCATTGACGCATTGGGCGGCGACACGGTTGCTATCAAGCAAAAATACTTTGAGGATTTGAGCCTTGCGAACGCTATCACGGAGCACAAGCGCATAGAGGCTGAAAAACAGCGCATAGCGGCGCAAGAGGCGGCGCAGGCACAACAAGCGGCGGCGGCACAGAAAGACGAGCCTGCGCCCGTGCAGGCGAACGAGGCGACCGAAAAAGTGTTTACCCTTGCTTTCAAGGTTACGGGCACGGCGGAACAGTTAAACGCATTAAAGGCGTTTATGAATGACAACAAAATCAAATTTGAAAGAGCCTAACAGGAGGATATAAAAATGGCTGTCAAAAATTCTTTACAAAAAACAAGCGGTAACGCTCCGAGCGTAAAGCCTACCACGATTTCGGGGTATCTCGCGCAGGACAAAATCAAGACGTGGATCAACGGAATGATCGGCTCCGAGAAAGAGGCGCAAAAGTTCATTTCGTCCATTGTGTCCGCGACATCGACACAGCCGCAGTTGCAGGCTTGCGATCCCACGACCATCGTTTCGTCGGCATTGCTGGCGAACGCCTTGGATTTAAGCCTTTCGCCGCAGCTCGGCTTGGCGTACATGGTGCCGTTCGAGGACACAAAAAACAATCGCACCGTTGCGACGTTCATACTCGGCTATAAGGGCTATATACAGCTCGCTATACGTTCGGGCAAGTACAGAAAAATCAACGTCGTTGCTATCAAAGAGGGCGAGTTCGAGAGTTACAATCCGCTCACGGAGGAGCTGAATGTAAACCTTATCGCCGACGACGAGGAACGCGAGAAAGCGCCGACTATCGGATATTACGCTTATTTCGAGCTCGTCAACGGCTTTACCAAGAGCCTGTATTGGAGCAAGAAAAAAATGCTCTTACACGCCGACAAATACTCCAAAGCGTTCAGTTTGGAGGCAAAGAAAGGCAAGCAGCCCAAATACGACAGAGTATCTTTTGCCGATTTCGAGGCAGGCAAGGTGCCCGAGGCGGAGATGTGGAAATACAGCTCGTTCTGGTACAAGGATTTCGACGGCATGGCGTTCAAAACTATGCTCCGTCAGCTCATATCCAAGTGGGGCATTATGTCGATCGAAATGCAGTCTGCCTTTGAGCAGGACGGCGGCGAGGTCTTTGAGGCGAGCGAGTTCAGCGAGAGCAAAAACGAGCTCAGGCACGAGATTGTGCAAGAGGTGTCCGCCGCGAACGCCGCCGCACAATTCAGCGAGGACGAATTTTTTGGCGACGGCGTGGTTGATGTAGAGCCCGAAAATATCGAGGCAGACGGGCACAATGCGAATTGAGGTTTACGGTCAACCTCAGGGCAAGCAGAGGGCACGGGTATGTGTGAGAGGCAATTTTGCAAGGGCGTACACACCAGAGAAAACGGCGAGTTACGAAAACTTGATAAACCTCTCATACATACAAGCGCTCAAAGGTGCGCCGTCTCCGTATTGGGATAAGCCCGTGCGTATAAGCATATTGGCGATTTATCAAATACCTAAATCGTTTAGCAAGAAACGCACGGCAGAGGCTCTGGACGGGCTTATACGCCCTCAGGTAAAGCCAGACATCGATAACGTGATAAAAGTCGTTTGCGACGCTCTTAACAAGGTTGCCTACAAGGACGACACGCAGGTTGTGGCGATAATCGCCAACAAGCGGTACGGAATAGAGCCAATGCTGGAAATCGATATTGACGAGGCACACCCCTCTTGCGGCGGCGATACTCTCTGACGGGAGGAGATTATGCGAGAAAAAAACTATTTTAGCCACGATTACCATAGCCGAGATCATTTACGCGACGTGCGCAAAGATTGGGGATTGGCTGGCTACGGCTTTTATTGGTGTTTCGTGGAAATCCTGCATGAGCAGGGCGGATATATCAAAGAGTCCGAGTTAGAATCCATTGCTTTTGACCTGCGAGCCGAGGAAGAAATGGCGCGCGACGTTGTGTATAAGTACGGTATGTTTCAGGTTAAAAAAGGTCGGATTTGTAGCTCTCGCGTGATTGAGAACTTGCAGAAACGGGAGGAGCTGTCAAAGAAACGCACCGCGGCGGCGGAGACCAGATGGGGCGGAGAAAAGCCGAGCGAGGACAGCTTGCCGATTTTAGAGGTAACGGACAAATCGCTTGTACCGCCCGATGGCGAGGAGCAACAAAGCGCAAATTGGTATGCGGATAACTTTTCAAAAATGCTAAATCGCTGGATCGAGGAGCAGGACGATCTTTTAGGCGTTACCATTGGCAACATAACAATTCTCGATTATCAGAAAATGTTTGAGGCGATCATATCCGAGGTGCGCAACAAGCCCTATGTGGTTATAAACAAGCAACGAGTACCGACGTATTACTTTTTGTACTTGCTCTGTTCGCACATCAAGAGAAACAACGATTTCGATAACCTCAACAAAGCGATTAGCGATGTTGAAAAGCGGTACCAAAGCGGCAAGGTAAAAAACAAAATGCAGTATATGATTTCTGCGCTCTACAATGCCGCCATACTCGATACAAAACAGTAAATTATTCGGAGGACACCACAATGAAAGAAGTAGCAACGGTTTTGGACTTTGCGAATGCGGCGGCATTAGACCGTATCAACTATGAGCTTATCAAGGTCATAGAGAATTTGCAAAATCCGAATACCGACGAAAAACCGCGTAAGCTCACGATAGAAATGAGCATTACGCCCGTAAACAACAGGACTACGGTAAATATCAAGACTACCGTAAAAAAGACGCTCCGACCGACGAACGCCGTCCACGCGCAAATGGCGATGGCAGTCATAGGCAGTACCTATCAGCTTGTAGAAAGCGGCGGCGGATATATCGACGGTCAAAAAGACATTTTTGGAGAAATCCACGAAACCAACATAGTAAAAATCAACAAATCGGAGGAATAAAAACCATGGAAAACAACACAAACATCGTACAAGACATTCGGCAGATTGTCGAGGAAAACAAGGTGCAAACAATCGAGGTCGGCGACCGCATTTTCAGCACCAAAGCGCTTACGGAAATCAAGCCCGTAAAGAACACCGCGAGAGAGATCAGGTTTTCGGATTTGTCGTCCATCGTCGAGATCGTCAAACGCGAAATGGATAGATTTGACTGTCCGCTGTACATCAATATCGAGTCCGAGAGAGCCGTTACGGTTATATCCTCGCTCGATACCGAAAAAGAGCGCGAGCAGCCGTATAGCGCGGTCGCAGAGGGTAACAGGTTCGAGTTCGGCAGAGGGTATGACTACGAAAAGTTTATCATAGCCCTGCGCTCGCTTTTCGTACAAACGGAAAAATCGGCGGAGCTGTTGCAGCTCTTGAAAAAGGTGGAAAACGTCGAATCTGTACAGTTGAGCGACGACGGCATTACACAGCAGGTTGTCGCAAAGCAGGGTGCTATGCTCGCCGCCGATGTCAAGGTATCTCCCATCTATCAGCTCGCGCCGTTCCGCACGTTTATAGAGGTGGAACAGCCCGAATCCGAGTTTTTGTTCAGGGTAAGCGATAAAAACATTTTCGCGCTCTACGAGGCGGACGGCGGCGCATGGAAAATCAAAGCAAAGGCAAACATCAGAGCTTTCTTTGCAAAGGCGTTTGCGCAAGAGATCGCGGCGGAAAAGGTTGTTATCCTCGGATAGCACGTTTGTGGCTCGGATAGGCGGTACGATTGCCGCCTATCCGCATAGCCCAGACGCAGGGAGCGGCTTATGAACAAGATAATGCAAACAATTAACGCTGCCGATACAGCGAGACAGGCGATAGAATATGCCGCGTCGAATCCGTGCTGTATTTGCTCTTGCGAGGGCTTTTGCGGCATTAAGTATCTTGGCACTTGCAAGATACGCCGCAAGATACGTCTGTGTTTGTGGGCGGCGAAAGACAAAGCGGAGGACTTGAAATGAAACAAACAAAAATCGATTGGTGCGATTGTACGGTAAATCCCGTCGTGGGCTGTCAAAACGGTTGCAAATACTGTTACGGCGAGAAAATAAACTGTCGCTTTCAGATCATAAAAGATTGGCGACACCCCGAATACTTTGCCGATAGGCTCAAACAGTTTGATAGTAAAAAGCCGAAAAGCGTGTTTATCGATAGCATGAGCGACATCGGGTGCTGGCGGCAAGAGTGGTTTGACGAGGTTATGGCAAAGATAGTTGCGAATCCGCAACATCGATACATAGCGCTTACAAAACGGCTCGGCGAGCTCACTAAAAGAGAACAAGCGCGGTTTTATAAAACCGCGAACATTCGCCCGTTTAACCTGTTTGTCGGCGTAAGCGTAACAAATAACGTGCCTTTCGCGGTACAGCCGCTCGGAGTTGACTTTTTAAGCGTGGAGCCGATTTTAGAGGCGGTCGATATTATGCCGTATATAGACAAAGCCCTGAAATTGGTTATTGTCGGAGCGGAAACGGGCAATCGAAAGGGAAAAGTGATCCCCCAAAAGAAATGGATCGATACCATCGTTGAAACGGCAGACTTGCACGGTATAAATGTTTTCATGAAAGAAAGCCTCCGCAAGATTATGGGCAACGATTTCAGACAAGATACGCTGCCGTGGGAGGTGCGCAAATGAAAACACACATAAAGGCAAAAATAACGCTTTTGTTGCCGCTTACGGTGCAGGAAAGGGCATACGCGATACTCTACATGGGATATAGCGCGGAATGGCTTGACAAGCATTACAGGGAGCGCGGACATGAGAGTTAAAGACTGCGAGAGCTGTGTACATCATACGCGCAAGGTGTGGAGCGACTATTACAAGCCGATAAATTATCACGCCATCGGCATGAATCACGCATACGCATACTGCGAAAAGCACGGTTGCAGGTGCTTGGCGGTACGGAACTGCAAGGACAAAGAGTATCGGGAGAGCAAATAATGGATTTAGTCATATTTGGTCTTACTGCGGCAGGGCTCCACATAGCGATAGACATCATTTTGCTGTGCGCCCATGCCGTAAAACATAAAAACAACAAAGACAACACGGAGGGCAAATAACGTGGATTTCAAGATCGGAGACAATATCAGGGTAGTACCCTATGACGAACTGCCTGCGGAGCGCAAGAACAAGAGGATCGCCCGTGCTTGCGACAGAGAGGGCGTTATAATCGACAAACTGTATTCGGGTAAAGAAAAACGATACGTTTACAAGGTGCAACTACACGCCTATAACGAGCCGTCGAGCATAAATTTCACGGACGATATGCTTACTCTCTCGGGGGGGGTAACGACTTGAAAATAAAGATAGCTATCGAGGCGGACGGCGTGGCGATCGAAATGTACAGAGGCGATGTAAGGCTAAAACGCAGCTTTGGACGGCTTTTGTACGACGGCGAGTACGGTGTTGCGCAGGCAACGTCGTGGGCGGCAAGGCTGCTTATGCAGAGCTTTCAAGACCGAGAGGGCACAGATTATGGCGACTATTAAATGCAGAGGTTACGACAAGAACACAAGACGGTGGTACTATGGCGGTTATTTCAAGCCTAAGTACGAGCATTACATAATATTCAACAGTACGGCAGATTGGCGTTCACCTAAGCCAGTATCGGTGGCTGTCGATCCGAAAAGCGTAGGCGTGTATATCGGACGTAAGGATAAAAAAGGAACGGAAATATACAGCGGCGACATCGTAAAGCTGGGTGGCGTTATAGGTGCTGTATTGTACCGAGAAAAGAGCGCGGAGTTTGTTGTGGTAAAGTCGCCAGAGGAAACACTGTTACACGGTGCGGCATTTGAAAGTGCCGAGGTCATAGGGAATACCTATGAGAACATCGACCTGTTGTTATAGGAGGACAACATGAAAAACTACGATTTGTTAAAAGTGGTGGCAAGCAAATTAAACGGGTTGCCGTATGGGTTAGAGGATAGGACGGTTAAAGAATTAGACAGTCTATGCAAAGACAACGGAGTTGTTATTTGTTTTGGGCAATCGGACGACCTTATGGAACTTCGGGGAATAATCGACGACGAATACGGGTGCTATGACGGCGGTACTATTTGTATTGACGAAAAGGGAAATGCGGACGCCGACGTAAATGTTTATTACCCGATAACGGCTGTATGGGCGAAAGACAATATCAGTTGGCAGTATGAATTTGAGCCGAAACACGAGGTGTTTAACATTTACGAGGACGCAGAAATCTATTGTAAGGGCATTGTTTTCTTTGTGGACGACTTGAAACGCAACAGCGACGGTATCGACGAAATAAGCCGTCTAAAAGCGGAAAACGAGGATATGCACGGCGAGATTATGAGCTTACGCGCTTACATAGACAATCACGAGGAAATCTGGAAAAGTAACGCACATATCGAGAATGAGCGATTTGTAAAAAATATGCAGAATGTTCTCGAAATCGAGAAAGAGCAAATCTACAAGGACACGGCAAAAAAGATTTTAGACGAGGTAAGTAAACACGTCGGCGGCGGCTGGCTCGTTGAGCTTTACGAAAAATACGGATTGGAGGCATAACGTGAGAGCAATTTTAATGAGTATTCAGGCGCGGCATAATCGAAACATCGAACGCGGCGCAAAAACGTCGGAGCTTCGTACAAAGCCGCCAAAGATAGAGCTGCCTTTCAAGGTGTACACCTATGAGAGCGGCTTTGACGGGCGGCATAAGGTCGTAAACGAGTGGATTTGCCGCGACATAACGGAGTGGCGTATTTGCATGGGAATACCTGCGCATTTGCCGTTGAGAGCCTGCGTCGAGCCGTGGGAAATCAAAGAGTACAGCGGCAAAGACTATAAGGACATATCCGAAATGCGCATATCCGATCTTGTCATATACGACAAGTCCAAAGACTTGTCGGAATTTGTGAGACCGCTTGACAGGGCAAACTGCGGCTATAAAGACTGCGGCTCGTATGACTGCGGACGGTGTGCGTTGACCGAGCATATTTGCGAGAAACGCAAAATAAAGCTACCGCCGCAAAGCTGGTGCTTTGCCGAGGTTTTGAGAATATGACAAACAAAGATTGGAGCGGTAACGCAAATTCGATATGGAAAACGCTCGGTGCCTCGAATCACACCGACGAGGAACGCGAGGCGGACGACTACTATGCCACCGATCCGATAGCGATAGACAAACTGCTTTCGGTGGAGAAACCGAATACGAACATTTGGGAGTGTGCCTGTGGCGCAGGGCATTTGTCGGAGAGACTGAAACAGCACGGGTACAGCGTTTATTCGACGGATATTGTCGAGCGCGGCTACTGTGATAAATTGGTCGATTTTTTGGCGAATGATAGCGTACCCCCCCCCGAGACATACGACATTATCACGAATCCGCCGTACAAGTACGGTTTGGAGTTTGTCAAACGGGCATTGGAGATTTTGCCGCTCGGATGTAAGTGTTATATGTTCTTAAAGCTCACATTTTTAGAGGGCGAGAAAAGGCATAGAGAGCTCTTTTGCAAACAGCCGCCGAAAGCAATATACGTTTTCTCAAAGCGCGTACTGTGCGCCAAAAACGGCGAATTTGAGCGTATGCGCGAGGGCGGCGGCTCTGCCGTTGCGTATGCGTGGTTTGTCTGGGAAAAGGGCTATACGGGAAAAACGGAGGTTATGTGGATATAATGGCAAAGCGAATAAGACCAGAAAAATGCGCGTTTTTCTACCGCAAAAAGTACGTCGGCGATTTCTGTCTATGCGACAAAGACGATCCTTTCAAGCGGTGTAAAGGCGTGTGCGAGCTCTACATGAGCGAGCAACAGTATCAGGAATTTATGGCGCAGGTGCTGGCGGAGGCGAAAGAAAACAAGGACTAAGGAGGCATAACGTATGAGTTATGTAACGAGCGGACGACCTGTTGGGCGACCGAGGCAATTTTATAAATACGAGCTGCCGAGCGGCGTTGTAAAGGTCGTCAGGGCGCAGTGTGCCGATTACGCAAGAAAAGAGCTCTGCATACGCGAGGGCTCTTTATCCAAGGAAACTTTGAGCGCATACATAGCCACGAACGCCGCCATAAATAAAGCGTTATCGGACATTGAGGAGGCTGTCAGACAGCATTTTATCAACGACATCGCCGATAATCGAGGCTATGACAAAAGCCAAAGTCAGTGGTGTTTGTCGCACAATGCCTACTACAATCGCAAGCGCAAGGCGATCTACGAGATAGCCAAAGAGCTATTGCTTATTTAGGAGAAAACAATGATACGAATTTTACTCGGCGGATCGCCATGCACGTTTTGGTCGATTGCACAGAAACAGCATAGGGAGACGCAGGCAAGCGGCTTGGGTTGGGAGCTATTCAAAAATTATCTTATAGCAAAAGATAAATTCAAGCCCGACTACTTTCTTTACGAAAACAATGTATCGGCGGCACAGCCGATTAAATGCGAGATCAGAAACCTGCTGAATGTGTACGACGGCACGTTTTTAATGCCGTACAGCGACGTGCGGTATATCGAAATAAATTCCGCGCTCGTAAGCGCACAAAGCCGCGAGAGATTTTATGTACATAACTGCGGCGCGGTTAAACAGCCAAAAGACAGAGGAATTTCGCTGAAAGATGTTTTGGAATCAGGGTTGAGCGTGTTGCAAAACGCACATGGTTTTAATAAGGGCGGCGCACATTCGGATAAATGCCCGACGTTGACGGCGAGCCCAAGCGGAGCCTACGGCAATCAGGTGGTTGAGCCTATACGCATACCCGAATACATAAATGCCGATAAGAGCCGCCCCGTGCTTGCAGGTTACTGTCATAAGGGCGATGGCGACGGCAGTCTGCTTGATAAATGCTTTACCGACAATCCGAATAAGCAAAAGGTCGATTATGTCGCCGAGCCGATTGCAGTCAATACGACGGCAACAGGCAAGGCGAAATGCCTAAAAGCGACTTATGGCACAAAAGACGGTATGCGCAATTTGATTTGTAACGATACCGAAAGGCGCACCTGCGTGGCTGAGCCCGTCAGAGTGGGCACAATGCCGCAATCGGACGGAACGGTAAGCGAGAGCAAGCAATGGCGTATTTACGGCGTGGACGGCAAATCGACCGCGCTTTGTGCGAACGGCGGCGGTGGCGGTGCAAAGACGGGTTTATATGCTGTGCCGCTCGAACGATACAATTATGCGACTGAGTTTGACAGCGAGGGCAATCCAACGAAAGCGTATTGCTATGCGGACGGCAAGATACACACGGTTTACGTCGTTAAAAACGGCAAAATCACTATCAAGGGCAAGGAGTACAACATAGAGCTGCCCGATATGTTTTGCATTATTCGCAAGCTCACGGTCGCCGAATGTCGGAGATTGCAAACGATCCCCGATTGGTACAAAATGCCGTGTTCCGATACGCAGAATTACAAAATGCTTGGCAACGGCTGGACGGTTGAGGTTATCAAACACATACTGTCGCACATACCGAATATAACGACCGAGCCGATAGAGGTTTTGTCGATGTACGACGGCATGAGCTGTGGGCAAATAGCTTTGAAAGAACTCGGGGCGAACGTCGTTCGATACTACGCAACAGAGATTGACAAACCAGCCATACAAACGACGCTTGCAAATTTCCCCGATACAATGCAGCTCGGCGACGCATTTCAAGTGCGCGATAGCCATTGGTATATAGGGCTTTAATTTAGGAGGTATCATGGATAGACAATCGATATTAAAGGCAATCATGGACGCGCGGCAGTCGGCTATCGAGCGAGGTATAGAGGCAAATACCATCGTCATAAACAAGCGGTTGCGCTATGTTAAGCCGTTCGCTCTTGCAGACAAGCAATTAAACCTCATAACGACGTTTCCGCCTATGATTATGGGAATGGAGGTTAGGTTTGCGCCGCTGCCGCGAGGGTGCGAATTTATAGTATGCCACGCCGATGTTACGGAACGAGCGCGTATGGAGGCGAAAATCAAAGCGAGCGCAGTCAAAGAGTTCGCGGAAAAACTGAAAGAAATAATCGCCGACAATGCCTATCAATTCATAAATTACATGGAAAACATCGATCCTTTCGGCGTATCGGCAGAACAAATCGACGAGCTCTATAACAAACTTTACGGGGCGATATACAACGAGCCGTAAGAGCCTCTATACTGTATAACAGAATAAGTATAATATATATATTATATATAATACAAGTAAGTATATACAGAGAGTATATATAGGCGATAAAATCAAGGCGTAAAAGCCCGTCATAATTTTCGGGTACAATTTTGAGTTAATCTTATGATAAACTTAATACAGTGCCAATACCCATAGAGGTTAGAGCCCTGCTCAGTAAGTGAGTGGGGCTTATTTTATTTATTCAGGGAGAGATAAAATGAGCGACACCCCTAAAAAGAAAACAACAAAAAAGAAAACAGAGGCTACGCCGAAAAAGGAGCGTAAGCCTAATTCTGGGCAGTTTAAGAAAGGTAACACTGTCGGCAAGGAGACGAGGTTTAAGAAAGGGCACAATGTACCCTGCAA
>CAJUKR010000012.1:0-6818 GCA_910587025.1 uncultured Christensenellaceae bacterium
CCGTATGGTGACTGGAGTTCAGACGTGTGCTCTTCCGATCTTGATCACAATACTCGGTTATTCGATCAACAATACCATCATAATATTCGATAAAGTCAGAGACAAAGTCAAGACGATGTCTTCGGATACGAAACCTTCCGTGATCGCAAACGAATCGATTCGCGACACGATGGTGCGTTCGATAAACACTACGGGTACAACGATGCTGACGGTCGTATCGGTCGCTGTCGTCGCCGCTATATTCGGCGTAGGCGATCTGATTACGTTCTGTCTGCCGCTTGTCGCAGGCTTGGTCGCAGGTACGTTCTCGTCTATATTCCTTGCTCCGTCCTTGTGGTCGTTGTGGAAAGAAAGACGTCTCAAAAAAGTTCCTGTCGCGGCTGTTGCGTCTCAGTCCGAAGTTACCGCGCCTGCGGACGACTTCCTTGCGGGAATGGACGAGCCTGTCAAAGCCGATTCGACTTCCGCCGAGGAAGTTATCGCCGTGGAAGCATCGGATAAAGAACCTGCCGACGACGAAGTTATCGAAAATACGGTATCCCCGGATTTGCCGCAAAGCGAGCAAACTTCCGTGGATGGCGAGCAATCAACGGCGGTGGAAGGCGAGCCTGCCGAAACCGACGGCGAATAATGCAAGCAAAGCCTTCCGTCAACAAAACGGAGGGCTTTTAATTTAGGTCAGTTTATGAACACGGTTTTAACGAGAAAAAATGCGGTCGATCCCGATCCGATAAAAATCGGAAAGTTGTCCGAAAAACTCAATCTTCACCGCAGACTTGCGGAGTTGCTGATTTCGCGCGGGATCGATACCGAAGAAGCCGTGTTGCGTTTTCTTCATCCGAGTAAAGATAATTTATACGATCCGTTCGGAATGACGGGAATGCGCGAGGCGGTCGATCGTATTCGTTTGGCGATGCAAAATCGTGAGCGCGTATTGATATACGGCGATTACGATGCGGACGGAGTATGTTCTGCGTCGATTCTTTCCCTGTATTTCAAGTCATGCGGTTGCGACACATACGTCCATATTCCCAATCGTGTCAGCGAAGGATACGGGCTGAACGTAAGTTCGATCGAGAGCATCATAGAAGAAATATCACCCGATCTCATACTGACTTGCGATTGCGGTATATCGGGCATAGAAGAGGTCGAACACTGTCAGGATCTCGGAGTGGATATAATCGTTACGGATCATCACGAGCCGGGCGACGTTTTGCCGAATTGCGTTGTCGTCAATCCGAAGCAATCGGGCGACGCATATCCCGACAAGTTCCTTTGCGGCGCTGGCGTGGCGTTGAAACTCGTGCAGGCGCTCGGCGGAGATTCGTATCTCGAATATCTCGATCTTGCGGCGGTTGCGACTATCGCGGATCTTGTATCGCTCAAAGACGAGAATAGGTTGATCGTGCAACTCGGTCTGGAAATGCTTTCGGGCGGTAAATGCAATATAGGACTTAAAAAGCTGCTTCGCTCCCAAGGGCTTTCGGGTAAAATCGCATCGTCGGATATCGCATATAAAATCGCTCCGCGAATAAATGCCGCGGGAAGAATGGGGGATGCGTTCCGTGCGTTCGAGCTTCTTACTACGTCGGACGAAAAACGTATCGACGATATCATTGCGGAAATCGAACGTGACAATAATAAGCGAAAAGAGGTTTGCGACGAGATATACGCCGAAGCGGAAACCGATCTGACGTTTGAGAATTTGACGGACAACAGAGCGATAGTGCTTGTCAATCCCGCATGGTCAAAAGGCGTTACGGGTATCGCCGCCGCGAGATTTGCGGGAGATTATAATCGTCCGGCGTTTATTATAGTCGACCGATCCGAAGAGGGCGTTTATAAGGGTACTGCGCGCGGGATCGCAGGCATCAATATTTACGATGCGTTGTCTTATTGTTCCGGCCTGCTCGTTGAGTTCGGCGGACATCCCGGCGCGGCGGGTTTTGCTGTGCATGAGGACAATATAGCCGCGTTCCGTACGCGAGTGAACGAGTATATGGCAAAACAGCCTGAAAAATACTTTGTGCCGTCCGTGACATACGATCTGGATATCGAAGCGAGCGAGTGCGATAAATCTTTTCTTAAGGCAATTGATATGATCGAGCCTACGGGTTACGGAAATACGAAACCGTTGCTTTGTATTTCCGCAAGCGGAATAAAATTCGCACCATGCAAAAATCCTCAGCATACTCAGGTGCATGTGGGCGCGCTTCAGACATTCGCATTCTACTTTTATAACAAAAATCAATTTTTAATGGGATCGGATGAGAAGAAGATCGTTCTCGAACTGACCGAAGGACTTAACGGCGGCGTGTCTGGTTACATCAAATCCGTAGTTCCGTCCGAGCTTTATATCAACGACGGACTGGCGCCTGCCGCTTATCTGTCGATGCTTCTTGCGGAAGAAACGGACACCGAGTGCAAATTCGAAAAATATGCCGCAGACGAATTGCCGTCGCTTCTTCCCGAATCCGTATACGGAACGTTGTTCGTTTGCGCCGATCGGGAATCGTATAACAGGGTGCTCGGCATGAATTCCGGTAAATTCATTACGCACGATTATATGTTCCGTTCGGAAAAAAACAATTACTCGGGGATCATAGTCGCTCCGACTTTTGATGATAATACGGATCTGGGCAATTATGATCGTATAGTGTTTGCGGACGCTCCGCCGACGCTTGCCGTAATTTCTTATCTGAATAAAATTACAAAAGCAAAGATTTATATTCCCGAAGACGGGCATTGCCGTTTGCTCGATTCGGTTTCCACTGACAGAACGGTTTTCGCGAAATATTATTCGGCGATCGTAAATCATCCCGAAGCCGCAAATAAAAGCGTCATAGTTTATTATAAGCGGTTTTCTCAGCTTGTCGGCGATTCGGATCCCGTTCAGTTCGTATTCTGTCTTGCCGTATTTATGCAGCTCGGGTTTGTTGCACTCGGGCGAGACGGACTTAAGGTCAATAAGGAAGTGCACAAACCGCTTACCGATTCCGCGATATATCGTTCGGCGCAAAGAGGAGTGTGATATGCAAAGACTGCTTGCGAGATGTCAATTGATATATACGAAGGAGCACCGCGAAATTATCGCGAAGGTGCTTGATTACGCTACGCTCAAGCACGGCGATCAGCGCCGCGTTTCGGGTGAGCCGTATATAACCCATCCCGTCGCCGTCGCGAACATTTTGCTCGATCTCGGTATGGATTTCGGTTCGATATGCGCTGCGCTTTTGCACGATACACTCGAAGATACCGATGCGACCGAAGAGGATATACGTACACGCTTCGGCGATGTGATAACCGAACTTGTTCTCGGAGTCACGAAACTGAAAAAAATTTCGTTCACGTCCAAAGAACAGGAGCAAGCCGAGAATTTCCGCAGAATGTTTTTCGCAATGGCAAAGGATATTCGCGTGCTTATAATCAAACTTGCCGACCGACTTCATAACATGCGTACGGTCGAAGCTCTTTCCAAAGAGCGGCAGGTGGCGCTTGCGAACGAAACGTTGGAGATATATGCGCGGCTTGCTTCGCGACTCGGCTTGAGTTATATTAAGTGCGAAATGGAGGATCTTTGTCTTAAAGTGCTTCACCCCGACGCATACGATTCGTTGGTCAAGGAAGTTTCGTTGAAGCGCGCCGAGCGACAGGAAATCGTCGACAAACTTTGTACGACGCTTCGCGAAACGATGAAGGAGCACGACATTGTAGGCGAGGTGAGCGGACGTCCCAAACATTTTTATAGCATCTATAAAAAGATGAGCGAAAAGAACAAAACTTTCGAGCAGATTTACGATCTCACCGCGGTGCGCATAATCGTGGAAAACGTCGAAGCCTGTTACGAAGTTCTCGGACTTATTCATTCGCAGTGGAAGCCTATTCCCGGACGGTTCAAGGACTATATCGCCGTACCGAAGCCGAATAACTATCAGTCGTTGCATACGACCGTCATGACGAATTACGGTACACCGTTCGAGATCCAGATCAGAACATACGAAATGCACCGTATCGCGGAATTCGGTATCGCGGCGCACTGGAAATATAAAGAGCATGCGAATAATTCCGTGGCTGCGGATAACAGCGAGGACAGGCTCAAATGGCTCCGCGGCGTAATGGACGCACAGGGTGAAGCCGCCGATCCTCAGGAGCTTTACGAATCGCTCAAAGTCGACCTGTATGAAGGACAGGTGTTTATATTTACTCCCAAAGGCGATGTGGTTCCGCTCCCCGAAGGCTCGACGCCCATAGATTTCGCGTACAGCGTACACAGCGAGATCGGAAACAGATGTGTCGGTGCGAAGATCAACAACCGAATAGTACCGCTCGAAACAAAACTGGAAACGGGCGATTACGTCGAAATCATTACGTCGAACGGCGCCAAAGGACCGAGCCGCGATTGGTTGCGCGTCGTCAAGACTACGCAGGCGAGAACAAAGATCCGCGCGTGGTTCAAAAAGGAAATGAAGGATGACAATATCCACAAGGGCAGAGAGATGCTCGAGCTGGAAGCCAAGCGGCTGGGGTTTCAGTTGCCGGTACTGTTAAAGCCAGAATGGTTGGATATAGTCATGCAGAGATATTCCATCTCGTCCTTGGACGATCTGTATGCGTCAATAGGATACGGCGGATATACCGTGCATCAGATCCTTCCCAAACTGATAGATTTTTACCGCAGGGATCAGAAAGCGAAACAGCCCGTCAAGCCTACCGGTACGCTTCGTCGGAAGGAAACGGGCGGGATCCTTATAAACGGAGAGCCGGATATGCTTTGCCATATCGGAAAATGCTGTAATCCGGTTCCGGGCGATGCAATTATCGGATATATTTCCAACGGACGCGGCGTTACCGTCCACCGCAGCGAATGTCCGAACTTAAAAAGCGTCGATCAAAAGAAGCTCATATCGGCGTCATGGGGAGATAAGACCGAAAGCTCTTTCGTGGTGTCGTTGCAGATTCTCGCAAACAATAAAGATAATCTTATCGTTGACGTGTCCATGGTTATTTCCGAACTGAAACTTTCCTTGAGTTCGATAAACGGCAGAGTGGATAAGAACGATACACTTACTCTTACGATCGGGGTCAACGTCGGCAATATTTCGGAAATAGATACTCTTATCCGAAAACTCAGACAGTTGCCGCCCGTACGCGAAGTATTCAGGAGCGCGGCTGTATGACGGTAAAAAGAATCACCACCGGTATGCTGTATGAAAATTGTTATCTGGTTTTTGCCGGCGGCGGACGCGATGCGGTCGTCATCGATCCGGGCGATGATTATATGCGTATAGTTTCGGAAGCCGACCGCAACGGCGTGACGGTGAAAGCCGTTTTGCTCACTCACGCGCATTTCGATCACTGTAATGCGGCAAAAGAATTTGCCGACCGCGGCGCAAAAATTTATCTGCATTCCGCGGAACTCGAACTTGTGAATACCGAAAAAAATATGGCAGGCGAATTGGGCGCGCGTTTCAATCGTTTCGTTCCCGACGTACTTCTTGTCGGCGGAGAAAAAATTAACGAATGCGGTCTTATGCTCGATGTGATCCATACGCCGGGGCATACCGTCGGCGGAGTGTGCTATGTCTGCGGCGATTGCATCTTTTCGGGCGACACGTTGTTTTATCTGAGCGTAGGACGGAGCGATTTCCCTACGGGAAGCGGACAAATGCTTCTCGATTCGATCAGAAACAAACTGTTTGCCCTGGACGGGAACTACAGAGTATATCCGGGACACGGCGATCCGACTACGCTTGATTTCGAAAGGGAAAACAATCCTTATGTCTGATTTTGATTTCTCTGCGAACACCGAAAAATTCTCTGCCGATCTTCTTGACGAACTTCGGCTTTTTTCCGCGTTTTACGATGGGTCGCCGATTCGCGTCGATTTCTCAGACTCTGTAACTCTTTGCGCATCGATCGTTGTCGGAGAGTTTTCGAAAAAATTCGATTCTCCGTTGCCTTGCGGCGACGGACTGGAAGTAAAACGCATTACGAAACGTTTTTTGAAGACGGCGTTGTACGATACGCTATCCGAGCATTACGGAGTAAAACTTCCGTGGGGAAGTCTTACGGGCGTGCGCCCCACAAAGCTCGCATACGATTATCTGTCGCGCGGAGGAAGTCCGGACGGTATATCGTCTTACATGCAAAGCGTTTTTCGTGTGGACGGCAAACATGCCGACATAATAGAAAAAATAATCGACGTACAACGGCCGTATATCGAAGATCTTTCGGATAAAGTCAATCTTTATATCCATGTTCCGTATTGCGACGGAAAGTGTATATACTGCTCGTTTCCGTCCGCCGACGTGAATGCGAAAAACAGCCGCTTGGGCGAATATCTCGATGCGCTTATAAAAGAGATCTCGGTCGTAAAGGAATTTATAGCCCGTAACGGCAAACGCATATTGTCGGTGTATATCGGCGGCGGTACGCCGTCGGTACTCGATGCAAACGGTATTTCGCGTCTTTTGCGTGCGACGGATATGCACGGCGCGGAGTTTACTTTCGAAGCGGGACGACCGGACAGCATAACGCGGGATAAATTGAAAGCCATGCGCGACGGCGGCGTCACTCGGGTATGTATAAATCCTCAGACCTTGAACGACCGCACTCTCGAAAGAATAGGACGCAGGCATACGACCGCACAGTTTTTCGAAGCCTACGAAACGGCGGCAGAGTACGGTTTCGACATAAATACGGATATAATAGCCGGACTCGGCGGAGAAAACCTCGATGACTTTATCCGCACCGTGGACGGAATATACGATTTGTCGCCGAGTAACGTAACGGTGCATACGCTGTGCCGCAAGCGCGGA